>RXJC01000303.1 GCA_003963435.1 Bradyrhizobiaceae bacterium | reverse complement strand
CCTCAGCCGCCTGATGCGCGGCGAGTTGACGGTTGCGAGCACGCCCGGCGCGGGCAGCACGTTCGCCTTCGAGGTGCCGCTGGCCTTGGCCGCAAGCGGCATCGCGCAAGGCGCGCTTGCGCCGCCGTCGCGACCGCTGCGCGTGCTGCTGGTCGACGACGATCCCGTCAATTGCGAGGTCGGCGAGGCGATCCTGAAGCGGCTCGGCCATCATCCCACGATCGCCAGGAACGGCGCATCGGCCGTCGAGCTCGCCCGCGATCAGGCGTTCGAAATCATCCTGATGGATTTGCACATGCCCGACATGGACGGCGTCGAGGCGGCGTCGCGGATCGGCAAGCTCGGCCTGCCGAACACGCCGCGCATCATCGCCGTGACGGCCGACGTCTCGTCCAGCGCGCGCGAGCGGCTCGCGGACGCCGGCATCGTCCAGATCGTCAGCAAGCCGATCCTGATCAACGCGCTGCGCGAGGCAATCGAGGACGATCCGGACGTCGAGCCGGCCGCCGCGGGACTTGCCACGGGCGCCTTGATCGACCGGCATTTCCTGGACGACCAGAAAGAATTGCTGGGCCCAACGCAGATCGCCAAGCTGCACCATCTGCTGCGGGAAACAGGCGACAGACTGATCGCGGACATCGCCAAGGCCGCCGTGGCGGGCGATCACAGGCAGCTCGCGCGGTTCACGCACCAGCTCGGCAGTGCCGCCGGCGCGCTCGGTCTCGTCCGCCTGTCCGAGCGCTGCCGCGAGGTCGAAGAGCGCGCAACCTCGATGTCCGCGGCCGAGTGCGCAGAGGTCGCACGCGAGATCGCCGCGCTTCAAGAGGCCTCGATGAGCGCGCTGGATGAGTTGCTGCGGCCGGCCGAGCAGCCGTCGATCAGCTAGGATCGTGCTCTCGCCGGAGCAGCATGTGCCGCCGACATCAGATAGTCGGCATCGGCCGCGACGCGCTTCTCGAGGAAGCCCATGACCGCCTTGATCCGGGCGATGTGCAGCAGGTCTTCGTGAACGGAGAGCCAGATGTCGCGGACGGAGAAATAGCTCGGCAGGATCGGGCGCAAATCCTCGTTGTGGGCCGCCACATAGGACGGCAGCATGGCGATGCCGAGCCCGTTCGACGCGGCCATGTATTGGGAGACCAGGCTGGTGCTGCGAAACACGACATGAGCCGGCCGCAGGATGTCGGAGAGCCAGCGGTTCTCCTTGATGTGGATGTGCTCGTCGATGAAATCGATGAAGTCGTGGTTGTCGAGATCCTTCAGATCCGCCGGGGTTCCCGCGCGCTTGAGGTAGGCATCCGAGGCGTAGAGGAAGATCCGGAACTCGCCGACCTTCTTGACCGAGAGCCGCCGTCCCTTCGGCCGGAAGAAGCTGATGAAGATGTCGGCCTCGCGGCGCGTCATGTCGAGCAGGCGGGTATCGGTGATCAGCTCGACCTGGATCGAGGGCCAGGCCTTGCTGAAGGCGGCCATGCAGCCTGTCAGATACATGCTGCCGATGCCTTCCATGGCGGCCATGCGCACGGCTCCGGCAGCGTCCGCCTTCTCGGAGCCGACCACCGTCTCGATGATGGCGTTGGCGTTGTTCTCCATGCCTTCGGCGAATTGCAGCAGCCGCAGGCCCGCTTCAGTCAGCGCGAAGCCCGACTTGCTGCGCTTGAACAGCGTGGTGTTGAGGCTGCGTTCGAGCTCCCTCACCCGCCGGCTGACGGTGGTGTGATCGACCTTCAGCTTCTGGCCGGCGCGAACGAGATTGCGGGTGCGCGCGACCTCCAGGAAGAAGATCACGTCGTCCCAATTGTAGCGCAGCGTTCGCGCAGCCTTTGCCACCTCGGCCGTCCTGACATGCCCGTTCGCGAGCTTCGGCATTTCTCACTCGCTACTTTCGGGCATATCAGAAGGCACGGCAACCGTCAGGCGGCAATGATCGGGGCGTAGGTTTCGACCAACCGGTTGGCGAACATGTCGACCTTCGGGATCATCAGCTTCTGCCGGCAGACCGCGAGATCGATGTGCTTGGGCATCACGGCACCCAGCTTGAGGACGCGCGGCGCGACCACGTTGATGTCCCAGAGCGGAAAGCCGGTCGGCGGAATCACCAGGCTGCCGCCCGGATAGGGCGAGTCGACCCGGTTCGCCAGCACCACCGCGACCCTGTTGTCCTCGGCCCTCGGAACCGCCAGCAGTTCCCGTTCGAACGGCTCGCGCAGCGAGGCGGGCCACAGGATGATGTCCGCCGCCGCGATGCCGAGGCAACGCGAGACTTCGGGGAATACCGCGTCATAGCCGGACATGACGCCGATCCGGCCGAACGGCGTCTCGAACACCGGATAGTCGTCGCCGGCCTTGGCCCATTTGCGCTCCTCGGCCGTCAGATGGGTCTTGCGATATTTCCCGACCTCCTTCCCGTCGGGCCCGATCAGGAACGTCGTCACGTACAGCCCGGCCGCGGCCCGTTCCACCGTGGGCAGCGCAATCAGGCACTGATAGCGGGACGCGATGGCGGCGGTCCTCGTCAGCAGCGACGTCGTCTGGTCGGCCAGCGCCGCAGCCTCCGCGGCGTTCGGAATCGCAGACGGACAGAACGCATATTCCGGCAGGGTGAGCACCTTGATGCCGAGCTTGGCGGCGTGATCGACCATGTCGAACACGTCTTCGGCCGGGCTGTCCTTCGTCACGTGCATCTGCACCGCCGCGACCTTGGCGACGGATTTCGCCGGGATCAGCGGCTGCTCCGCGATGCGGTAGACCGGCGTCTTCTCGTAGGGCAGCGCCATCAGCCCGTAGGTCTCGGGACGTCGGTCGGCGATCTTGTCGTTCGCCGAATAGATCGACTTGTCGTGCGCGGCATCGAGATCGACGTCGGCAATGGCCATGCCGTGCGTATCGTACGGCACCTTCGACAGCACGCGTCCCTTGGGATCGACGATCATGCTGCCGCCCGGATAATAGATCGAACGTTCATAGCCGGCCTTGGTCGCGGCCACGAGCCACAGGCCGTTTTCGTAAGCGCGAGCGGGGCCCCACATGTCCGCCTGGTCCATGGCGAAGAAGTTCGCCATGTCGACGATCACCTCGGCGCCCTGCATCGCCATCGCACGGAAAATCTCGGGAATGCGGCCGTCGAAGCAGATCAGCAGGCCGATCTTGCCGAGGTCCGTCTCCACCACCGGGCAGCCGCGCTCGCCGAATGCGAACCAGTTCTGGTCGTGAGTGGCGAGGAACTGCTTGTGATAGTGACAGACGGTCTCGCCGTTGCGGCCGAACATGATGCCGGTGTTGAAAATCTTCTCCTTGTCGGGATCCCATTCGGTGACGCCGCTGGCGATGTAGATGCGGTGCTTCCTGGCGAGCGCCGACAGCGCCGTCACAAAAGGTCCGTCCGACATCGTTTCGGCGAGCTCACGGCAGTGCTCGGCGGAATCGAACAGATAGCCGGTGTCCATGCACTCCGGGAATACCACCAGCTCGGCTCCCTGCCTCACCGCGTCCTCGACATATTGCGTCGCGAGCGCGATGTTGTGGTCGAAGTCCCCCAAACGGGCGAGCGTCTGGACGGCGGCAGCGCGAAAACGGCGCTTCGTCATGTTGGTCTCCATCATGGAAGGTTGATCGAACTAGTCTCGCTTGACCTCGCGCCAGAAGCGGTCGAGGCAATGGCGTTTCAGGCTGATGAATCCCTCGCCGGTCGTGACGTCGAGATCGCGCGGCCAGGGCAGATCCACCGGAACGATCTCAGCCACCCGCGTCGGCCGGCGCGTCAGCAGCACGACCTGGTCGGCGAGCTGGATGGCCTCTTCGAGATCGTGCGACACCAGCAGCATCGTGGTCTTCAGCTTCATGAAGATGTGCTGGAGCCGTTCGCGCATGAACAGCGTCATCTCGTAGTCCAGTGCGGAGAAGGGTTCGTCGAGGAACAGCACCTCGGGTTCGGTCACCAGCGCGCGCAGGATCGACACCGTCTGCTGCTGTCCACCGGACAGCGTGTAGGGATAGGCGTTGAGGTCGAACGGCACGTCGAAATCCGCGAGCAGCTTTTCGACGCGCCGTCGCCTCTCCTTGCGATCCACCCCGATCACTTTCAGCGGATAGTGGATGTTGTCGATCGCACGCATCCAGGGAAACAATGCCTCCCTGTAGTTCTGGAACACATACGAAATCCGTGTGTCCCGGATGGTCTGGCCGTCATAGAGCACCTCACCCGCATCCATCGGCATCAGGCCGGAGATCATGTTGATCAAAGTGCTCTTGCCGCAGCCGTTGGGGCCGAAGACCGAAATGAACTTTCCCATCGGCAGGTCGATCGAGAAGTCGTCGTAGATCGTCGTGCCCTGGAATTTCTTGCTCAGTCCCCGCACGGTGACGTAGGCCTGCCGCGGCTTTGGCGACGGAACAGGTGACGGGCTTTCAGCGGCAGCCTGATCCACGCTCCGGATCGCGGTCACGTTCCCCATCGGATGATCCACTCAGTTTCCGAGATCTGACTTGGCGAGGAGCTTGTCCTTGACGTTGATCGGGCCCACCACCACGCCCTCCTTGATGAAGACGTCGACCAGCGCCTGATAAGACTTCAGGTCGGTGTCGTTGAGATCCTTGAAGCCGCGCAGATAAGGCTGCGCCAGGAACTCGAGCTGGTCGTCCTTGATCGGCGTGTACTTGGTGAGGATCGGCTTGTACTTCTTGAAGTCGGCGTTCACGAGGTCCGTCGCCTCGTCGATCACGGCGACGACCTTGCGCGCAACCTCGGGCCGCTCCTTCAGGAACTTCGTCGTCATCAGAGAGGCTCCGGAATAGAAGGGATCGGCAATCACATGCGCGACCGGATTGGTCATGGCGCGGGCCGCCTTGCCCGAGGCGACGGCGATCGATCCGACCGGCTCGAGCGAGAGCGTCGCGTCGACCGTGCCGCCGACCACCGCGGGCACCTGCATCGCGACCGCAAGGTCGACCAGCTTGACGTCGGTATCGGGATCGAGCCCCGCCGAACGGACCATGTGGCGCGAGATGGTGCGCCACTGAATGCCCGGAACATGACCGAGCGACTTGCCCTTCAGGTCGGCGAAGCTCTTGATCGGGCTGCCCGGCTTGACGATCAGGCCGTCATTGATGCGATCGACGGCAATGCCCCCGCCCTGCAAGCCGAACACCTTCAGCTTGCCGGGAAATTTGGCTTCCGCGATCATCGCGATGCCGGCCGCCGCGCCCGGAGGACCAAAATCGGCGCGCTCCGCGATCAGGGCGTCGATGATCTGGTTCGGCGCTTCCATCTTGGTGGAAACGATCTCGATGCAGGCCTTTTCGAACAGCTTCTCTTCGAGAGCGACATAATAGGCCGTGGTCTGCATGATCGGCAGCCAGACCGCCGTCACCTTCTCGGTCTTGTCGCAGGCCGCATTCGCGGCTCCTGCGCCAAGCAGGACCGTGGAAGTCGCGAGCGCCGCAAGGAATCTCTTCTTCTGCATGGTGGCCTCTTCGTTTTGGATTGGCTGACTATCTGCCGGACCAGTGAATGAACGAGCGCTCGATCATCAGGAGCATGAGGTTGAGCCCGTATCCCATCGCACCAGCGATCAGGATGGAGCCGTACATGTCGGTGAGCGAGTACGAGATCTGCGCGTCGATGATGCGGTGACCGATGCCGTCGGTCGCGCCGATGAACATCTCCGCGACGATGATCACGACCAGCGCCAGCGACACCGCGGTGCGCAGACCGACGAAGGTCTGCGGCAGGGTCTCGTAGAAGATGACGTCCTTGAAGATGCGGAGCGAGGAGGCGCCCATCGAGCGGGCTGCGAGGATGCGGGTCTGGCGGGCATTCATCACGCCGTAGGCGACGTTGAACACGATGACGAGCCAGGCGGCGAAGGCAGCGACAGCAATCTTGGCGAAGTCGCCGAGGCCGAACAGCAGCAGGAAGAGCGGAAACAGTGCGGTCGCCGGCGTGGAGCGGAAGAAGTCGACGAGGAATTCGACCGAGCGATAGATCGCAGCCTTGGCGCCGAGCACGATCCCGATGGGGACGCCTGCGACCACGGCGATCAAGGTCGAATAGCCGACGCGCGCGATGGTGTGGACGAAATCGCCAGTCATCTTGCCGGCCGCGATGCTGGCCGCGGTGTCGCGCAGCGTGTCGACCGGCGACGGCAGCAGGTCCTTGTTGACCAGTTGTCCCTTGAAGGCGATCCACCACAACGCAAACAGCAGCAACGGCCCGATCGCCAGTTCGATGGCGCGCTTCACCTTCGGATTCGAGATCGCCTCGGTGATCTGTTGCATCGGCATCCTCATGGGCTTTGCCATTTGCTTCGCAAGTTTCCGCCGCGAGCCCGAGAAGTGTTGGCCTCGACGACGCGAAAGAAAATGGCGAGATGTGCAATCAGTCGTGCAGGAATGCATATTGAAATCAATCTTTGCTGTGATTGATTTGCAGGCTTGCATCGCCTGCTATTTGGGCAAACCGCCCCAATTCGCCCACGCGAGTGGCAGTGGGACGTCCAGCGGCAGCAACCTACCGCCAGCTCAGCCATTGGCTTCGAAGACCCCAGCCGGGCCTTTGTCATGGGGTCTCAGGCCGACCGAACCGCCGCCTCGTCATCCCGCCCGAACCGCTCGACGAGAAAATCGATGAACAGCCGCACCTTCACCGACAGATGCCGCGTCGGCGGGTACACCGCATAGAGCGCGAGCGGCGGCGCGGCATAGGCGTCCAGCACCGTCCGCAGCGCGCCCTGCCGCAAAGCCTCGGCCGCGATGAACTCCGGCAGCAGTGCGAGCCCCCTGCCCTTGATCGCGACGTCGCGCAGCACCTCGGCGTTGTTGACGCAGAGCGACCAGGCCGGCTGGATCCAGTGATCGCCGTCGCTGCCTGTCAGCTTCCATTGGTTGCCGGTGAGCAGGAAGCCGTAGGTGAGCGCGGCATGATCACGCAGATCCTGCGGATGCTTTGGCGTGCCGTGACGCGCCAGATAGTCCGGCGAGGCGCAGATCATGCGCGGCACCGGCATGATCTTTCGCGCGATCAGGCTCGACGATTCCAATTCCGCGATCCGCAAGGTCACGTCAAAGCCGTCCTGCACGGGATCGAGCAGGTCGTCGCTGAGCACGATCTGCAACTGAAGCTCCGGGTGTCGCGCCATGAAATCGGCGAGCACGGGACCCAGCCGCATCGTGCCGAACGACATCGGCGCGTTGACGCGCAGCAGCCCGCGCGGCGCCGACTGGGCCTGCGTCACCGCCTGGTCGGCCGCCTCGACCTCCGAGAGGATGACGAGCGCACGCTCGAAATAGCGCTGGCCGTTCTCGGTCGGGCTGGCGTGCCGGGTGGTCCGGTTCAGCAGCTGAACGCCGAGGCTCTCCTCGAGGTCGGCGATGTACTTGCTGATCGCCGAGCGCGACAGCCGGAGCTGCCGTCCCGCCTCGGCAAAGCTGCCGCTTTCGACCACCTTCACGAAGGCCCTCAGGCTGCCGAGCTTATCCAAGGGCCATTTCCGCCCATTGTTTCCAAATCGTAGACATAGCCGTCATATTTGCATGGATTGTCTCCAATCCAAAGCGGCACAATATTTCCGACCAGAGCAAGACGCTCCCCGAGCTTTGGAGGACGACCATGTCTGGACTGCACCATGTCACCGCGATTGCCGGCGACCCCATCCGCAATTTCGGCTTCTACACACGGGATCTCGGCCTGCGCTTCGTCAAGAAGACGGTCAATTTCGACGATCCCGGCACCTATCACTTCTATTATGGCGATGAGACCGGCCGGCCCGGCACCATCCTTACCTTCTTCCCCTGGGCCGGCGTATCACCCGGACGCCGTGGCGTCGGCGAGACTCATCAGACCGCCTTCCGCGTGCCGCAGCGCTCGCTCGGCTACTGGACCCAGCGCTTCACCGAGAAGGGCATCGCCTACGAGGCGCTGGAAAAGCGCTTCGGCGAATCCGTGCTGCCGTTCACCGATCCTGACGGCATGGCGCTCGCGCTTGTCGGCGTTCCCGGCGCCGAGACCGAGCCGGGCTGGAGCAACGGCGACGTGCCGGCCGAGCACGCCATCCGCGGCTTCCACGGCGTGACCCTGCTGCTCGACAGCGCGGCGAAGACGGCCGCCGTCCTCACCGACGTGTTCGGCTTCAAGGAGACCGGCCGCGAAGGCTCGGTGATCCGCTTCAAGGCGCCCGGCGACGCCGAAGGCAGCGTCGTCGACATCTACGAGGCCAAGGGCTTTCTGCGCGGTCATCAGGGCGGCGGGTCGGTGCATCACATTGCCTTCCGCGCGGCTGACGATGCCGAGCAGGGCCAGATGGCGCAAAAGCTTGTCAGCAATCACGGCCTGCATCCGACCGAGCAGCGCGACCGCAACTACTTCCGCTCGATCTATTTCCGCGAGCCCGGCGGCGTGCTGTTCGAGATCGCGACCGACATTCCCGGCTTCGCCGTCGACGAGCCCGTCGCGACGCTGGGACGAGACCTCAAGCTGCCCAGCTTCCTCGAGCAGCACCGCAAGCAGATCGAGGACGTGCTGCCGAGCCTGGAAGAGACCGCATCATGACCGAAGGTAGCTTCATTCATCGTTTCGAGCCCGCGCACGCCGCGGGCTCCCCTCCGCTGCTGCTGCTCCATGGCACGGTCGGCGACGAGAACGACCTGCTCGGGCTCGGCAAGATGATCTCGCCCGGATCCGCCCTGCTCTCGCCGCGCGGCCGCGTGCTGGAGCACGGCATGCCGCGCTTCTTCCGCCGCCTCGCCGAAGGCGTGTTCGACGAGGCGGACGTGCGCCGCCGCGCGCAAGAGCTCGGCGACTTCGTCACGGAGGCGCGAAAGCAGTACGGCATCGCCGCGCCGGTCGCGGTCGGCTTCTCCAACGGCGCCAACATCGCGGCCGCGCTGCTGTTGCTGCGGCCGGACGTGCTTGCCGGCGGGATCCTGCTGCGCGCCATGGTGCCGCTGTCCGATCCGCCGCCAGCCGATCTCGCCGGCAAGCCGGTGCTACTGTTGTCCGGGCAGGCGGACCCGATCGTGCCGGCGGGCAATTCAGCAAGGCTTGCGGCCCTGCTCTCGCAAGCCGGCGCAAGCGTGACCCACAGGGTCCTGCCGGCAGGCCATCAATTGTCGCAAGCCGATTTGACGCTGGCCCGCGACTGGATCGGCAGCGTCGAAGCGAAAGCGGCATGAACCACGAGCGGCGCATCGCTCACTGACGGTGCGCCGTCGTCCCTTGACCAGCCGTGCGGTTGCAAAAAGCTCTGCCATCAAGTGAGCGATCTTCCGCGCCTGCTGAGAAGATTATCTTGGATGACCGCGAAGTTCGATGGGCGCGACTTCCGGGATGGTCGAGATGCGCAGCACTCAACCAGGGCCCGTCAGGTCCGCTATGCCTCACTGAGCGGGCTTGCACGAGGCGATCTGCGGCTTCGCTGAGGGGCTAATAAGAGACATACTCCTTGAAGTTTCCGCTCAATTTGGTCTCTACTTACGGGGCCCTTGGGGGACTAAATGTCGGCGCAGCAATATTCCCGTCGTAAGGCTGTTTCATCGCTGGCTGCTACAGTCGCCTGTGCGTTGGGCGCCCCCATCCCCGCAACCGCAGAACCAGTTTCCGCCGGCGAGACGCAAGACTGCGCCGGTCCGATTTTCTCAACAACAGGTCCAAACGCCGAGCTCTACGGCGCAAAAGATGGCTATCCTCTTCCCGACATTACGGAGGCGCGGAGGCAAGGCGACCCTTGGGAGCCAAGATACCGTGTCGGCGCATTCACCCATATCGATCGCATCTATCCAACACGGCTCATCAAGCGAGCTGTGACGCCTTGGAAGTTCAAGTGCTCAAGGGCAAACGTTTACTACAATTTTCAGGGCAGCAAGTTTTCGCCACTCGACTACATGTCGCGCAATCCGGTCACTGGCCTGCTGATCGCCAAGGACGACCAGATCATCTTCGAGCGTTATCAGTACGCGCGAACTGATCAGGATCGCTTCGTATCCCAGTCGATGATCAAGTCAATAACCGGACTGTTGATCGGAATCGCCATCTCCGAGGGTGCGATTAAGTCGGTCGATGATATCCCCGAAACTTATGTACCGGGCTTTAAGGGCACCGAGTACGGCAGGACCCCAATCCGCGATCTGCTGCACATGTCCTCAGGCGTCGATTTCGGTGAAACGAGAGACGGAGGACGCGACCTCAATCGCCTGTGGAACGGCATGGGGATCGCGTTCCCCGACTGGAAGTTGGGCACGGTTAAGAGCATCGTGCAATTCAATCAGCGTATCGCCCCATCGGGAACAAGATTTTACTACGCTAGCATAGAAGCCGACGTGCTCGGCATGGTGCTTCACAGTGCTGTCAACAAGTCAGCGTCCGACTATCTGCGCGAGAAAGTATGGGAGCCGATCGGCGCAGAAGCGGATGCTAATTGGTTGATAGACGCAGAAGGGTTTGAACTGGGTCACTTCGGCTTCAATGCCGTTCTGCGCGATTACGCTCGGCTTGGGCGTTTGCTGGCGCATGATGGCGCATGGGATGGCGAGCAGATCGTTCCGGCGCAGTGGATGATCGATGCAACAACCGTCCGAGCTTCGGATAGCTATCTGCTACCGGGCGCGGCGACGAAAAGATTTGGCTACGGTTATCTCTTGTGGCTGCTTACCGGCGAGCGGCGACAGTTCGCGTTGTTAGGATACAAGGGCCAGTATATTTGCGTTGATCCGACCTCAAAGGTTGTCATGGTGCACACTGCAATTGAAGACCCGGTACATCGAGACGAGCCATGGGCGCTATGGTCGGCACTGGTCGATCAGCTACGCTGACAATAGCTCGGACAAACTCCACATCGACCGCTTCGGGTCAATTGTGTCGATCGGGCGCTTGGCCAACCGCTTCCGGTCTATCCCCATAACCGGACAACACGGAAGCCGGTCCGGACTTCCCATTCGGGCCATTAGCGGTCAAGGAGGGGGCAGACGTCGCTGGAGCTGGTGATAGCTTCGTCTGGGCTCTTACCCGTCCCGCCTCCGAACTTGAGCCTTACGCCATCCGGATAAAGATAGCGGCAATTGTAGGTGTAGAAGCCACCCATGCTTGCTTGATATTCTGTCGTCGACCCTACGAAGATCCCGCGCGTCAGGCCGTAGCCGAACAGCAAGACCACGAGTAGCCCGACAAAGCCCCAACCAACTTTCATGCCCACGCTCGCTAGCCAAGCTCTGCTAAGCTCTTCCTGTTCCCAACTGGCATCGGACCTCAGAGTAGACCACATGAACGAATTTATGTCCGCAACGAGTCAAAGCCTGACGGTCGGCGGGCAACGCCTGGAGTCCTGCAATGCGCCAACAGGCGACATCGCGGTGAGCATCTCATTGCGTGGGGATCGGCTCCATGCCAAAATCACTGGATGCAAATACGCGATGCTACACCAGAAGATGCACCCGCTGCCTGCATAGTGTTGAAGCGATCGATAGCGGAGCTTTGCGAAGTTGACCACCGAAACGATCCTTCCATCCTGGCGCGATGGTTGGGCAATAAGACACATGAGAATTTCTGTGCTTGGGTCAGGCAAATCGACAACTCCGTGCTCGTGGCTGTCGAAAATCAGGACATCCTGGCGGTCGGATCAGTAACCGATGCGGGAACGATTGGCCTCAACTACGTATCGCCCGATGCGCGATTTCGGGGAGTTAGCCGCGCCCTGCTGCGGGCACTGGAAATTCGAGCCGCGGAAAGAGGCAATAATCGGTGCAACTTGACGAGCACTGAAACCGCTCGCCGATTTTACTTGTCCAACGGCTATGTTGAAAATGGACCGCCGGTCGGTGGATTTGGGACGAGTTCCGGCTATCCAATGACCAAGGCTCTGGCGACGCCTGGGCCCATGGAATGCACGATCCGACCAGCGGGTGAAGAAGACGTCGACGGAATAAGCGCGGTCATTCTACGTGCATTGCGCGAAACCAATGCGAAGGACTATGCGGGAGAAATCATCGAGAGGATCGAGCGCAGCTTTAGTCCGAGCGCCGTGCTGGAGTTGATCAGCAAGCGCACGGTCTTCGTTGCCGCGCTTGGCAGCCGTATCGTTGGAACAGCAAGCCTCGATGGAAGCGTAGTCCGTGCCGTCTTCGTGTCCCCTGACGTTCAGACCCGAGGCATAGGCAAGCTGCTCATGGCCGAGGTTGAGCGCACGGCTCGCCAGAGGAAAATCGGTAGGTTGACTGTCCCTTCTTCCATCAGCGCTGAAACATTCTACGCGCAGCTTGGATTCGAAGCCGTGCGCGATAGTTGGTTTGGTGAAGAGCGCACGATCATCATGGAGCGATCGCTGGAGGACCGTCAGTAGGTCCTCTTCGGATCAAAGGCTGCCATAGCGTTCTGCCGGCTCTGTTCGGGTCCCTCCCGAAAGCAGACATCGCGACGCTTTGAGCCAAGGTCAGCCACGGGCCCGGAACCAGACTTAAACGCCGCTAAGCCCGTCGGCGACCAATTTCGCGATAAAGCGCCTCGGGGCTGACGGCCAGCTCTGCGGCGAGGCTGACCCACTCTCCTTTTGGCGGCAGCTCCCCGTTCCATTCGATCCATGCGTCGAGGCGGGCAGCGACCGTTTTCATGGACAGGACTTCCACCTGGAAACGCGAATGTTGCAGTTCGTGAGCAAGGGTTTTCATGAATATCAGTCCGATGTTCGGGTCCGCTGAGATACGGCCAAGCAGTTCGGACTTCGCGACGCTCCAAACAACGGTAGGGAGCACTGCCACCGCATGACAGTGGTACTTGGTCGCGAAAAGCGATGCCTCGGCAATGATCTGACCAGCGCCTGCTCGCTGTATGACCAAAGAAGTTCCAGACGCTTGGTGCCGAACGAGATGGATTGTCCCTTTGATCACGAAGTAGACCCGGCGAACCGTGTCGCCCTGATGGAAAAGGGCCTCGCCGGGTTCAAGTTCATGCTTGCGTCGGAGGAGGTCACGGAGGGTGAGGTAAAGTTCGTCGGACATGATAGCGATCATGTCCCAAGTCGATCTCCTATGGCAAGGTAACCGTTAAAGGAGACGATCTATGCGCCAATTCCTTATCCCGCTGATGCTGCTTATTCCCATCAGCGCCAATGCCCAATCTGGCGGGCAACATCCGCAACAGGGGTCAATGCCAATGGATCATCAGCACCACATGATGATGCAGCAAGGCGGCCATGCGTCTCAACACCAGACGATCCAGGAACCGACGCAGCCGGGACAGGATGCCTTTGCTGCCATTCAGGAGATTGTGCAGATCCTGGAAGCGGACCCGCACACGGATTGGTCCAAGGTGAATATCGATGCTCTACGCGAGCATCTGGTCGACATGAGCAACGTCACGTTGGCCGCGCAGGTCAAGACTGAACCTCTC
>RXJC01000381.1:5431-5737 GCA_003963435.1 Bradyrhizobiaceae bacterium | reverse complement strand
ACGCGCTATCGTCGTCGCTCCATACAGACCGTGGGGGACACGATATGGACGACGACAAGCCGATCACCGAACAGGCGATGGAGACGATCACCAGCGCCGTGGAAGCGACCAAGGACGCGGCGGTCACCGCCGTGAAGAAGGTCAGGAAAGCCGCCAAGAAGGTCGCGAAGAAAGTAGCGCCGAAGAAGGCTTCGAAGAAGAAGGCCAAGAAGGCTTCGAAGAAGGCCGCCAAGAAGGCCACCAAGAAATCCTCGAAGAAAGCGGCCAAGAAGGCTGCCAAAAAAACTGCAAAGAAAGCTGCAAAGA
>RXJC01000381.1:0-5381 GCA_003963435.1 Bradyrhizobiaceae bacterium | reverse complement strand
CTGCAAAGAAGAAGGCCAAGAAGGCGAAGCGCTGATCGGGGCGCTCAGACCGGGGTCTCCGGATGCGAGCGCCTCCGGAGACCTGTCCTCACCGTTAAAAGCGCCGGTTGACCACGAACACCGCGCCCGCGCACATCGCCATGCCGGCAATCGCCAGCGCATCGAGCTTCTCGCCGAACAGCAGGTAAGCCATCAGGGCGGTCACGGCCGGCACCAGATAGAACAGGCTCGCAACCGAGGTCGCCGCGGCGTGGCGGATCAGCCAGTACAATAGTCCGATCGACCCGATCGAGAGCGCCACGGCGAGCCAGGCGAGCGCGAACACGAATTCCCGCGTCCAGTGCACCACGCGATCTTCGAACAGAAAGGCGCCGATCGCGAAGAAGACGGTGACGGCGACATACTGCACGAGATTGCCGGCGCGCCAGTCGATCTGATTGCAGTAGCGGCGCTGATAGAGCGTGCCGAGCGTGATGCTGATCAGCGAAACCACCGAGGCGAGCCAGCCAAGGCCAGCCTCCCCGGTCATGGGGCGGTTGTGCAGGATCATGACCACGCCGCCGAGGCCGAGCACGAGCCCGGCCCATTGCACCGCCGTCACCCGCTCGCCGAGCCAACGGTTGGCGATGGTCGAGGTCAGGATCGGCTGAAGGCCCGGGATCAGCGCGGAGAGCCCGGCAGGAATCGAATGCGCGATCGCGATCGCGGTGCCGCCGAGATAGAAGCCGTGGACGAGGATGCCCGCGACGGCGCTATGCGCGATGCCGATGCCATCAGGCCATTTCGGCCGCGCGAGGCCGGCGATGATTGCCATCAGGCCGACCACGATGGCCATGCGAATGGCCAGATAGGTCAAGGGGTCGGCGTTGTTGACGACATATTTGGTGCCGATGAATCCCGTGCTCCAGAGCAGGACGAACAGGATCGGCGCGGCGCGGGCGGTCAGGGCTTCTTGATTATGATTCATTGCCGCCCTCATTGCCCCAGCGGGGGCTATGCGGCAATGCGAATTTCGCCAGGGGCGATGCTGCGCTGCGACGGACGATGGCGACTCAGCTCAGCCGCTCACCATTCTTCCGGACAGGGGTCGATGATCTTCCAGAGCTCGACGCCGTTCTTGATCTTCTTCATGTCGGTGGTGAGCCCGCCGTTGCGGCGGATCCAGTCCTTCACCTTGTCGGGGTAGTAGGACATCAGATCGGACGTGCCTTCGGAGCTGGTGACCTTGATGCCGAAGGTGAAGGCCTTGTCGTAATAGGCCTGGTGGAAGCCCAGGCTGGCGCGCGGCGTCACGCAGATCTTGTTCATCGGCACGATGCCGAGCACCAGCGTGCAGGCTGAATTGCAGATGCCGTCGATGATGACCCGCTCGCCCTTCTCGCGAACGCGCTTGTACTTGGCCTTGTATTCCTCGACATAGCCGCCGTGGTCGCGGGTGATATGCAGCTCGGCCCGCGCCGGCGTAGCAGCGGCGAGGCAGAGCAACAGCAGGCTCAGGAGCGTGATGCGCATGGCAAGGTGACGGCGAAAGCCTTCAGGAACGCACCGGCCTCGAAGGGGCCCCCAAAAGGCCGGCGACAGGATTCTTAACCGAATAGTCTTTGGTCATACTTGTGTGGGGAATTCGTTAAGCATCCCGAAAAGGCCAAAAATGGGCAGGCCGGGCGGCCACTCCCGGCAATTCTGTCACACCCACCCGGGAATCTGCGGGACCAGCCCGGATTTCCGGAGACCGGACGGGTGCCCCGGCGGCTCGAAATGGCTATAGATGGCTGACCTATTCGCGCGGGTTCCGGAGAATCAAGATGAGCAAGTTGACGCTTGTAGCCGCGGTTGCTGCCCTGTCGGCCGCAATCCTAACCCCTGGCCTGGCTGAGGCGCGCCATCGGCACTACCGTTACGTCAACCCGCTGCCCTACCCGATCAGCTACGTCCACAATTACGGCCCCGGCATCACCCCCGGTACCTTCGCCCATTACGACGGCCCGTCGACCAACCATTGCTACCAGAGTTCGGCCGCCTATGTCGGCCAGGACCGCCGCCGGCACCCCTGCTACTGAGGACGCCGGCGCCGGTCTCGGCGGGGCGCCTCTATTTGGCGACGCCCGACAGCAGC
Organism: Bradyrhizobiaceae bacterium; assembly: GCA_003963435.1. Lineage (GTDB taxonomy): Bacteria > Pseudomonadota > Alphaproteobacteria > Rhizobiales > Xanthobacteraceae > Bradyrhizobium. The sequence goes on along the minus strand of RXJC01000381.1, from coordinate 3,265 downwards.
AATTGCTTCTCGATCTCGTAGACCGGCAGCTTGACGAGGTCCTTGCCGACCTCGTTCTGGATCGCCTTGCGCACGACGTCCGAATAATCGGCGCGGATCATGCCAAGCGCGCGCGGTGAGGCCACCATGGTCAGGCCCGTGGTCTCGCCGGAGCTGACGGCGGCATCCAGCCGGCCGGCCAGGCTGCGCAGGAAGGCGCGCTCGGCCTCGTCGTGCCAATCGGTCTGCTCGACCGAGCTGCGGGCGCCGCCGGTGGCGGCATGCAGGCGGCCGGGCGCGTCGGTCCCTTGTGCGCTGGTCGAAGGGTTCGGCTGCTCGTGCACCTCCTTGGTGTGAAGGTTCGGAAACATCTCGTCGCCGAGGTTTTCCAGAATCAGCGCCTTGCGCCCGTCGCACACCACCAGCCAGTCGCCCTTGTCGATTCTCATTTTATCCATCGTCACTCTCCTCAAAACGTGTGCACGCCGCGTCCGGCATCAGAGATGTTCTTCGAATTCCTCGAAGGACTTGCCGAACTGCGCCATGGCCTCCTCCAGGTAGTCGGCGAGCATCGGCGTGCCGATCAGGTAGGATGCGGTGCGCTCGTTGTGCGCCTGCGCGGCCTGGGCGTGCAATTCACGCCAATTGGAGAGATCGCCATCGCCGCGACCGAGCCAGGTCAGCGCCACGAGGTCGATCTGCTCGTCGACATTGAGATCGCGGATGAAGCCCGCGAGCTCCGCGCGGTCGGTGGCCCCGCCGCGTCCACCGCGGCCATAGCTCATGTCATCGTCGCCGGAGTCCACGATGACACCCCCTCCGGCCGCCTCGCTGTCGGATCGGCGCGATTTCGAAATGACGAAGAAGACTTTCTCCGGCGAGATCGACAGATTTGGAATGACTCGCATCCAGTTCACCTTGCCCGGCAGCAAGCACCATGCTGCTGCCACACTGGCAACACTAGGAGCCGAGGCAGGCTTGCGAATTGCGCAGGATCAAGGTCTGCGGCGCGGCCTTGGCAGGGGACGAAGGCCGGCTAGCCGGCGGACTTTGCTGAAGATTTGTTCATCAGCATTACATTTCGGCTCCGCCACAATTTGATCAGAACAAGTTCGATATCGTGCTCGACGTCAGCGGAGGAAGACATCATGACTCGCAAGATTGGCCTCGTCGCCGCAGGCCTGTTCGGTGCCATGCTTGGTGCCTTGGCGGCATCGCCGGCGGCGTCGGCCATGCCTATCGCGCCCGCGCCCGCAACACCGGATGTGGGCGGCGTCGAGCAGGTACGCATGGTCTGCAACGCCTGGGGGCGCTGCTGGTGGCGGCCAAACTACTATGGCTATTACGCGCCGCGGCCCTACTACGGCCCCCGGTATTATGGGCCGCCGCGCTATTACCGCCCGCGCTATTATGGCTATTACGGCTATCGCCGCTGGTGACATACGAAGGGGCCTTCTGCGGGCCCCTTCGCTCTTGCGAAGCGATGTCTCACGCAGCCGCGACAATCGGGCGCAACCCGGACTGATTTAAATCAAACCTAACATCCGGTTTCACCGGCAATGTGAGCGTGGGTGACGGAATTGATTTGAGGGACGTCTTGGCATGATGTCCGCAATACTACGGCCTGAAATTCGATTTACTGCTAGGCGATGTTTCGCCATTGATGGCGGTACGCCTACGTTCATTTGATTGTCGCATTTCAGCAGCCGGCCAGACTCATGTTGTTCGACGCCCTCGCTCCATCCTCCGCGCTTCAACTGATCGGCTTCACCGACGTCGACGCGTTTCGACCGATCGAGTCGATGGAGGACGCGAGAAGCATTCCGCTCGACGTCCCGAACTTCGCGGCGGCCCGCGCCGTCGTCAGCCTGCCGGCGTGCCGCATCATCGTGATGAGGTCGTTCGCGCGCATCCTCGACACCGCTTATCGGATGCCGGGCGGCATGGTGCTCTTGTCCATGACCGACGACCTCCAGACCAATTTCAACGGCCTGGACCTCGACGCGCGTTTCTTTGTGACGCTGCGCGGCAGCGAGGAATGCCATTTCGTCGAGCCACAGGCCAATCATCATGCGATGATCATTCTGTCCCCCCACCTGAAAGACCGGGGCTGGTTCGATCGCGCCGACGATTTGCGGGCTCATGTCGCCAATCGTCCCGCGCTGCTCCACATACGGCAGCTTCTGCTCGACATCCTGCGAACCGCGTCGGTGCAGCCTCTGCTGTTCCAGACCACGGAGGTGGCGGCCCATCTCCAGGAAGGCCTGCTGCTTGCGCTCGACGACTTGTTCCGGATCGATGGGATGTCCGATCGCACTGCCTCGATTCATGGCGAACGGTCCATCAAGCTCGTGCAGCGGATCGACGATTACGTCGCAGCCCATCCGACCGCGCCAATCTATACCGCCGATCTCGCTGGCGAGTTCGGCGTCTCGATCCGGACCCTCGGCGGCGCGGTGAGCAAGGTGCGGGGCATGAGCCTGCATCAGTACATCCGCCTCAAGAGGCTGTGGGCGACCCGCGCCCGCCTGCTCAAGGGCGGCGGCGCCACCGTCGCCACATGCGCGCGCGCCCAGGGCTTCCACCACATGGGCGAGTTTGCCGCGGCCTATCGTGCGACCTTCCACGAGGCGCCCTCCGATACCCTGGCACGGGGGCGCCGAAGCGCTGTCCGCGCAAGCTGACGGACGCGCCCGCCGTTGCGAGGATGACCTCGCATCAGGGCAGGTTCAGAACATTTCTGGAACCGGGTAACTGGCGCGCTCGGAAGGATTCGAACCTCCGACCCTCGGAATCGAAATCCGATGCTCTATCCAGCTGAGCTACGAGCGCCCTGGCCCGGACACCGGGCCATCAACCGAGACGGACCGAACGCTGCTGGCAAGCCAAGCATGCCGGACGGCCGTCGGATGGGGTTCGATTAGCAGAGCGGCCGACCAATAAAAAGCCCTCCCCGCCCTTATTCGAGGCGGATCGCAGGCGATGTCACCAGGTCGTGTTGAAGAGCCCGAAATGCGGCTGCTGGGCGACCAGCATCATCGGCCGGCCCGGCTGCTGGGCCGGATGCGCCCTCACGACCTTGCGCTTGGGCTGAGGCGGGGAAGCCACGGGCGTCTGCGCCTGGCTCTGCTGGGCCTGAACCTGCAGCTTGCCGTCGCTCTTCCTGGCTACCTCGGCCTTCGGGTCCGGCGTGAACTGGGCGAAGGTCTCGCGCACCCGCGCCTTCGCCGACATCGCGGCGAGCGCTGCCGACGCGCTGTCCTGCACCGGCGGCTGCGGCGCGACC
>RXJC01000430.1 GCA_003963435.1 Bradyrhizobiaceae bacterium | reverse complement strand
GATCTCATCGACATAGTCGGGCAGATAGACGTAGTGATTGCGATAGAGATATTCGAGATATTGCGACGACACCCAGCCGCGATCATCGGAGAAGCTGACGTCGCACCAGGCATTGCCGCGCAGGCAGCCGTGGATATTGACGCGAGCGCCTTCGGGGACGCGATCGACGAGTGGAAAGCCCGGTCCCGGACCGGCGCGCAGGCCGGTCGAGACGGTGACGATGCCCGGCGCGGCCAACGCGGCCGTCGGGGCCAGCAATAATGCTGCAACTAAAGCGGTTTTGAGCCTCATGGCGTAGTCCTCCTTTGAGAGGCGGAACGCGCCAGCGGAGCGGGCGTTCCGTGCACGAGGGGCCCATCCGTCGAAAGATTGAAACGCGCGTTGCGCGCGGTTCAATATTCATCCGCGGTTCATCGGCGCGGCGTGCAGGCGGCGCGGCTGCACCGTCAGCCGACCGGCAACATGAACGCTTCGAAATACGCCGCAAGCCCGGCGAAGTCATCGAGCGGCAGCACGTTCGCGACATACTGGTCAGGCCGCACCACGACCATGCAGCCGGCCGCCCGATCGATGCCGCGCATGGCGAAAACGTCGTCGCCGCTCTTGAGGTCGGGGCAGAACATCTTCTCGTAGTCGAGCAAGCCATAACGGCCTTTGCTCGGGAGCAACAGCGACGGCATCGCCTCGATGGCAAGCTCGCGATGACCCTGCTGGAACACTGCGCGCAGATCGATCACGCTATCGATGTCGGCGCTTCCAGGCGTGTATCGCCGGATCGGAGATTTCGGGGACTCCGTGAGGAAATTGCATAACGCGCGAATGGCCGAGCCCGAGCTTGCGGGATTCTCGGCGGGCGAAAACGCGTAGATGCGGAAGCGACCGTCAGCCTGCGCGGCATGACCGAGATGCACAGGCTTTGCGTCCGCAAGCCGGATCACCGGAGCGGAATGGAAGCGCTTGCCGATCACGAGGCCTTGCGCGAGATGCTGGTGCGACGCTGTGCCGGTGAGGATCGACGGCGTGTAATGCGTCGCGGTGCCCGCGGTGTAGCGGCCGTGCCGGACAAAATAGTCCTGGGTCTTGGCGGCGTCGGCGCCGCCGGCCTTGGCGGCGGAGGCGAGGATACCCGCCCATTCGCGATCGAAATCGATCAGCTCCTTGGCGACCGCCTGGCGCTCGGCCGAATAGGAATGCAACAGGCTCGGCCCACATTGCTGCCGCAGCACCGCGGCGAGCTTCCAGCCGAGATTGAAGGCGTCCTGCATCGAGACGTTCATGCCCTGCCCCGCCTTCGGACTATGAGTGTGGCAGGCATCTCCGGCGATGAAGACGCGGGGCAGGCGCGTTGCGATCTCCGCTTCCGGGACGTCGTCGAACTTGTCGGTCAGGCGCTGGCCGATCTCGTAGACCGACCACCAGGCAATCTCCTTCACCTCCAGCGTATGCGGCTTCAGGATCCGCCGTGCTTTCGCAATCACGTCATCGGCGGTGATGTTGCGGTTCGCGACGCGTTCGCCGACCTCGAGCTTGGCGAGTTCGACATAGATGCGGACCATGTAGCCGCCTTCCCTGGGGATGATCAGCAGGCTGCCGTCCTTCGCCGACTGGATCAGGGACTTGAAACGGATGTCCGGGAAATCGGTCACCGCCAGCACGTCCATCACGCCCCAGGCGTGGTTGGCGGAATCGCCGTGCAGCTCGCGGCCGATCGATTTGCGCACCGTGCTGCGGGCGCCATCGCAGCCGACCACGTAGCGCGCCCTCACCGTCTCGACCTTGCCCTCGTTCGCGGCATCGATGCGCTCGAGGCGGACGGTCACGGCATGGTCGGCAGGAGCCGCGGCCGGATCGACCTCAAGATCAATCAGGCACCGGCTGTAATGGGGCTCGAGCCTGGCCGGCGATTTGCGCATGACGTCGAGAAAGCCGTCATGGACGCGCGCCTGGTTGAGGATGACATGGGGGAATTCCGACAAGCCGTCCTCGACGTCCTGGACCCGGCCGCTGCGGATGATGGTCTCGGGCTGCCGTTCGTCCGGCTTCCAGAAGGTCGTCTCGTTGACCCAATAGGCCTCCTTCAGCACCCGCTCGCTGAAACCATAGGCGTGAAACATCTCCATCGTGCGGCAGGCGATGCCGTCGGCCTGCCCGACCAGCAAGCGGTCCGGCTTCTGCTCGACGATACAGGTCTTGATATCAGGGAATTGCGCAAGTTGAGCCGCGAGCGTGAGGCCCGCAGGGCCGCAGCCGACGATCAGCACATCAACCTCGTGAGGCACGTCACCTTTCGCGCCGGAGGCCTGAATGCGTTCGGCGAGGTCGGCGATTTCCGGGTCGCCCGGCTGAAATCCATTCAGATGGAATTGCATGAGCACCTCTCCCCGGCAACCTCTTCTTCGATATTGCTCAGTATGCTGACTATCAGTATACTTGTCAATGATCCGCGCCGTCCTTGTCCCAAACGGAGAATTCGGTGAAAGACAACAACGACATGCCCGGGCACCTGGCGCGCCGCTTCCAGCAGATCGCGGTCGCGGTGTTCCTGGCCGAGGTCGAAGACGCCGGCTTCGACCTGACGCCGGTGCAGTACGCCGCGCTCGCGACCATCAAGGCCAACCCGGGGCTCGATCAGGTGACGCTTGCGGGCCTGATCGCCTATGACCGCACCACCATCACCGGCGTGATCGATCGCCTCGTGCAGAAGGGTCTGGCCGAACGCCGCGCCTCCAGCCGCGACCGCCGCGCCCGGGAGCTCGACATCACCGACGAGGGCCGGCGCACGCTGCGCAAGATCACGCCGGCCGTGGAATCGGCCCAGCGCATCATGCTGCAAGGCCTCAGCGCGAAAGAAGGCGCGGAGCTGATGCGGCTGCTGCGCAAGGCGATTGCCGCCGGCAACGATCTGAGCCGCGCGCCAATGCGCGATAGCCCGGCATGATACGGTATCTTTGGTCGCGATGTCGCAGGCCCGCGAAACCAGGAACTAACCTTCAGCTGCTACGGTCCGCAATATTGTGCGCTTAACGCGCAATTAACTTTGCGGTTCGGGGGTTATCCGATGTTCAAATGTCTGGTCGCGGCCGCGTCTATCGCGCTCTCGAGCGCTCCTGCGCTCGCAAACGGTCATGGCGGCGGCGATGCCCCTCCTCCGCCGAAGCCCGAGGCAACGACCGCGCCGGCGAAGGTGGTCATCACCAAGCAGGGCCCCAAGCTCGTCGACCTCAAGGGCATGACGCTCTACACTTACGAGCGCGACACCACCGGAAAGTCGTCGAACTGCAACGGCAAGTGCACCGAGAGCTGGGTGCCGCTCGCGGCGACGGCCGACGCCAAGGCCGTCGGCGACTTCACCGTGATCAGCCGCAACGACGGCAGCAAGATGTGGGCGTATCGTTATCGTCCGCTCTACACCTCACCCGCCGACAAGGCTCCGGGCGACACCAACGGCACCGCCACGACGTTGCAATGGCGCATCGCGCGGCCTGAGAACTAGGGCGAGACGTCACCGGTTGCCACGACCGGGCGGGCCGGCCAGTTCGGTCGCAACGGGTTTGAAGGTCGGCATGGTCGCGCTCGGCTGCACCGGCTTGAGCTCGGCATTCACCACGACAGGCCCGGTCGTGAACCAGAGCGCCGCCACGGCCGCAATCGCCAAACCCGCGCCAAGCGCCGCAAGCTCTTTCACGTTTCAGTCCCGGGCGATCAGTTGCTGAGGATGACGCCGTGCTGGTGCCGCGACGGGTGATCGGCACCGACCAGCGCGTTTGGATCGGTTGCGATCACGGCTTCCGGCAGCGGCATCGGCTCGAGGCCCGCGAAGCGGCGATAGATCGCGCCCATGATGGCGCCGCAGAATGCCGCCGGCACCACCAGAACGGCAAGCAGCGGCACCGCGAATGCAAGCAGCAGCGTACAGCCGAACGCCGAGGCGCTCCCAATCGCAGCATATTCCCACGCGTTACGGCGGCTCATGGCTCGCGCCACGTGGTGAATGCAGAGCATGAAGATGCTCGAAGGGACGACCGAGATCACCATCATGACCATGAAGGTCTGCGCCGGGATCACCGCCGCAAAGATATGTGCGGTGCTTTTGTCTCCAAAGCCGTTCATCAGCAGCGGCACCAAAGTGTAGGGCAGCAGAGTTGCAAGCACGGTCGGCATCAGCGCGGCGATCACGATGCCTGCAAACGACGTGCGGACACGGACCGGCCCGTTGAACGTCAACGGCGGCTTCCCTGGTGCGTCGACAGCGGAGGCCTCCACCGCTGCGCGCGCAACTGGACTCAGCCCCGCGAATTGGCCGTAGAGGAATCCTCCGATCATTCCCGCGATGGTCGGCAACAGACCGACCGTCATCACCGAGCCGTCGCCAGGCGCTGCCAGCTGGATGTGGTTGCGGATCGCAATGCCGTAGCTCACCGCCGCCATGACGCCGCCCATCAGGCCGTAGGCAAGCCGGCTTGAGACGGTCCACTGCCGCAGAATGATGTGTCCGACGAACAACAAAGCCGCATTCATCGCCATGCGGCCGGCATACAACATCAGGATCTGGTCCGGCGCCGGTACACCGACAGGATCGGTGACCTGCCCTCCCGCGAGGGCGTAGACCAGCAGCACGGCTTCGACGATGGCCAACGGGATCAGCGCGCCGAACAGCGCGCGCGGCGAATTCTTCACGAGATACATGCGAGCAACCCCTTGCTCGCTGCACGCTAGGCGCGAGAAGTTATAGCCCGCGCAAAACAATGGCTAAAATTGTCGGCAAGCCGCGCGCCGGCCGGTTCAAGCCTGCAAGCTTCACCCCCGCCAGCGCCCGCCCGTCTCGGCCTGCGCGCTCTGCCCTGGCGGGAGCACCACCACCGTCGAATTGAGCTTCACCCGGTCGTAGAGATCGATCACGTCCTCGTTGCGCATCCGGATGCAGCCGGACGAGATCGCCTGCCCGATATATTCCGGCTGGTTGGTGCCGTGGATGCGGTAGAGCGTGTCCTTGTTGCCGACGTAGAGATAGATGCCCCGGGCGCCCAGCGGATTGGCGGGACCGCCGGGAACGCGCGCCGGATACGGTCCGAGCCGCGCCTGGATATCGGCTGTCGGAACCCAGTCCGGCCACTCCGCCAGGCGGCCGACCCGCGCAACGCCGGAGAACGCCATGGCTTCCTCGCCGACCGCAACGCCGTAGCGGATCGCCTTGCCGTCCGGCAGCACGTAATAGAGATAGCGTGCGTCGGTATCGACGAGGATGGTACCCGGCTGCTCCTTGCGCTGGTAATCGACGATGTGACGGAGATATTGCTCGGGCACGTTCGCTTGCGCGTAAGGCGTGTGCGCGAGCAACTGCCGGTCGCGCGGCGTCATGCTCGCATCCGTCGATGGCGAGAGTGTCGTCTGCATGCAGCCGCCCAGCGGCAGCAAGGCGACAGCGAACAAAGCAATAAGAAATCTTGGCACCGCCCGGCCCCTTAGCGGATAGCAGCACCCCCAGCATCGCCAGATGTTGCCAAAATCGTGCAGAAAACAAGGCAGCGCGAAACACGTGCGCGTGTTCGACAAGCCGGGTTCCATCACCACAAACGGCGGAAGAGCGTCGCAGCATCTCCATCCCCTCGCCTTGCTTTGGTCAAACCCGGCTGGACTCGTGTGCCATTGGGCCGTGCTCGTTGCTTTAGGCGGGCTCACCTCGACAGATCGGCTCGCGCCAATGCGGACGACCAGGACTTAACACCCGGGCTTCAAACACCTGGGCTTCAGAGGAGCTGCGATGCTCGCGACGCTGAACCCTAAGCAAATCGTCGATGAGATCGTGAAGGACACGGTCAAGGACAACGATCCCCACGACGCGATTCAGATTTCGCCCGACATCGTGCTGGCCTCGCGCCCCATCAGCGTCGCGCCCGCGCTGGCGCCCGATGTCGCGCCGCGACCGGAGCCGAAATTCGCGCCGGAGCCCAAGATCTCGCTTGAGCCCAAGATCTCGCTTGAGCCCAAGATCTCGCTCGAGCGCAAGGTGTCGCTGGAACCCAAATTCAGTCCCGTTGCGGAGCCGCCGACGGCAGCTCCACCTTCTGTCGACACAGTCATACGCGTCGCGGCGAGCGACGGTCACGTCCCGCAGAAGCGATCCGCCGTGGGCAGGTGGCTGCGCGGTGCGTTCGTCACGTTCCTGTTTGCCGGAGCAAGCGCGGCCGCCACCATCGCCTGGGAGAAGCACGGCGATACGGCCAAGCAGATGCTCGCCGAATGGACCCCGGCATTGACGTCGCTGACGTCGCTGCTGCCCTCGACCTCGCAGACCCCTCCGGTCGCGCCTGCGCAGGCCGCGGCGCCGGCGGAGCAAGCTGCCCCGCCTGCGACACAAGCGGCCGTCGACCAAACCGCCGCTCCATCGGCTGCGCCGCCTGCAGCGCAGGTTGCAACAGCGGCGCCTGCGACAACGCCGGCCGATGCCGCGCAGTCGGTGCAATCGATGACGCGCGACCTCGCCGCGATGGCGCAGCAGATCGAGCAGCTCAAGGCCAACATCGCCGAGCTGAAGGCCGGACAGGAACAGATGGCGCGCGAGATGGCGAAGCCGCCCGCGCCGAAACCGGTCGCCGAGGCCAAGCCGGTCGATCCGCGCGCACGCGCTGCCGCGCTGCCGAAGCCTCCGTCGCCGCCGGTTCACAAGCCAAAGCCGGTGGTGTCGCGCACCTACATGCCGGCCTATTCGCCCGCGCCGCTCGCAGCTCCGCCGCCGCCTTCGCAGGCCGCAGCAGTGCCGCCGCCCCCGTCCGCACCGGTCACCACCACTCAAGCCGTCGCCGACGACGACGGACCCGTCGTGCGGCCGCCGATGCCGCTGCGCTAGACTCGCGCAACAGCGCAACGTCCTGCGGCGCTACTTGGTCGCACACGCTGTCCGAGTCGATGTGATGCGTTGAGTCCGGGCCATTACGGAAAGCGGGACTTCCCGCTCAAGGGAAAAGGCCGTCGGGAGCTATGCCGGCGGCCTTCTCTTGCAGCTGCCGGTTCCCGGAGCCCGGTTCTGCTGCAATTCCATGCTTCATGATCGCGCCGCGTATTTAATAAACTCTTAATGGCTCCGCATGCTGCACATCATTTCTGCGCCATAAGCACAGAGATTGCGCGGCCTGTTCATCCGCTGGATATCGACTCAGTGATAGCATCCGGCATGCGTTGAGACTTCCACCGAAGCTCAGCTCCTCACACCGGGGAATTCGGATGCCTTACTACTCCTTCGATCTTGTGGTTGGTGAAGAGTTCAAGAACCAGGGCGGAATCATTCTCGAAGACATCGAGGTCGCCTCCGATCGCGCCGATCAACTCGCATGCGAGCTGTCGCAGGTGAAACCGGAGCTGCAGCAGAAGGGTTGCGCGGTGCGCGTCACCGATCGCGACCACAAAGAGCTCTATCGCACGCCGCTCGATCCGGTGCCGGCCTGGCGCCGCTGATCACGCCTCGATCGCCGGCGGCTCGAACCAGTTGGTCAGCGACAAGCCGCCGTCGACGACGAAGGCAGCGCCGGTGACATAGCCGGACAGCCTGTTCGACAGCACCGTGAGCGCCATCGGCGCGAGGTCATTGGCCTCGCCGAGGCGCCCGAGCGGAATGTGCCGCGCCAGCGCGGGATCCGCCACGAACCCGCCGGCCGCGATCGCACCTGGCACCAGCGCATTGACGCGGATGCCGTAGCGGCCGAACGTCTTGGCCAGCTCCTTCACCAGCATCGCCATCCCCGCCTTCGCGGTCGAGTAATGCGGCAGGTTGCGGGGCGTGCCCGCATGCAGCGAGGTGAGAAACAGGAACGAGCCCGGCCGCTTCGCCGCGATCAGCCGCTTTGCAAGTTCGCGCGCCAGATGAAAACCGGCATCGAGATTGACGGCGTGCATCTGCTGCCAGGTCCTGCGATCGACCGCGAGCGCATGATCGGCTTCGCGCCGCGGCGGCGATGCGCTGTGGACGAAATGCGTGATCTCGCCCAATGCCGCGCTCGCAGCGGTCAGCAGCGCGTCGCAGGACTCCAGCTCGGCGAGATCGCCGACCCAGGACACCGCCAGTTCAGGCTTCGCGCTGGCGTCGATTGCGGCCCTTACCCGCTCGGCGTTCACGTCGGCGAACACGGTGCGGACGCCCTCGCCGACCAAGGCTTGCGCGATCGCGCGGCCGATGCCGTTGCCCGCGCCGGTCACGAGGGCCGTATCACGGGTGGGATCGAACGGCTTGCTGAACAGGCTCATGTCGCTCTCCGAGGCTGGGATTTGTGCCACGATAGCGCACCGCAGCAGGGCGCGACAAATTCGCAACCGCCACCATTGCGGAGCCGCCCGCCGGACGCTAGCCTCTCCAAAAAATCGGAGGAGATACCAAGGATGCGCTACGGTTTCCTGATCGCCGGCCTGTTGCTGATCGCAGCTCCCGCCCAGGCCGAGGATCACCCACGCTCGACCTACGTCACGCTGGTCTTGCAGGCCTTCGCGGCCAAGGTCGAATGCCCGGGCACGGACGTCGTCTACCAGGACCTGGTGCAGAAGGCAGAGCAGATGCATCTGCCCGAGGGCACCACCGAGAAGGTGCGCAAGGCGATTGCCTGGATGCACACCGGCGGCAAGATGGGTGAGAAGCAGGACGACGATTTGATGGCCGAAGTCGCGGTGGCGACCCAGGCGACCGATCTCAACCAGCGCCGCCTCGGCATGCCGAGCTGGTGCGAGGCCCAGAAGACCAATCTCGCCGGCCTGATCCGCGCCAAAGGCGGCTAGCAAGCAGGTTTTCGGGCGTTAAGCACGACCCGGGAGGAGTTCTGTGCCGGCCAACAATTGTCACAATTTTGGAAAGCATGCGAGGCTCTTCGAATTCGAACGGGAGCCTCTCATGCGGATGATCCATTTCGTCTTCGCCGGCACATTGGCGGCCGCCACGGTGCTGACTGGCCCGGTACTGGCGAAGAATTCAGACAGCCAAAAGAACGAAGGCAATGCGCCATCCTCAGCCTGCAGCGCGTATCAACAGGCGCCTGATGGGACGTGGGAACCGCTTCCCTGCAAGGAGGCGGGCGATCGAGGCCAGGCGCAGACCGGCCGATCCTCATCGCATGGGACCGAGCGCGACGGCCGTTAGGCTGGCCTCAGTCAATCAGCTCTGGTGGGGCCCACGGATGATCTTCATGGCGTCGGCGATGTGGCGCCATTCCCGGGCCTCGTCGGCCTCGCCACGCCCCTCGCAGGCCTGGGCCTGTTCGGCGGCCTTCGCAATCGCAGCAAAACCGTGCTGTTCGAGCATCTGACGCGCAACGGTGTGGACTTGGACCTCGGATATCATGGGCGCTCTCCGTCTGGGAAACCGCGGAGCAATGCTTCCGCAGGTGTCTGACAACGATTGAGGCCCGGACCGCGTTCCGCGCCGCCCGTGCGCTTCAAGACAAAGGCGGTCCGCCATGCCCAGCGAACCGCCTTCTCACCCACCCCAAAATGGCTCGTCGCCGGCCGCGTCCCCTACGCGACCGCCACTTTCTTGCGCTCGAAATCGTTGGGCACCTCGATATCGACCTCGAGGGTCGACACCTCGTCGCCGCGCTCGAGCCGGACGATGACCTTGGTCGGATCCAGCGTGACGTGCTTGGAGACCACGGCGAGAATTTCCTCACGCAGCACGCCAAGCAGATCGGGCTGGCCACGCATTCCGCGTTCATGAGCAAGCAGGATCTGCAGCCGTTCGCGTGCGACGGGTGCAGAGGCCTTGTTGCCG
>RXJC01000447.1 GCA_003963435.1 Bradyrhizobiaceae bacterium | reverse complement strand
GAGATGCGGGCACTCTACTCACACCACATCGTCCGGCGCCAGCGCGCAGCCGTTATCGGGATGGGTCTCGATTTGCAGCGTGGTGTGGCCGATGCGGAACGATGCCTTCAGCATCTGCGCGGTCTCCATCAGGAACGCATCGTCGGCTCCGGTGGGCATCACGAAGTGGCAGGTCAGCGCCGTCTCGGTGGTCGAGATCGGCCAGACATGGAGGTCGTGGATCGCCGAGACGCCGGGCTGCGCCAGCAGGAACGTCCTGATGGCCGCGAGGTCGGTGCCCTTGGGCGCTGCGGCCATCGACATGTCGATGGAGCTACGCAAGAGGCTGGTGGTGCTCCAGAGGATGGTGGCGCAGATGACGAGGCTGGTGACGGGGTCGAGCCAGAGCCAGCCGGTCCAGATGATCAGCGCGGCCGAGACCACCACGCCGAGCGAGACAGCGGCGTCGGCGGCCATGTGCAGATACGCGCCTTCGATGTTGATGTCGTCCTTGCGTCCGCGCGCAAACAGCATTGCGGTGAAACCGTTGATGAGGATGCCGATGCCGGCGACCACCATCACGGTCAGGCCCGCGACCGGCTCCGGCTCGCGCAGGCGCAGGATCGCCTCCCAGCCGATCGCGCCGGTTGCGACCAGCAGGAACACTGCGTTCGCCAACGCCGCCAGGATCGTGGAGGCGCGCAAGCCGTAGGTGAAGCGGCCGCTCGGCGCACGCCGCGCCGCGATCGAGGCGCCCCAGGCTACGACCAGGCCGAGCACGTCGGACAGGTTGTGGCCGGCGTCGGCGAGCAGGGCGGTGGAGTTGCCGAGATAGCCGTAAGTTGCCTCGGCCACCACCAGCGCGGTGTTGAGCGCGATGCCGACCGCAAACGCCTTGCCGAAATTCGCGGGCGCATGGACATGGGCGTGACCCTGGCCGTGGCTGTGGTCGTGCCCATGACCATGGTCGTCATGATCATGGTGGTGATGACCGTGATGGTCGTGGCTGCCCAATTCTAGCGCTCCCTAGACGCCGTCAAATCAGCCGGCATTGTAGGCGTTTCGCCTGTCCCGTCACGCCGGAACAGCACGTAGAGCGCCGGCAGCACCAGCAAGGTCAGGATGGTCGACGAGATAATGCCGCCGATCACCACGGTCGCGAGCGGCCGCTGCACCTCGGCGCCGGCGCCGGTGGCGAGCGCCATCGGCACGAAGCCGAGGGAGGCGACCAGCGCCGTCATCAGCACCGGCCGCAGCCGCGTCAGCGCGCCCTCGCGCACGGCCTCCGTGAGGGGGCGCCCCTCGCTGCGCAGCCGCTCGATGAAGGCGATGATGACGAGGCCGTTGAGCACGGCGACGCCCGACAGCGCGATGAAGCCGACGCCGGCGCTGATCGACAGGGGGATGCCGCGCAGCAGCAGCGCGGCGACGCCGCCGGTCAGCGCCAGCGGCACGCCGGAGAACACCAGCGCCGCATCCGCCGCCGATCCCATGCCCATGAACAGCAGCAGGAACACCAAGAGCAGCGCCACCGGCACCACGATGGTCAGCCGCTTGGTCGCGGAGACCAGCTGCTCGAACTGTCCGCCCCAGCCGATGAAGTAGCCCGGCGGCAGCTTGACCTTGTCGGCGACCGCGGCCTCGGCTTCCGCCACGAACGAGCCAAGGTCGCGTGCGCGGACATTGGCGGTGACGACGATGCGCCGCTTGCCGTTCTCGCGGCTGATCTGGTTCGGGCCGGGCGTTGCATCGACGGTCGCGACCGACGACAGCGGCACATAGCGCATCTGGGCGAGGGGGGAGGCGGCCAGCGCGGTTCGAATGGCCGGACCGGAGCCGGTCTCCTCGCCGGGCGGCAGCGGGATCGGGATCGCCCTGATCGCCTCGAGATTGCCGCGCAAATGCTCGGGCAGGCGGACCATGATGTCGAAGCGGCGATCGCCCTCGAACAGCTTGCCGGCCGACTTGCCGCCGACCGCGATCTCGACGATGCCCTGCACCTCGGCGACGCTGAGGCCGTAGCGGGCGAGCGCCTGGCGGTCGAGGCGGACGGTGAGGATCGGCAGGCCCGCGACCTGCTCGATCTTGACGTCGCTGGCGCCGCGGATGCCGCGGATCGCGGCTTCCACCTGCTTGGCGGCGCCTTGCAGGATATCGAGGTCGTCGCCGAAGACCTTGACGCCGACGTCGCTGCGCACCCCCGAGATCAATTCGTTGACCCGGAACTGGATCGGCTGCGACAGTTCGTAGGCGCTGCCGGGAATGTCGTCGGCGGCCTTGTCGATGGCCTCGATCACCTCCGATTTTGGCTTGTCCGGGTCGGGCCATTCTGCGCGCGGCTTCAGCATGACGTAGCCGTCGGTCTGCGCCGGCGACATCGGGTCGGTCGCGATCTCGGCGGTGCCGATGCGGGTGAAGAACTCCTTCACCTCCGGAATCTGCATGATGCGCTTTTCCAGCGCCTTCTGCAGGTCCAGCGATTGGGTGAGGCTGGTGCCGGGAATCCGGATCGAGGCCAGCGCGACGTCGCCTTCGTCCAGGCTCGGAATGAATTCGCCGCCCATCCGCGACGCCGCGATCCCGCTTGCGATCACGATGAGTGCGGCCATGATGGCGACCGCGAGCCGGTTGTCGATCGCAAATCGGAGCAGCGGCAGATAGGCGCGCTTGGCCATCCGCATGAACAGGTTTTCGTGCTCGGACACCTTGCCGGTGACGAAGATGGCCACCGCCGCCGGCACGAAGGTGATGGAGAACAGCACGGCGGCGCCCAGCGCCATCAGCACGGTCAGCGCCATCGGCGTGAACATCTTGCCCTCGACACCGGTCAGCGTCAGCACGGGCAGATAGACCACCGCGATGATCAGCGTTCCGAACAGGCTCGGCTTGATCACCTCGCTCGACCCGCGCAGGATCGCGCGCAGCCGCTCGGAGGTCGTGAGCAGCCCGCCTTTCTCGCGCTGCGCCACGGCCAGCATGCGCAGGCAATTCTCGACGATGATCACGGCGCCGTCGACGATGATGCCGAAGTCGATCGCGCCCAGGCTCATCAGGTTGGCGCTGACCTTGGTCTCGACCATGCCTGTGATGGTCATGGCCATGGACAGCGGAATGACGCAGGCCACCACCAGCGCCGCGCGGATGTTGCCAAGGATCAGAAACAGCACGGCCACCACCAGCGCCGCGCCTTCCAAGAGGTTGTTCTTGACGGTGCGGATGGTGGCTTCGACCAGATGGGTGCGGTCGTAGACGGTCCGCGTCATGACGCCCTCGGGCAGCGACTTGGCGATTTCGTCGAGCCGGGCCGCGACGCGCCGCGCCACGGTGCGGCTGTTCTCGCCGATCAGCAGCATGGCGGTGCCGAGCACGGTTTCCTCGCCGTTCCAGGTCGCGGCGCCGGTGCGAAGATCGCGGCCCTCCCTCACGGCCGCGACGTCCCTGATCCTGACGGGATTGCCGCCGCGCGAGCCGATCACGATGTCCTGGATCTCGCTGATGTTGCCGACCTGGCCCGGCGAGCGAACCAGATATTGCTCGCCGTTGCGCTCGATATAGCCGGCGCCGATATTGGCGTTGTTGGCGGCGAGCGCCGTCATCACGTCGCGGAAGCCGAGCTTATAGGCCATCAGCTTGCCGGGGTCGGGCAGCACGTGGAATTGCCGCTCGAAGCCGCCGATGGTGTTGATCTCGATCACGCCAGGCACGTTGCGAAGCTGCGGCTTGATGATCCAGTCCTGCACGGTGCGCAGATCGGTCAGCGAGTAATCGTGGCCGGCTTGCGTCTTCGCGCCCGCCTTCGCCTCCACGGTGTACATGAAGATCTCGCCGAGCCCGGTCGAGACCGGCCCCATCGCGACCTCGACGCCGGCCGGGAGCTGGTCCTTCACCTGCTGGATCCGTTCGCCGACGAGCTGGCGGGCGAAGAAGATGTCGGTGCCGTCCTTGAACACGACCGTCACCTGGCTGAGGCCGTAGCGCGACAGCGAGCGGGTGTAGTCGAGCTTGGGCAGGCCGCCCATCGCGGTCTCGACCGGGAAGGTGATGCGCTGCTCGGTCTCGAGCGGCGAATAGCCGGGCGCGCGGGTGTTGATCTGGACCTGGACGTTGGTGATGTCGGGCACCGCGTCGATCGGCAGCCGCTGGAAATTCCAGGCCCCGAAAGCAACAGCGCCGAGCGCGAGCAGCAGGACCAGCCAGCGCTGGGCGAGCGAGACGGCGATGAGGCGCTCAATCATGCTCGGCCTCGCCCTTGCCCATCTCCGCCTTCACGACGAAGCTGTTCTCGGCGACGTAATGCTCGCCGGCGGACAGACCGGCCTTGATCTCGACATGACGGGGATCGGAGTCGCCGAGTTCGACGGGGCGCGCCTCGATCTTGTCGCCGTCCTCGCGCACGAACACGATGGTCCGGTTCTCCAGCGTCTGGATTGCGCTGCGGCGCACGGCGACGGCGACGTTGCGTGCGGCGAGGATCAGCCGCGCCGTGACGAACAGGCCGGGGCGCAAACGGCCCTCCGGATTTTGCAGCACCACGCGCGCCAACGCGGTCTGGGTCTCGCTCGAGCCGATCGGCGCCATGTAGGAGATCGTGCCCTTGATCTCGCCGCGGCCGTCGTCGGGGTCGATCAGCACCTCGTCGTTGAGGTGCACGCGCCGGAGATCCTGCCGGTAGATCGAGAGGTCGACCCAGATCGAGGAGAGGTCGGCGACGACGAAGGCCGGCCTCTGCTCGGAGGCATATTCGCCGAGCGAGATCTGCCGCTCGATGATGGTGCCGGCAATCGGCGCCTTCAGCTCGTAGACAGTAAGGCTCTGGTTACTCTCGATCGCGGCGAGCAGGTCGTCCTTGCCGACCTTGTCGCCGATGCGCTTCTGAATCGATTTGGCGAGCCCCGGAAAGCGCGGCGTCACCTGCACGACGGCTTCCTGGTTGGCGCGCAAAATGCCGTTGAAGGCGAGCGTGTCGGTCAGTGTCGCGCTCGCGGCCTCCGCCAGCACCACGCCCGCGGCAGCCAGCTTGACGTCGGAGATGCGGATGCGGTCGGCGCCATGCTCGTCCTGCTCGACATGGTCGTTCGGCTTTTTCGGTTCGGAATGCTCAGCGTGTTCGGCGGGCTCCACCTTGGCCGGGGCGAGCAGGGAGTAACCGTAGGCGCCGAGAGCGGCGGCAATGACGGCGACGAGGATGGTCGAGGACGTTTTCATCGCGCGCTCTCCCGCGCCAGCGTGAAGGGATTGCCGACGAGGCCTTCGATGGTCGCAACGCCGGCATGGAAGTTCTGCAGCGCCTCTTGCTCGCGCAGCCGCGCCTGGGTGACGCTGGCCTGGGCGTCGAGCACCTCGAGCAGGGTGAAGCGGCCCTGGCCGTAACCTTGGGCGATCGCCTCGGACGCCTCGACCGCCTTGGGAATGGCGGTCTCGCGCAGCACCGCGAGCTCGCGCAGCGAGCCTTGCAGCGAGTCGTAGGCGCGGCCGGCGATCACGATCAGCGTGTTGCGGTTGGCTTCGCGCTCGGCCCTGGTCTTGGCGAGGCTTTCCTGCGCCGAGAGGATGTTGCCCTGGTTCTGGTCGAACACGGGGATCGGCACCGAGAGGGTGAGCCGCACCGCATCGTCATTGCTCTCGCCATAGTGACGCCAGCCGGCCGCGATCCGCACGTCCGGATAGGGCTTGAGCCGCGCCAGCAGGAGCTCGGCATTGCGCTGAGCGTAGACCGCGGTCCAGCGCACCAATTGCGGGTTGGCGTCGATGGCGGCGACCACCGACTGGAACGTCGGCGGCCTGCCCATGGTGTCGAGCCGGCCGGAGACTTCGCCGAATTTCGCGGTTGGATCGCCCATCAGCACCGCCAGCTCGCGCCGGGCGCTTGCCAGCGTCGCCTTGAAGCGCTCGCGGTCGGCCTTGACCAGGGCGGAGGCGACTTCGGCGCGTCCGGTCTCGGCCGGCGAGGAGGCGCCTGCTTCGACGCGGCGGCGCAGCAGCGGTGTCAGGCGGTCGATGGCGGCGATCTGCTCGTCGAGGATGTGGATCCGCCGCTGCGCGCCGAGCACGCTGAGGAAGGCGATCGCAGTCTCCGACAGCACCTCGAGCCTGACGGCCTTGCGCTGGATCGCCGCGACCTCGACGCCGGCCGCTCCGGCCGCGATCCGCGCGTCGCGCTTGCCGAACAGCTCGAAGGCCTGGCTGATCTGCAGCGTGGTCTCGGCCGATCGGGTCCCGCGATATTTGCCGGAGCCGAATGAATCGTCCTGCTCGTAGGAGAGTTCCGGATTGAGCAGCGCGCCGGCCTGGATACGCTGGCCGGTGGCGATGCCGACGTCGCGTTCGGCTGCCGTCAGCCGCGGGCTCGCGGCCAGCGCGCGCGACAGTGCGCTCCGCATCGTCAAAGTCTGGGCGTGAGAGGGTGCAAGCGCTGATCCTGCAATCAGACACGCCGCCGCGCACGCCAGGCGCGCGGCCATTCTGCGGGAAAACATGAAACCGACCTGTGAAGGATGAACCTAATGGGCGTGGAACGCCCGACCAATCCGTTCAGGCAAAAGGCTTGGGAGGGGGAGAGTCGGTGTCGGGAACAATGCCGGCGAGCCTGGGCGCAGGTTGCGGGCGCGTCGCCGACACGAGCGCGATGGTCACGGTCGATTGCGCGGGCTGTGTCACCGTCAGCGAGAAGCAGCCATGGCAATGATGTCCGCCGATGGCCTTGTGGTCGCCATGGCCCGTGGCGCCGTCGAGGACGGCGGCGATCTCCGAGCCGCCGCCGGGCGTGGTGACGTCGACGTCGTGCGCGCCGTGCAGCGCGGTTGCGAGCAGATAGACGACCGCGACCAGCACGGACAGCAGCCCGCGCCAATTGCGCGGACGGCAAGTTGTCGAAGGCTGGCGGTTCGAGAGCACGACGTCACTCAGGTTGCGGTCTGTGCCCGGCCTAGCATGGCGGCAGGAACAGTGTCGACCCGCAACATT
>RXJC01000212.1 GCA_003963435.1 Bradyrhizobiaceae bacterium | reverse complement strand
GCGCACGATGGGGCCGATCGCGAGCCCCTGCACCACCATGGCGCAGATGCCGACCATCGCCAGCGTCAGCCCGACCGTCTTGGAATCCCAGCCATAGCGATAAGTCGCGTAGAGCACGAAGGTCGAGGGCAGCACGACATGCGCGACCTGCGCGATGAAGTTGACCACTGACAACGCAGCCAGCGTCGCGTTGGATCGTAACAGATGCAGCGCGCCGGCCGGATTGGCCGTTCGCCAGCGAAACGGCGCGCGCTTGTCGGGCGCCAGCGATTCCGGCAGGACGAATAGGCCATAGAGCGCGTTGGCAAGGCTCAAGCCCGCGGAGGCCCAGAACGGCAGGCGCGGATCGATGTCGCCGAGCAGCCCGCCCAGCGCCGGACCGAGCACGAAGCCTGCGCCGAAAGCCGCGCCAATCCTGCCGAAGACCGCCGCGCGCCGCTCCGGTGGCGTGATGTCGGCGATGTAGGCAAAGGCGGTCGAGATGCTGGCCGAGGTGATGCCGGAGATGACACGGCCGACGAACAGCCAGGCCAGCGAGGGCGCGAGCGCCATCAACACGTAGTCGGCGGCAAGGCCGAAATTCGACAGCAGCACCACCGGCCGGCGCCCGAAACGATCCGACAGCGCCCCGAGCAGCGGCGAGAACACGAACTGCATCAAGGCCCAGGCGGTGCCGAACAGGCCGAAAATGCGGGCCGCATGCGCGGTGTCGTTGTCGACGAAGCTCTCGATCAGCTTCGGCAGGATCGGCATGATCACGCCGAGCCCGAGCATGTCGAGCAGGATGGTGACGAAGATGAAGGCGACGGCACCGCGCCGGACGGGCGCAGCGCGCTGCGCTGTCACCTCGCCGGCGCCCTCGCTCACGACGGCCGCTTGCGCTTGTGGGCGAAGGGATTGGCCTTCTCGCGCAGGGTGATGCGCACCGGCGTGCCCGGCAGATCGAAGGTCTCGCGCATGGAATTGGTGAGGTAGCGCAAATAGGACTGCGGCACCGCATCGGCGCGCGAGCAGAACAGCACGAAGCTCGGCGGGCGCGCCTTGTTCTGCGTAATGTAGTTCAGCTTCAGCCTGCGGCCGGACACCGCGGGCGGCGGATTGGCCTGGACTGCCTGCTCGAACCAGCGATTGAGCGCGGAGGTCGGCACGCGCCTGTTCCAGACCGCATAGGCGTCCTGGATCGCCTGCATCAGGCGGTCGATGCCCTCACCCATCAGGCCGGAGACGGCGACGATCGGAACGCCCTTGAGCTGCGGCAGCCAGTGGTCGGCGTCACGGCGCAGGCCCGAGATCGCGCCGCCGCCCTTGGTCTCCATCAGGTCCCATTTGTTGACGGCGAGCACGACCGCGCGGCCCTCGCGCTCGATCAGATCCGCAATACGGAGATCCTGCTCCTCGAAGCGGTTCTGCGTATCCATCATCAGCACGACGACTTCGGCGAAGCGCACCGCGCGCAGCGCGTCGGCAACCGACAGCTTCTCCAGCTTCTCCTCGATGCGAGAGCGCCGGCGCAGGCCCGCGGTGTCGAACACCCGGAAATCGCGGCCCTTCCAGTTGATCTCGACCGCGATGGAATCGCGCGTGGTGCCAGCCTCCGGGCTCGTCAGCAGGCGTTCCTCGCCGAGCAGATGGTTGATCAGCGTCGATTTGCCGGCGTTGGGCCGGCCGACGATGGCGACCCGGATCGGGCGCGTCGCGGCCTCCTCCTCCGTGAGCGGCACGCCGTCGTCTTCGTCCTCATCCTCGTCGACCGGCTCCGGCATCAGCTTGGCGAGGGCGTCGTAAAGCTCGCCCATGCCCTCGCCGTGCTCGGCCGAGATCTGGATGGGATCGCCGAGGCCGAGCGCAAAAGATTCCATCGCCCCGGCATCGCCGTGCTTGCCCTCGCTCTTGTTGGCGACCAGCAGCACCGGCTTGTTGGCCTTGCGGGCAAAGTCGGCGAAAGCGCGGTCGGTGGGCGTGAGGCCGATGCGGGCATCGATGACGAAGAACAGCGCATCGGCTTGCGCGATCGCCGCCTCGGTCTGCTCCTGCATGCGCGCGGTCAGCGAGCCCTTGGCGCCCTCGTCGAGGCCGGCGGTGTCGATAATGGTGAATTCGAGATCACCGAGCCTGGCCTCGCCCTCGCGGCGGTCGCGGGTGACGCCCGGCAAATCATCGACGAGCGCGAGCTTCTGTCCGACCAGGCGGTTGAACAGCGTCGATTTGCCGACATTGGGCCGGCCGATGATGGCGATCGTAAAGGACATCGGTCATTCGTGCGCTGCCGGGGCAGCGCCTGTCAATGAAAGGAAAAAATCAGCGCGAGAAGCTGCCGCTCGGCAGCGGCGCCGGGAAGGCGCTCTGCGTTTGCTGCTGCGCAGGCTGGGCCGGCTGCGCCTGCTGGACCGGCTGATCCGGCGGTGGCGCGGTGGTGCGCCTGCGGACGATCTTGTGCTTGGGCGGCGGAGCGGCCGTCGGCGGCGCAGCCTCCGGCTGGGCCTCGCCATCGACCTCGCCGGCGGGCGCCTCCGTCGGCGCAGCAGCTGCAGCGGCCGGCTGCTTGCTGTGCTTCGCCTTGGCGCCCTTTGCCGGCTTGGCCGGCTCGGGCGGCGGCTCCGCAGGCAAAGCCGCAACGGCAGGCGCGTTCGCATCGGGCTGTTGCTGCGCGCCCTTGTACAGCTCCCTCGGCACGCCCTGCTCGAGGCCCGGGACACCTTCCGGGAACACCGGCTTGCGATCGCCCGGCAGCTTCTTCTTGGTGTCGAGGAAATCGAGCATGTCGCTTGGATCGAAGCTGGAGCAGCCGCCCAGGACGCCGGTGAAGGCGATCAGGACGGCGGCTGCGATCAAGCGTGGCGTGCGGCGCATCTTGTGTGTCTCGTTACGTCAGAGGGCCCGTCAGTCAGCTTTTGGCGACGGGCGGCAGCAGGGCCTGAAGCGCCTCGGCGCGCGAGCGCAAGCCCGGCGGCGTTTCGCCGTCCTCGGCGATCGCGTCGAGCCATTTGCGGGCGGCGGTCATGTCGTTGTTGCGCCAGGCCGACAGCGCCAGCATCTCACGGGCGCTGTGGCGGAAGGTCGACTTCGGCGCGGCGGAAGGCTCCAGCCGCTGCTGCATGTCGGCATAGCTGGCGCTGTCGAGCACGAGGCCGGCGGCGCGAATCTTCGCCAGATCCTGCCACTCACCGCCCACGCTGCGGTCAGCCGCAAGATCGTCATACATCTTGGCGGCGGCCTTGGGATCGCGGGCGGCGGCCTCGGCGGCGGCGCGCAGCCGCGCCAGGGTGCGATAGCCCGATGGCGCCTTGGCGGCGATCTCGGTGAAGGCAGCTTCCGCCTCAGCGTGCTTGTCCTGCTCGGACAGCTCGACGGCCTTCTCGAAGGCGGCGCCGGCCTCGGCGGCCTTCTTGGCCTCCAGATACTGGTAGCCGCGCCAGCCGCCGACGGCGGCCACGATCAGCACCATCAGGGCGATGAAGTAGATCGAATACTTATCCCACAGCTTCTTGAGCTGCTCGCGACGTACTTCCTCGTCGACTTCGTCAAATAATTCAGACACTTATGCTAATCCCATGCCCGTCCGGGTGCGCGCGCCGAAGCGTCCGCGTCAGGAATCCCGTCCCCCGTGTGGCGGCGAGGTACCCTAACGATATGGCGGTGGCAAGGCAAAGCGAGCCCGATCAAGGCGTTAACCACCTGGGAGAGCCCGGAGGCCCCCGCCCGGCTCAGGCGCCCAGCAGCTCCCGCAACTGCCGCTTCAGGACCTTGCCGTTGGCGTTGCGCGGCAGCGGGTCGGCCGTGATCGCCAGGGTTTCGGGAACCTTGTAGTCCGACAGACGCTCGGCGCACCAGGCCCGCAGGTCGGCATCCGCCACCGGCCCCCGCGTCACCACCACGGCATGGACGCGTTCGCCCAGCACCGGGCAGGCCTTGGCGATGATCGCGCTCTCGACCACGGCGGGATGGCCGGCCAGCACGGACTCGACCTCGGCCGAATAGATCTTCAGGCCGCCGCGATTGATCATGTCCTTCTGCCGGTCGAACACGCGGACAAACCCGTACGCATCGACCGAGCCGAGATCGCCCGAGTGCCAGAATCCGCTCGTGAAGCTCTCGGCGGTGGCCTTCGGATTGTTCCAGTAGCCCTTGATGACGGAGGCGCCCTGGATCCAGAGCTCGCCGATCTCGCCGCGCGGCAGCTCGCGGCCATCCGGATCCATCGCGACGATGCGCGCGCCGGGACACGGCAATCCGACGCTGTCGATGTGGCTCTCGGTCAGCTCGCCCGGCATGATGGTCGAGGGCGACGTCGTCTCGGTCGCGCCGTAGCAGTTCATCAGCTTCAGGCCCGGGATCTTCGCCTTGAGCTTCTCGATGGTCGCGACCGGCATCGGCGCGCCGCCGAAGCCGCCGATGCGCCAGCTCGACAGATCGTAGCCGTCGAAATCGGGCTGCAGCAGGCACAGATTATACATCGCCGGCACCATCACCGTGTAGGTGACGCGCTCGCGCGCGGCGAGCTTGAGATAATCGGCGGCCTTGAACTCGGGCATGATGATCAGGGCGCCACCGCAGCGGATCATGGTCGTGATGTTGGCGACGACGCCGGTGACATGGCCGAGCGGCACCGCGGCAATCGAGCGATCCGCCTGCGTCAGTTGCAGGCAGGACACGAACACCATCGAGGAATGAACGATGTTGCAATGGGCCAGCATCGCGCCCTTCGGCTTGCCCGTGGTGCCCGAGGTGTAGAGGATCATCGCGGCGTCCTCCTCGCCCACCTCGACCGGCGCCGGTGCCGGGGCGTTGTCGGCGAGCGCGGCGAAGCGCGAGCGGGACGGATCGTCGTCGACAGCGATGCGGTGCACCAGATCAGGCACGTCCTGCGCCTCGGGCAATCGCTCGGCGAGCGAGGCCTCGTGGATCAGGAGCTTCGCGCCGCAATCGGCGAGCACATAGGCGATCTCCGGCTTCTGCTGGCGCGTGCTCAGCAGCACCGTGACGAGTCCCTCATGCGCGGCGGCAAACAGCAGCAACGGAAATTCGATGCGATTGCCGAGCAGGATCGCGACGCGGTCGCCGCGCTGTAATCCCAGCTTGCGCAAACCCGCGGCGATCCGTGTTGCCTGCTCCACGGCCTGCCGCCAACTCAGCCGGACATCGCCGGCGATCAAAGCCTCGCCATCGCCATTGCGGGCGCAGGCCTCCAAGACCATCGCCCACAGGCTCGCCGGCCGGTCGCAAAAGGCCGGCACCACCCGATCGCCGAACCGCGCCTCAAGCCGCATCGGCGGGATCTGAGATTGCGACCAGTCCATCGGGATGTCCTCAGCTTGTTGCTTTTGTTGTCTTCCCCGCATGGTCGCGCGAGGCCCGTCTTGCGCCAATCGGCTACACGCCCACGACCGGCACGCCGATCACGACCGGATGGAACGCGAACGCGAGCGCCAGATAAGCGACGACACCGACCGCGACCGCGATCAGATCGTTGGTCACGCCGCCAACCGGTATGGGCGGGCCGCCGCTGTCGGTGCGATGCTTCAGCGAGATGCGGTCATAGACAGCCCAGCCCAGGAACGAGCCGAACAGGATGATGGAGCCGAGATCGCCATTGGCCAAGAGGTGCGCGGCCGCCCACAGCTTGACGCCGGCCAGCATCGGATGCTTCAGCGTCGCGTAGATGCGGCCGCGCAAATAAGAGGCGACCACCAGGATCACCGCGGGCAGCATCAAGGCGACCGTGATGTGCTTCATCGCCTTCGGCGGATACCAGACGTCGATCCAGCCCGAGCTGCGATAATGGGCAAAGCCCCATATGATCAACGCGAGCCCCGCGAACGAGACCAGGGCATAGAGGATCTT
>RXJC01000395.1 GCA_003963435.1 Bradyrhizobiaceae bacterium | reverse complement strand
CCGAATGCGCGCAAGGCCGCGATCTCGGCTTCGACGGCAAGACCCTGATCCACCCCTCGCAGATCGACGCCTGCAACGCGATCTTCACGCCGCCAGAAGAGGAGATCGCCCGCGCGCGAAAGATCATCGCAGCGTTCGAGCTGCCGGAGAACGCCTCGCGCGGCGCGATCCGTCTCGATGGCGCGATGGTGGAGCGCCTGCACGCCGACATGGCGCGGCGCACGATCGCGATTGCAGACGCAATCGCGGCGATGGGGAAGGGCTAAGACCAACCGAAGCCGCCGCGCCCCGTCACGCAAGGCGGATGCTGCTTATGTCGCAGCGACCCGGTGCTGCGCGCACGGGTGCCCTACTGCCTTCGCCTTGCATTCTTCAGCGTGTCGGATGGCAGCTCGCCGATGGCCTGGCGGTATTCCGAGGCGAAACGTCCGAGATTGTGAAAGCCGCATTTGAACGCCACGGCCAGCACGCTGGTCTGGCTGTCAGGCCGCCGCAACAGCTCTGCCGCGCGATGCAGCCGGACGCGGCGCGCGAACTGGCCTGGTGATCCCCGTCCGGACTCGGAGAACTCCCGGAACACCGTCCGCACGCTCACATTGGCGACTTCCGCGATCTTTTCGAGATCGAGCGGTTGATCCCAATGGGCCTCGATATAGGACTCCACGATGTCGACCACGGCCCGGTTGGCGCTCGGCGCGGAGCGCTGCAGCCGATCGGAGAAATTGTGCCGATGCGCCAGGAGAATCCGGACCATCAGCGCCCGCTCGAGTTCGGCGATGGCGATGGGCGAGTAATCCTGCCCGAACCTTTCCAGCTCCTCGGCAAATCTGAAGACGTCGTAGCGGACCTGCGCCATCACCGCGGGATCAGTGTCGCCGGAAACGAAACGCAGGCTCGTGCCGCTGTCGTCGTCGAGCATGCTCTTCAGCAAGCGCTCGAGCGCGGCAAACTCGATCCTCAGCACCAATTGCCGGTAGCCCGGCGCGAATTCGAGATGCAGCCGATCGTCTCCGGGGATGATGGGAGTCCAGGCCTCGATCGACTGGCTCTTCCCGTTGGTCGTGAAGCCCGCAGCTCCCTGGATCGAGAAGAACTGACGGAGGATTTGCGATTCGGGAAAGGACAGGGATGCCGCACCATCATAGGCGCAGAACGCGAGACCAATCGTATTCAGTCGGGCCAGGTTGGCCTGGATGGCAAAATCGTCGTCATGTTTCTCGAACCGGTCTGCGCCATACGCCGTGAACAGACGATCGCGCGCGAACTCGCTGTCGCGCGATCGCAGCAAAGCATAGCGGTCAAGATAGGAGACGGAGCCCAAATCAAATTCCTCGAAATGCTGAAACTACTGAATCGAATTCCTCGCGCTACCAATTGGAGATTGCACGGGATGGTCGGCGGGCGAGACTGATCTGTCGTCAGGGGCAGTGGTCACGTGCTTGCCGCTTGCGACAAATTGTCGTCGGTGCATGTGAAGGATCGCTTCCTTGGGAATGCGGATCAGCCATGCGCGGACACGCGAGCGGCGCATTCGATGCCGCACGACCCGCGTTTTGCCGAATACCGATAACGAATTTAGCGTGACCTTCGCAGTCCGAGGCTGGCGGCCCGCTCAAGGTGATCGTGTGTCGCTGTCGGGTTAATGGCCCTGGCAAAAAGCGGCCATTGTGTCTGCGATCGGACAAATACTCTGATAATTCGATTCAGATATCTGCTGCATTCGCGCACGGACAGCCAGGCGAGCGAAGACTCGCACCGCGCTCCGCCGCAACACGATGAATGCTGAAAGCCGGCTCGGATGTGGGGCGGCCTCAATCTCAATTTCCGGAGCAAATGAATGTTTGGTCGCAAGTCCCAGGTTGGTGCACAGGCGCGGATCGATGCGATCGGCCGCTCACAGGCCATGATCGAATTCAATCTGGATGGCACGATCATCACGGCCAACAAGAACTTTCTCGACGCCCTCGGCTATCGGCTTGATGAGATCCAGGGCAAGCACCACTCCATGTTCGTGCCGGCCGACCAGCGCGATAGCGCCGAGTACAAGGCGTTCTGGGCTGCATTGAACCGTGGCGAGTATCAGGCACGCGAATTCAAGCGGATCGCAAAGGATGGCCGTGAGGTCTGGATCGAAGCATCCTACAATCCGGTCCTCGACGGCAACGGTAAGACGGTGATGGTCGCCAAGATCGCGACCGACATCACCGCGAAGAAGATCCGGAGCATGACGGATGCATCGAAGATCGCCGCCATCGGCCGCGCCCAGGCGGTGATCGAGTTCAAGCTCGACGGCACCATCGTCACCGCCAACGAGAATTTCTGCAAGGCGCTTGGCTATTCATTGTCGGAGATCGAGGGCAAGCACCACAGCCTGTTCGTCGCCGAAGCCGACCGCAACGGCAAGGCCTATCGCGACTTCTGGGCCGCGCTCAACCGGGGTGAGTATCAGGCCGGCGAGTTCAAGCGGATCGGCAAGGGCGGCCGCGAGGTCTGGATTCTCGCTTCCTACAATCCGTTGCTCGACGAGACCGGCAAGCCCTACGGCGTCGTCAAGTTCGCAACCGACATCACCGCGGACAAGCTGAAGAACGCCGACCTCGCCGGCCAGATCGCCGCGATCGACAAGGCGCAGGCCGTGATCGAGTTCAACATGGACGGCACGATCATCACGGCCAATGCCAACTTCCTCGGCGCGCTCGGCTATTCCCTGCCGGAGATCAAGGGCCACCATCACAGCATGTTCGTCGAGCCCTCTGAGCGCGACGGCGCCGCTTATCGCGAGTTCTGGGCCGCGCTCAATCGCGGCGAATACCAGGCGGCCGAATACAAGCGCATCGGCAAGGGCGGTAAGGAGGTCTACATCCAGGCCTCCTACAATCCGATCCTCGATCTCAACGGCAAGCCGTTCAAGGTCGTCAAATACGCCACCGATACCACGCAGCAAGTGCTGGTCCGCATGGGCAACGAGCGCGTCCGCGCCATGATGGAATCGGTTGCGGCCGGCTCGGAGGAGCTCAACGCCTCGGTGCGGGAGATTTCCGAGGCGATGACCAAGTCACGTGAAACCGCGGTCGGCGCCGTGGAGCAGGTCTCTTCTGCCGATGCGCAGGCCCAGCGTCTGACCGACGCCGCGCAGGCGATGAGCGGCATCGTCGAGATGATCAACAACATCACCGGTCAGATCAATCTGCTCGCGCTGAACGCCACGATCGAATCCGCCCGGGCCGGCGAGGCCGGCCGCGGCTTTGCCGTGGTCGCATCCGAGGTGAAGGGGCTCGCTAATCAGGCCAAGCAGGCGACTGACAAGATCGCTCAGGAGATCGGTAGCCTCAATCAGATCTCCGGCGACGTCGTCAGCGCCCTCGTTGCGATCAAGCAGGCGATCAACAATGTCAGCGAGTACGTGACCTCGACCGCGGCGGCGATCGAGGAGCAGAGCACGGTGACCAATGAGATGTCGACCAGCATGCAGCGCGCAGCGGCGGAAGCTGCCGCGATGGCCAACCGGGCTTGATCAGGCTGGCCACTTTCAGATGAATCTCCGCAGTGCATGCCGCGGCAGCCAATGGCCTGCGGCTGCATTTCTGTGATTTAGCTCACACGGCGCGGAGGGTTGCTCCGATAGATTTGCGTCGCTTTAATCCTGCTCCTGTCCCCGATATTGCGTGTGGGCTGTCGCATGCTTCGCAAATTGCTTTATTGCATCGCGCTTCTTGTTCTCGCGGGGCCCGCAGCCGCCAGTGACCGCGTCAAAGGCGAGGCGGACGCTGCTATTGCCACGGCCTCCGAGGCCATACGGCGGGATCCCAGGGACGCCAATGCGTACTACAATCGCGGCAATGCTTATGCCGCTCGCGGCGATGCCGAGCGCGCCATCGCCGACTACAGCACGGCGGTCCGGCTCGATCCGGCGCATGCAAATGCGTACTACAACCGCGGCAATGGTTACGCCAACAGGGGCGACACGGAGCGCGCGATCGCGGACTACACGGCGACGATCCGGCTCGATCCGGCCTATGCGAACGCGTACTACAACCGGGGCAACGCCTACAGCAACAAGGGCAATGCCGACCGCGCCATTGCCGACTATACCGAAGCGGTGCGCCTGCACCCCACAAATGCGAATGCCTATTTCAACCGCGGCAACGCCTATGGCAGCAAAGGCGACACCGAGCGGGCCATCGCCGACTATACTGAAGCGATACGCGTCGATCCCACCTATGCGAACGCCTATGTCAATCGCGGATTGGCTTACGAGAAGCGCGGCGATGTCGCCAGGGCGAGGGCCGACTTCAGTGCAGCGCTCGGACTAGGTCAGGGCGCCACCAAATGGGCGCAGGACAAGGCGCGCGAGCGGCTTGCCGCGCTGCCATCGTCGCGACCGGCAACGATATTGGTCGAGCAGCCCAGCGCTGCCGCAGCCGTCGCGGCGTCCGGGGCGCCGAGCGGCGAGCGCCGCATCGCCCTCGTCATCGGCAACTCGGCCTATGAAAACGTCGCCGCCCTGCCGAACCCCGTTCGCGACGCAAGCCTCGTTGCCGACGTGCTGAGACTCACCGGCTTCGAAGCGGTGACTCTCCTGACCGATCTGCGCAAGGATGCGTTGGTGAATGCGTTGCGCGAGTTCGCGGCCCGTGCGGAAACGGCGGATTGGGCCGTCGTGTATTATGCCGGACACGGCATGGAGGTCGGCGGAGTCAATTATCTCATTCCGACGGACGCGAAGATCGCGGCGGATCGCGAGATCGGATTTGAGGCCGTGCCGGTCGATCAGGTGCTCAATGCAGCAGAGCGGGCAAGAAAATTGCGCCTCGTCATCCTCGATGCCTGCCGCGACAATCCGTTCGCGGCGCAGATGAAGCGCACCATGACAGTGGCGTCGCGTTCGGTGTCGCGAGGCCTGGCGCCGCTGGAGCCGGAGGCGGGCACCCTGGTGGTCTTCGCCGCCAAAGATGGCGAGACCGCCCTCGATGGTGACGGGATCAACAGCCCCTTCGCCACCGCCTTCGTCAAGAATCTTCCGACGCCGGGCCTCGAAGTCCGCAGGCTGTTCGACTTCGTTCGCGACGATGTCATGGAAGCCACCGGCCGCAGGCAGAAGCCGTTCAGTTACGGCTCAGTCTCCGGACGGCAGGATTTCTATTTCGTCGCCGGCAAATAGATTCGTACGAGCTGCGCCTCAGCGCGGCGCGACGTCGGCGTGATCCAGCGATTCCAGCGTCGCGGCATTGGCGCAGTAGCGGTGATAATTCTCCGCGGCGGTGCCGTCGGCGAGATCGCGGTCGCATTCTCCCTTGTGATTGCACAGCGAGCAGACCCGCTCCAGATCGCGAAGCAGCAGCGGCTGCGCGCGGCCGAGCCCTTCGGCGCTGATGCCGAGCTGTTCGAGCATTTTGGGCAGCTCGTCGGCAGAATGCTTGCCGTGACGGACCAGCTCCTCCAGA
>RXJC01000711.1:5476-5694 GCA_003963435.1 Bradyrhizobiaceae bacterium | reverse complement strand
CGACTATTTCGACGCGATGTCGGAGCCGATCGCGCGGCACGGCGGCGAGATCCTGAAATTCATCGGCGACGGCCTGCTCGCGATTTTTCCGCTCCAGCATCCCGACGCCTGCGCGGATCTGCTGCATGCGGTGACCGAGGCCCGCCAGGCCATGACCGCCCTCAACGAGCGCAACAGCGCGACCGGCCGCGCGCCGCTGAACTACGGCATCGGCGTCC
>RXJC01000711.1:0-5426 GCA_003963435.1 Bradyrhizobiaceae bacterium | reverse complement strand
TCACCGTGATCGGCCCCGCCGTCAACATGGCCTCGCGCCTGGAGGCCCTCACCAAGCAGCTGGGACGACCGGTGCTGCTGTCACGCGACTTCGCGGAGTTGGTGCAGCCGAAATTCGAGCTGGAGCGCGTCGGCCAGCACGCGGTGCGCGGCTTCAGCGATCCGATCGAGCTGTTTGCGTATCACGGCTGAAGCGGGCATTGCCGGCTAAAACATGATCCGGAAAAGTGTGAAGCGGTTTTCCGAAAAGATCATGCGTAAACAACGACCTAAAGCGCGATGACGGTTCATCCAAATCTCATCGCGCTTTAGAGCTTCAGCCGCGCGGCGACATGCTCGATCGCCATATCCAGCGCCAGCTCCAGAGGCCTCGTCGATCGCAGGGTTTGTGCGAGCAACAATCCTCCCTGCAGGCTGGCGAGCATCGCCTCGGAAAGCGCCCTTAGATCGCCGGCAGGCGTCTTCCCGGCCCGCGCCTGCATTCTCGCGAATGCCGCTTCGAAATAACCGGCCCAGCGCGCAAAACTTTCCGCCAGCGCCGCGCGCGTGCGCGGCGTTTCCGAGAGTTCGGCCGCCAGCGAGCCGAGCGGACAGCCTCCGGCGCAATTGGTTTGCTCCGTCAGCTCGACGACGGCGTCGCGCCAGCGGCGAAGTCCGGCGAGCGAATTGAGCTTGCGCAACAGACCCTCGTGAGTCCCCAGCACGCACTCGGCCTGTCGCTGGATCACCGCCAAGACCAGCTCATCCTTGTCGGCGAAGTAGTGGTACACCTGCGATTTGCTGGCCTTGCTGGCCTCGATCACCGCATCGATCGTCGTGTTCGCGGCGCCTCGCGCGCGCACCAGCGCCGTTGCCGCATCGACGATGCGCGCGCGTGTTGCCGCGCCCCGTGCCGTCTTCGGCAATGAGGTCTTCGGCAACGCGGTCTTGGGTAATGCAGTCACGTTTTTGTTCATGGCCGTCACCGTACTTGACAGGGAGTCGGCTGGCAAGTAACTGGACTAAACAGTCCAATATTCGGAGCAGACGACAATGTCCCGTCTCAACAATGGCGATGCCTTTCCGCCCCTGACGCTCGATACGGTTGCCGATGGCACTGTCTCCGTCGTGCAGCACCTGGCCGGTCACTACGGCGTCATCCTGATGTATCGCGGGTCATGGTGCCCGTACTGCAACGCGCAGCTTTCGGCCTTTGCGCGTGCGAAAGAGAAGCTCGATGAACTCGGGATCAGGGTCGTTGCCATGTCGGTCGACGACAAGATCGACGCCGGCGCGCTGGTCGAAAAGCATCGGCTGAATTTTCCGGTCGGCTACCGCGTCGATGCCGACAGGGTTGCCGCGGCGACCGGCGCTTACGTCAACGACAGTCCACGCTATCTGCAATCGACCGGATTTGTGCTCGATCCCGACGGAAGAGTCCTCACCGCCGTCTATTCCAGCGGTGCGATCGGGCGGCTGGTCGCCGAGGACGTGATCGGCTTCGTTCGTTACGTGAAATCCAAGGCATGACGTCCATTCAAATCCGGAGAGCTCGGACATGAACTCGCATCAGGTTGCCGTCGTTGTCGGCGCGGGTGCCGGATTGGGCAACGCGCTCGTGACACGCTTTGCGGATGGGGGCATGCGCGTCGCCGCGTTGTCGCGCAGCGGCGGCGCGGGTCAGTCGCACCGCGATCAGGTTCGCGGATATTCCTGCGATGCCACGATCTCCGGACAAGTCAAGGAGGCGTTCGCACGCGTGAGGAGCGAACTCGGGCCGCCATCCCTGGTCGTGTTCAATGTCGGCATATGGGACCAGGGAGGGATCCTCGACATCTCCGAGGATTTGTTCGAGCAGGCCTGGCGCACGGGTTGCTTCGCCGGGTTCCTGGTCGGCCGCGCGGCGGCGGCGTCCATGCTGGAAAGCGGAGGCGGCACCATCATCTTCTCCGGCGCAACCGGATCGATCCGCGGCGGCGCCGGATTTGCCGCTTTTGCCTCCCCGAAATTCGCCCTGCGCGCGTTGGCACAGGCGATGGCGCGTGAGCTCGGCCCAAAGAACATTCACGTCGCTCACGTCATCCTCGACGGCATGATCGCGCGGGAGGACGATCCCTCGGAGACCCTGCTCCAGCCTGCGGCGATCGCGGAGAGCTACCATCAATTGCATCGGCAGGCCCGCAGCGCGTGGACCCATGAGATCGACCTGCGGCCGTCCAGTGAAAGATTCTGAATCGCCGGCGGCCGCATCCGCCGGGGCTGTGGCCCCAAGGCCGCGCGACTGGCTGCTGTTGCTGTCGCTGGTGTTGATCTGGGCGGCCAGCTGGCCGGTGATCAAGGTTGGCGTCGGCCAGATTCCGCCGATCTGGTATGGCTGTCTCCGCTACGCGATCGCCGCGCTGATCCTGTTCGGCCTCCTGGTCGCGCGGGGCGAGTTCGCCCTTCCGCCGCCGTCCGATCTGCCCTTTGTCGTCGTGTCGGGCGCGCTCCAGATGGCGGCGTATTCCGCGCTCACGGGTCTCGCGCTGACGATCTTGCCGCCGGGGCGTGCGTCGGTGCTCGCCTTTTCCACGCCGATCGTCGTCGCGCCGCTTGCGGCCTGGCGGCTCGGCGAACATCTGAGCCCGCGGAGGGTGGCGGGCGTGTTGATCGGATGCGCAGGAACCGCCGTGATCGCCTCGCCGTCCTTCACCGCCATCGGCAAGCAGACCCTCGCCTATGCCATGCTGATGACGGCCGCAACTGCGTGGGCCGTTACGATCGTGACCGTCCGGGGGCATCGCTTCGCGGCGTCGGCGTTGAGCCTCGCCCCCTGGCAGATGCTGATCGCGGCAATCCTGCTGCTTCCCGTGGCCGCGTCTGTCGAGGGAGCGCCGCCGGCGATATCGCCACTCGGCGCGGCCACGCTCGTCTACGTCGCGCCGGTCGCAACCGCGTTCGCTTACTGGGCCGTGGTCGAGGCCGGACGCCGCTTTGCCGCAAGCACCATGTCGATGGCGCTGCTGGCCACACCCGGCATCGGGCTTTTGATTTCGGCAGCGGTGCTGAACGAGCCGATCAATGCGTCTCTCGTCATGGGGGTGGTTCTGACCGCGTCCGGAATCCGTCTGACGATCGCGGCAAAGCAGGGCTGACGATCGAGATCGTCCGCGCAGCTCGTCTGTTGCCAATGCGGGAATGTGCAACTACGCTTCGCCTCGATCAGCTCTCGGTCCTGCGATCAGCCACACCTGCAATGCCCAAATTTCTGCGCATCGGAATCCATCAGTCCAACGTATCGGGTTACACGTCGAAGGCGTGGTGTGTCCGGCGGGTTGGCGCGGTGGTGTTCCTGAAGTGGGGCGCCGTGGAGGTTCAGGGCGCCGGCGACGGGCGAAAGGTCTACTGGACGCGGCTGCCGCAGGAGAAGACGATACGCTGCCGCACGGCGCAGAAGGCCCAGGATTATACCAAGGCTGCGATCGCCCGGCGCCGCAGCCATCGCTATGAACCGCTGGCCGGACCGATCGCGCCGCGGCGCCGGGCGACCGATGGTGGCGGCGAGCTCAAGCAAGCGCTGGCCACGATCCTGATCGTCGACATCGTCGGCTCCACCGCAAAGGCCGCGAAGCTCGGCGATGCGCGCTGGACCAAGGTCATGGGCCACTATTACGCCGCCGTGCGCAAGGAGCTGAAGACGTGCGGCGGCAAGGAAGTCGTGACCACGGGCGACGGCGTGCTGGCCACCTTCAAGAAGCCGGCAACCGGCATCGCGTGCGCGACCGCGATTCAGAAGGCGATGCGCACGCTGGGCCTCGAGATCCGGATCGGCTTGCACGCCGGCGAATACACCATTAGCGGAGGGGAGATGGTCGGCCTCGCCTTCCACATCTGCACCCGCGTCGCGGCTAAGGCGCGTGCCGGCGAGGTGCTGGTGTCGAGCGCGGTCAGGGAGTTGACGAAGACGCAGTCTTCGATCGGCCTGAAGGATCACGGCGTGCACCGGCTCAAGGGCGTGCCGGAACGGTGGAGGCTATGGCGGGTCGAGGGGTGAGGGGCCCCTATCGTCACTTCATCTGCACAATGACCTTTCCCCTGGCCCGTCCTTTTTCGAGATAGGCAAGCGCCTGTTTCGCCTGGTCGAACGGAAACACCTTGTCGATCACCGGCCGGACGCGCTCTTCTGCGAGAAGCCCTGCGATCTCGGCGAGTTGTCCGCCGTCGGGATGCACGAACAGGAACGAATATGCAGCGCCCGCCTTGCGAGCCTTGCGAATGATCTTGCGGCTCAGCAAGCCGAACAGCAGTACCATGAAGGCATTCATTCCCCGTCCGCGCGCAAACGCGGCGTCTGGCGGACCGACCAGCGAGACAATCCTGCTCCCCGGTTTCAGAATCCCGAGCGACCTCTCGATCGCGTCGCTGACCGTCCAAAGCACGGCGTCGTAACCTCGCAGCACCTTCTCGAATTGCTGGGTCTTGTAGTCGATCACCTCGTCAGCCCCGAGGCTGCGCACCAGGTCCACGTTCCCGGTGCTGGTCGTCGTTGCGACCTTTGCTCCGAGATGTTTGGCGAGCTGGATCGCAAAAGTACCGATGCCTCCGGCGCCTGCGGGGATGAACACCTTCTGCCCGGGCTCGAGGCCTATCCTCTCCTTGAGCGCCTGCCAGGATGTCAGCCCGACCATCGGGATCGAAGCCGCTTGCACGAAGTCGAGGTTCGCCGGCTTGAACGCTGCTGCGTCCTCCGGCACGCACGCGAACTCGGCGAGCGCCCCCGTTCCGAGGTCGAAGATGCTGGCGAAGACGGCGTCACCCGGCTTGAAGCGGGTCACGCGGCTTCCCGCTTCGACGACGACGCCTGCCAGATCACTGCCCATTGTGGCCGGCAGATCGAACTTGAGAATAGGCTTGAATGTCCCTTTCGGAATCATGTTGTCGATCGGGTTCAGGCCCGCGGCGTGAACCTGGACCAGAATTTCGTTCGGCGCGGGTTTCGGCCGGGCGATGTCGGCGAACTCCACCTGATCGGACTTGCCATAGCGCTTGAAGATCAGAGCTTTCATTTCTTGCCTCATAGCCCAAAGGTTCTTTGCCGTAGCAAGGCAGCAGGCTGCCGGTGCGGTTGTCGTGTCAGAAGGCCCGGGCGGTGCGGGCGGGCGCCGCCGGCGTATCGAGCCGCAGGTCCTTTCGAAGCCCAGCATCCACCAGGCTCGCAGGCGCAAATCGGCGAAGCAGACGCAGGCGCTTCGCCAGCTTGCCGGCGGAATATCGCAGTTTCGGGCGCGCTGCGCTCGCCGCCTCCAGCACGGTCTCGGCCACGACACCGGGCTGTTCGGCCGTCGCCATCACCTCGTTGACCCGCCTGGTCACGCCGGTGCGCGCCTCGTGATAGGCGTCGAGCTTGGCATCGGGCTCCATGAAGTTCGCATCGAACGGCGTCTTGGTGTAGGCGGGCTCGACCACCGA
>RXJC01000364.1 GCA_003963435.1 Bradyrhizobiaceae bacterium | reverse complement strand
AGAAGCAGATGGCACCGCTCGCCGAACCCTGGCGTCCCCTGCGCGGCGCGGCGGCGCATCTGTGGTGGAGCTATTATCGCGCGGTGAAGAAGCGCGAGGGCATCATCACCGGGAACTAACCCCGCAGCCGCTCGCGATCGGCGCGGGCGCATTCCGCCACGAAGTCGACCACCGCGCGCACCGCAGGAAGCTCGACCAGGTCGGGATGGGCCAGCAGCCACAGGTCGGATACGCTGGCGAGCTTCAGCGGCGCGACACGCACGAGGTCGGAATAACTGCCCGCGACGAAGCAGGACAGTGCCGAGATTCCGATTCCCGCGCGCACCGCCGCCAGCATGTCACCCTGCGACGAGCAGCGCATCACCATTGTGCCCTGGCGCGTGATCGCATCGCTCCAGCGCGCCAGCTGCGCATTGGAGTCCTGATCTGCAAAGCCGATGACGCTATGGCCCTTCCACTCGCCGCTGCGTTCCGGCAAGGACCGGCCCGCCGCATAATCGCGCGAGGCATAGAACCCGGTGCCGAGACGGCCGATCTTGCGACCGACCAGATTTTCCTCGCCGCTATCGACCGGACGCAGCACCACGTCCGCTTCCCGGCGCCGCACGCTGGCCGGAAACGGATGGGTGATGATCTCGAGCCGGATGTGATCATGCGCGTTCAGAAAGGAGCGCAGCCGCGGCATCAGCCAGTGCGAGGCCAGCGTCGCCCCGATCGACAGCTTGACCGTACCGCGCGCCTTGCGCCCGCCGGCGGCAACTGCTGCCTCGGCGCGCAGCGCGGCGACGGCCATCGCCTCCGCATGCTCACGCAGAGTACGGCCGTCGGCTGTGAGCACGAAGCCGTCGGCGGCGCGGGCCAGCAGCTTGGTGCCGAGCTGCGCCTCCAGCGCGGCGATCTTGCGGCTGACGGTGGGATGGCTGGCGTGCAGCCGCCGTGCCGCGGCGGTGAAGCTGCCGGTGTCGGCCACAGCGACGAAGGTCTTGCAGAGTTCCCAATCCACCGGCAGCTCCGTTCAAAACTGAATACCAACATGTTCAATCTTGAACGATCCAGCGGACGCCGTCCAACCCTATAGTGGGGTCAAACCGCGAGGCGGGAGATCCCGCCGGCACAACAATCGACATGGAAACGCTCCCTCTCGGCCGGAACAAGCCGCGATGCGGGTGGTCAGGAGGATCGGATGGCACTGCCTGCCCTGCTCAAGAACAATCTGGAGCTGCCGGTCGTCGGCTCGACGCTCTTCATCGTCTCCGGACCGGACCTGGTGATCGCGCAGTGCAAGGCGGGCGTCGTCGGCTCGTTTCCCGCACTCAACGCCCGTCCGGTCGAGAAGCTCGACGAGTGGCTAAGCCGCATCGAGGACGAGCTCGGCGAATACAAATCGCGCAATCCCGGCAAGAAGGTCGCACCCTACGCCGTCAACCAGATCTGCCATGCCTCCAACGACCGGCTGATGAAGGACATGGAGACGTGCGTCAAGCACAAGGCGCCCATCATCATCACCTCGCTGCGGCCACCGGCGGAGATCGTCGAAGCCGCACACTCGTACGGCGGCGTCGTGTTCCACGATGTCATCAACGTCAAGCACGCGCGCAAGGCCGCCGAGCAGGGCGTCGACGGTCTGATCCTGGTCTGCGCCGGCGCTGGCGGGCATGCCGGCACGCTGTCGCCCTTCGCGCTGGTGCGCGAGGTCAAGCAATGGTTTGGGGGCGCGATCCTGCTGTCGGGTGCGATCAGCGACGGCTTTGGCATCGCCTCGGCGCTGACGCTGGGCGCCGACCTCGCCTATATGGGCACGCGCTTCATCGCGACGCAGGAAGCCAATGCCGACGAGGCCTACAAGTCCGCGCTGACGCAGCATGCCGCGCATGACATCGTCTACACCAACCTGTTCACCGGCGTGCACGGCAACTATCTCGGCCCTTCGATCGCCGCCGCAGGACTCGATCCGGACAATCTCCCGGCCGCCGACAAGTCCAAGATGAATTTCGGCTCCGGCGGCAACATGAAATCCAAGGCGTGGCGCGATATCTGGGGATCGGGCCAGGGTATCGGGCAGATCGTGGACGCGCCGCCGGTCGCCCAACTCGTGAACCGGATGAAGATGGAATTCGACCAGGCCCGGCAGGATTTCCTGATGCGCGCGAGCGCCTGACGGCGCGGCCAATACAACCAGATTGGACCGACAACGAAGACGGGAGGACACCATGAAGCTGGCAACCGCACTGATCGGCCTGTCGTTGCTGACGCTTGCGACCGAAACCGCCCAAGCCGAAGGCAGCGACGAGATCCGCATCGGCCAGACCCTCCCCTATAGCGGTCCGGCCTCCGGGTTCGGCGCAATCGGGCGGACGCAGGAGGCGTTCTTCGAGAAGGTCAATGCCGAAGGCGGCATCAACGGCCGCAAGGTCAAGTTCATCACGCTGGACGATGCCTATTCGCCGCCGAAGACGGTCGAGCAGACCCGCAAGCTGGTGGAGCAGGACGAGGTGCTGATGATGTTCGGCTCGCTCGGCACCGCCACCAACAGCGCGGTGCAGCGCTACCTCAACGGCAAGAAGGTGCCGCAGCTGTTCGTGCTCTCCGGCGCGACGAAATGGGCTGACCCGCAGAAATATCCGTGGACCATGCCCGGCATGGCCGCCTACGAATCCGAGGGCGTGGTCTACGCCAAGCACGTGTTGCGCAACAAGCCGGACGCCAAGATCGCCATCCTGTCCCAGAACGATGATTTCGGCCGCGACTATGTCGCCGGCTTCAAGCGTGCGCTCGGCGACAAGGCCTCGGGCATGATCGTCGCGGAGCAGACCTACGAAACCAGCGCACCGACGATCAGCTCGCAACTCTCGACCCTGAAGGCATCGGGCGCCGACGTGCTGTTCGGGGTCGTGCTCGGCAAGTTCACCTCGCAGATGATCAAGGGCGTGGCCGAGATCGGCTGGAAGCCCGACCTGTTCTTCGTGCCGACGTCGGCTTCATCGATCTCGTTCCTCGAGCCGGCTGGGCTCGACAATGCGGTCGGCCTGATCTCGTCGAGCAACCAGAAGGACACGATGGACCCGCAATGGGCCGGCGATCCCGGCGTGAAGGAGTACTTCGCCTTCATGAAGCAATACATGCCGACCGCAGACCTCTCCAACTCCAACTACGCGGCCGGCTACCATTACGCGACGCTGCTGATGACGGTTCTCAAGGCGTGCAAGGATGATTTCAGCCGCGACAACATCTTGCGTCAGGCCGCATCCCTGAAAGACGTCAAGCTGCCGCTGCTGCTGCCGGGCATGTCCGTCACGACGGGCGCCGACGACTATCTGCCTTTCCAGCAGCTGCAGCTCCGCCGCTTCAACGGCAAGAGCTGGGTCGGATTTGGCGACGTGCTGGACGATCGCTAGACTCGGGCGGAACAGGGACAGGTCATGATCATCAGCGGTGAACGCCGGATCGGCTATGACGAGATCCAGGCGCGCATCAGGCAGGCGGCGAGCGGGCTTCGCGAGCTCGGCCTCGCCGAGGGCGCAGCTGTCGCCATGATGCTGCGCAACGATTTCGCGCTGTTCGAGGTGGTCGCGGCCTCCGCCGCGCTGGGCAGCCCGGTGGTGCCGATCAACTGGCATCTCAAGGCCGAAGAGGTTCGTTACATCCTGACTGACAGCGGCGCGAAAATCCTGGTTTGCCACGCCGACCTGCTGCCGCAGATTCGCTCCGGCCTGCCGGACGACGTTCGCCTTCTCGTGGTCCAGACGCCGCCCGAGCTCGCGGCGACGTTCGCAATTCCGACGGAGCTGACCGCGGTCCCGGTCGGGCTGACCGACTGGGACCGCTGGCGCGACGGCCATCCGGAAATGCGGGAGCCGCCGCGCCGGGCTGCGGCGATGATCTACACGTCGGGAACCACGGGCATGCCGAAGGGCGTCCGGCGCATGCCGATGCGTCCCGAACAGGCCGCCGCCTCCGAGCGCGTCGGCGCGATCGCCTATGGTATCAAGCCGCGGGACAACCAGGTCGTGCTGATCAACGGCCCGATGTATCACTCGGCGCCGCATTCCTACGGCATGTTGGCCTTCCGCTGCGGCTGCACCATTGTGCTCCAGGCGCGGTTCGATGCCGAGGAATTGCTTGCGCTGATCGAGCGCCACCGCGTCACCCACATCCACATGGTGCCAACCATGTTCGTCCGGCTGTTGCGGCTGCCCGAGGCGGTGCGACGTCGCTATGACCTCTCGTCACTGCGTTTCGTCGTGCATGGCGCCGCGCCCTGCCCGCCCGAAGTCAAGCGGGCCATGATCGAATGGTGGGGACCGGTCATCAACGAGTATTTCGGCTCGACGGAGACGGGGATCCCGGTATGGCACTCCGCCGAGGAAGCCTTGAAGAAGCCCGGCACGGTCGGCCGCGCCATCGAGGGCGGCATCGTCAAGATTTTTCGCAATGACGGCAGTCTCTGCGACGTCAATGAGATTGGCGAGATTTTCATGCGACAGACAGCCGTGCCCGATTTCGACTATCACGGCAAGGCGCAGGCCCGAGCGGAGGCAGGGCGCGACGGCCTCGTCAGCGTGGGTGACGTCGGCTATCTCGACGAGGATGGCTATCTGTTCCTGTGCGACCGCAAGCGCGACATGGTGATTTCGGGGGGCGTCAACATCTATCCCGCCGAAATCGAGAACGCGCTGATCGGGATGCCCGGCGTGCGCGATTGCGCCGTGTTCGGCGTTCCCGACGCGGAATATGGCGAGCGGTTGTGCGCCTGCATCGAGCCCGACGCCGGCGCGCTACTCTCCGCCAGTGCAGTGCAGGCCTGGCTGCGCGACCGGCTGGCCAACTTCAAGGTTCCGAAGGACGTTCAGTTCCTCGATGCGCTGCCCCGCGAGGCGACCGGGAAGATCTTCAAGCGCAAGCTGCGCGATCCCTATTGGGCGGACCGGAGGCCGGGCGGGCCTTAGCCGGGCGCGATCGAAGCCGAGACTGAAGCATCGCCCGGCATATACCGTCCGAGCAGGGCGATATGCCGGCATTGCTCGGGTCGCCGGCTTTTGGCGGCCTGCGAAACCGTATAGCTTCGACCAGAGGAAACGCCGCGAAGACGGCCACGAGGTCGCGTATGCTGGACAGGACGAAGGATATCGCCGCCTCCGCGCAAGCGTGGCTCGATGAATTCGAACGCACGCTGGGCAAGCCCGAGCCCGCCGCGTTCGACCACCTCTTCCTCGCCGACAGTTTTTGGCGGGACGTGCTGGTGCTGAGCTGGAGCCTGCAAACGCTCGCTGGCCGCGACACGATTGCACAGGCGCTGGCCGCACTCGTACCCAAGGCGGCACCGACCGGATTCGAAATCGCGCCCGGCCGCGCGCCGCCGCGTTGGGTGACGCGCGCCGGCACCAACACCATCGAGGCGATCTTCAACTTCGAAACCGCAATCGGGCGCGGCAGCGGCATCATCCGGCTCGTTCCGGACAGCACCGACGGCGACCGCCTGAAGGCGTGGACGCTGCTGACCGCGCTCGACGAGCTCAAGGGGTTCGAGGAACAGCTCGGCACCTCGCGGCCGCGCGGCCAGGCCTATTCGCGCGATTTTCGCGGACCGAACTGGCTCGATCTGCGCAACGCCTCGCGCGACTATGCGAAACGCGATCCGGCCGTGCTGGTGGTCGGCGGCGGCCAGGCCGGGCTCGCCATCGCGGCGCGGCTGAAGCAGTTGCAGGTCGACACGCTGATCGTCGATCGCGAGACGAGGATCGGGGACAATTGGCGCAAGCGCTATCACGCGCTGACGCTGCACAACCAAGTGCAGGTCAATCACCTGCCCTACATGCCGTTTCCGCCGAACTGGCCGACCTACATCCCCAAGGACAAGCTCGCCAACTGGTTCGAGGCTTACGTCGATGCGATGGAGCTGAATTTCTGGACCGGCACCGCGTTCGAGGGCGGCGCCTATGACGAGGCGAAGGGATGCTGGACGGTGACGCTGCGCCGCGCCGACGGCAGCACACGGACCATGCATCCGCGCCATGTCATCATGGCCACCGGCGTCAGCGGCATCGCGAACATCCCTGCCATCCCGACCCTCGACAATTTCAAGGGAACGCTGCTGCATTCCAGCGCTTACGAGGACGGCGAGAATTGGACCGGCAAGCGCGCGATCGTCATCGGCACCGGCAACAGCGGCCACGACATCGCGCAGGATCTGCATTCCAGCGGCGCGGAGGTGACGCTGGTGCAGCGCTCGCCCACACTCGTCACCAACATCGAGCCGTCGGCGCAGCTCGCTTATGCCACCTACAACGAAGGCACGCTCGAGGACAACGACCTGATCGCGGCCTCGATGCCGACACCGCTTGCGAAGAAGACGCATGTGATGCTGACTGAGCAATCGAAGCAGCTCGACAAGGAGCTGCTCGACGGCCTTGCCCGCGTCGGCTTCAAGCTCGACTTCGGCGAGGCCGGAACGGGGTGGCAATTCAAATACCTCACCCGCGGCGGCGGCTATTACTTCAACGTCGGCTGCTCCAATTTGATCGTCGAGGGCAAGGTCAAGCTCAGGCAATTCGACGACATCGAGAGCTTCGTCACCGAAGGCGCACGGATGAAGGACGGAACGATCATTCCGGCCGATCTCATCGTCCTTTCGACCGGCTACAAGCCGCAGGAATACCTCGTGCGAAAACTGTTTGGCGATGCCGTCGCCGATCGCGTCGGCCCGATCTGGGGTTTTGGCGACG
This sequence comes from Bradyrhizobiaceae bacterium, assembly GCA_003963435.1. Taxonomy (GTDB): domain Bacteria; phylum Pseudomonadota; class Alphaproteobacteria; order Rhizobiales; family Xanthobacteraceae; genus Bradyrhizobium. The sequence continues at coordinate 1,000 of RXJC01000364.1, read as the reverse complement.
GCCTCGAGCTGCGCAACATGTATGCGCGCACGAAGCAGCCCGGCCTCTGGTTCATCGCCGGCAGCCTCGCGCAATGCCGGATCAACTCGAAATATCTGGCGCTGCAGATCAAGGCGATCGAGGAAGGGATTTTGGGGCGAACGTAATCACAGCCGTCATTCCGGGGGCGCGCATCAGCACGAACCCGGAATCCATCTACCCACAAGCTATGCTGCACAATGGATTCCGGGTTCGCGACTTCGTCGCGCCCCGGAATGACAGAGGAGAGACCCTCGATGCCAGCCATCCTCGGCAGCGGCGAGCACCGCTACCGCGTCGTCGACAACTTCGCCAAGCTCCCGGACGGCTGGCAGCTCAGCGACGTTGCCTCGGTCGCGGTCGACAGCCGCGACCAGATCTACGTCTTCAACCGCGGTGAACATCCGATGGTGGTGCTCGACCGCGAGGGCCATTTCCTCCGGAGCTGGGGCGAAGGCCTGTTCTCCCGCGCCCACGGCCTGCACATCGACGCCGACGACAATCTCTACTGCACCGATGACGGCGACCATACCGTGCGCAAATGCACCACCGACGGCAAGGTGCTGCTGACGATCGGCATTCCCGAGAAGCCGTCGCCGTTCATGAGCGGCGAGCCGTTCCACCGCTGCACCCACACCGCATTGTCGCCGAAAGGCGAGATCTACGTCTCCGACGGCTATGGCAATGCGCGCGTGCACAAATTCACCCCCGACGGCAGGCTGATGAAGAGCTGGGGTGAGCCCGGCACCGATCCCGGCCAGTTCAACATCGTGCACAATATCGCCACCGATGCCGACGGCTGGGTCTATGTCGCCGACCGCGAGAACCATCGCGTCCAGGTGTTCGACGGCGAGGGCAAATACGAGACGCAGTGGAACAACCTTCACCGCCCTTGCGCGCTGTGCTGCTGCGGCGGGGCGAAGAGCCCGACCTTCGTGATCGGCGAGCTCGGCCCCGGCATGGCCGTCAACCGCAAGGTGCC
>RXJC01000173.1 GCA_003963435.1 Bradyrhizobiaceae bacterium | reverse complement strand
ACCTTGCTGGCGACGCTGGTCGGCGCATCGCTGATCATCTTCCTGGTGCTCGATGCGCTTCCCGGCAATGCCGCGCAGATGCTGATGGGCGCGGACGCCTCGCCGGACGCGGTGCGCGCGCTCAGCGTCAAGCTCGGGCTCGACCAGCCGCTGGCGGTTCGCTATCTGCAATGGATCAAGGGCCTCCTCGTCGGCGATCTCGGTAACTCTTATGTCTACGGCACGCCGGTCGCCAGCCTGATTGTGGAGCGGCTGGTGCTGACCGTGCCGCTCGCGGTCATGGCCATGACGATCACGGTGACGCTGGCGCTTTCGGCCGGCATCTACACCGCGGCCAACCACAACAAGCTCGGCGATGTCGGGGTGATGTCGCTGACCCAAATCGGCATTGCGCTGCCGAATTTCTGGTTCGCGATCCTGCTGGTGCTGCTGTTCGCCGTGCGGCTGCAATGGCTCTCCGCCGGCGGCTTTGCCGGCTGGGAGGACGGCATCTGGCTCGGCGTGAGGTCGCTGCTGCTTCCCGCAGTCTCGCTCGCGGTAGTGCAGGCCGCGATCCTCGCCCGCGTCACACGCTCGGCCGTGCTGGAAGTGCTGCGCGAGGATTTCGTTCGGACGGCGCGCGCGAAGGGACTCGGCAAGCGTGAGGTGCTGTGGAGCCACGTGCTGCGCAACGCCATGATCCCCGTGATGACGGTGATGGGGCTGCAATTCGCCAACCTGCTCGCCGGCACCATCGTGATCGAGAACGTGTTCTACCTGCCGGGCCTTGGCCGCCTGATCTTCCAGTCGATCGCCAACCGCGACCTGATCGTGGTGCGCAATTGCGTGATGCTGCTCGCCGCCATGGTCGTCATCGTCAATTTCGTCGTCGACGTGCTCTATGCCTTCATCGATCCCCGCATCAAGGTCCACGACCTGTGAGCGAGCCCCTGATCATCGATGCGCCGCTGGCAACGCGCCCGCTACCGGCACGGACGTTCTGGCGCCGCGCGCTGCGCCACCGCAGCTTCGTGATCGGCGGTGCGCTGAGCCTGCTGGTGCTCGCCTCGGCGCTGTTGTCGCTGGTATGGACGCCGTGGTCGCCTTACGAGATCGACATCGCCTCAAAACTGCGGCCGCCGTCGGCGGCGCATTGGCTCGGCACCGATTCCTTCGGCCGCGACATCGTCTCGCTGCTGCTCGCCGGCGCCCGCTCCACGATCATGGTCGGTGTCATCGCCGTCAGCATCGGTCTCACTTTCGGCGTGACGCTCGGCCTGCTCGCCTCGGCCCGGCGCGGCTGGACCGAGGAGATCATCATGCGCTTCTCCGACTTCACCTTCGCCTTTCCGGCGGTGCTGTCCGCGATCATGCTCGCGGCGGTCGTCGGGCCGGGCATGGTGACCTCGATCGTGGCGATCGGCATCTTTCAAGTCCCGACGCTGACGCGGCTGACGCGCGGCTCGGCCAACGCGATCTGGGCCCGCGAATTCGTGCTGGCCGCGCGCGCCGCGGGCAAGGGCAAGTTCCGCATCACCGTCGAGCATGTGCTGCCCAACATCCTGTCGATCCTGATCGTGCAGGTCACCATCCAGTTCGCGCTCGCCATTCTCGCCGAAGCCGCGCTGTCTTATCTCGGCCTCGGCACGCAGCCGCCGCAGCCGTCCTGGGGGCGGATGCTGAACGATGCGCAGACGCTGCTGTTCCAGTCGCCGATGCTCGCGGTCTATCCGGGCGCCGCGATTGCGATCGCGGTGCTGGGCCTCAACTTGCTCGGCGACGGATTGCGCGACCTGCTCGATCCCAGACTGGCGCGGGAGCGATGACGATGGCTGAGCGCCCCGACATGCCGCTGATCGAGGTTGAGAACCTCGGCGTTCGCCTCAACACCAGCCGCGGGCCGGCGCAGGCCGTGCGCGGCGTCAGCTTTGCGCTCAAGCGCGGCGACACGCTCGGGCTGGTCGGCGAGTCCGGCTGTGGCAAGTCCGTCACCGCGATGTCGCTGATGGGGTTGCTGCCTGATAGTGCCGTGGTCTCCGGCAGCATCAAGCTCGACGGCAATGAGCTCGCGGGATTGCCTGATGCGGATTATTGCCGCCTGCGCGGCAACCGCATCAGCATGATCTTCCAGGAGCCGATGACCGCGCTCAATCCGATGCACACGATTGGCGATCAGGTCGCCGAGCCGCTGCGGCGCCACAAGAAGCATTCGGCGGCGCAGGCGCGGAAAGAAGCGATCGCCTTGCTTGATCGCGTCGGACTGCCCGATCCGGCGCGGCGTGTCGATGCCTATCCGCATCAGTTTTCCGGCGGCCAGCGCCAGCGCATCACCATCGCGATGGCGCTCGCCTGCGAGCCCGATCTGTTGATCGCGGACGAGCCCACCACCGCGCTCGACGTCACCATTCAGGGCCAGATCCTCGATCTCATCGCCGATCTCGTCGAGGAGCGCGGCATGTCCATGATTCTGATCTCGCATGATCTCGGCGTCATCGCCGAGAACGTGCAGCGCATGATGGTGATGTATGGCGGCGCCGTCGTCGAGAGCGGCCCGACCGACGAAGTCTTCCGCCGCATGGGCCATCCCTATACGCAGGGCCTGTTCCGCGCCCGGCCGAAGCTCGGCGCGCGCAAGGGGACACGGCTGCAGACGATCTCGGGCACCGTGCCCGAGCTCGCCGATCTGCCGGCGGGGTGCACCTTCTCCGAGCGATGTCCGCTCGTGATCGATCGATGCCGCGCCGCGCTTCCAGCGATGGTCGACGTCGGACCCGGGCACTTCGTCCGCTGCATCAGGACCGATGTCGCGATGGCAGAACGCGAGGGAGTGCTGACCGCATGACCGCCGCTCCGCTTCTCGACGTGAAGGATCTCGAACAGTGCTACGCCTTGCCGCGCGAGAGCCTGTTTCGTCCGCCGGGCCAGGTGCATGCGCTCAACGGCGTGAGCGTGCAGGTCCAGGCCGGCAAGAGCCTCGGGGTCGTCGGCGAGTCCGGCTCCGGCAAGTCGACCTTGGCGCGACTGGTGATGGCGCTGGAGCGGCCGACGGCGGGGCAGGTCGCGCTGCTCGGCCGCGATCTCAATCGCATCCCGGCCGACGAGCTGCGTCGCGCCCGCCGCGATTTCCAGATGGTGTTCCAGGACCCTTACGGCTCGCTCGATCCGCGCCAGACCGTCGCCCGCATCGTCGCCGAGCCGCTGACGGTGCTGGAGGGGGCCGACCGCGCCACGTTCCGCGAACGCGTCGCCGCCGTGCTGCGCCAGGTCGGCTTGCGTGAGGCCGACATGGAGAAATATCCGCATGAGTTCTCCGGCGGCCAGCGCCAGCGCATCGCCATCGCGCGCGCGCTGATCACCCAGCCGAAGCTGATCGTCGCCGACGAGCCGGTCTCTGCGCTCGACGTCTCGGTGCAGGCGCAGGTCTTGAACCTGATGCAGGACCTCCAGGAGCAGTTCGGCCTCAGCTACATCCTGATCAGCCATGACCTCGCGGTCGTCGACTATCTCTGCGACGAGGTCGCGGTGATGTATCTCGGCCGCATTGTCGAGCAGGGCCGCCCGGAGGATCTGTTCGAGCATTGCGCCCATCCCTACACTCGGGCGCTGCTGGAGGCGGTGCCGCGGGCGCGCGCCGGGGGTGCAAGGCGCCGGCGCGGGGGCCAGGCGATCGCCTCGCAATCGGCGGCGACGGCCGGATGCCCCTATGTGGCGCGTTGCCCGCTCGCCGAGCAGCATTGCCGTGAGGCCCCGCCTGCGTTACGCAAGGTCGGCGAGGGACACCTTGCCGCCTGCCACAGGGCAGAGGCCGTGATGGCGTTGCCGCAGACGGCCTTGGAAGGTTAGTGTCGGAGCCGGATTGGCGTTAAGCTGAAGAACAGAACAGGCCGGGGAGTTTACGCATGTTGAGGAAATTTTCGATCGTCGCACTTGCCGCCGCTCTCGTCGCAGCTCCGCTGCCGGTGCTGGCGCAGAGCAAGAAGGACAGCGTCGTCATGGGGATGACGCTGGAGCCGCCGGGGCTCGATCCCACCAATGCGGCCGCCGCCGCGATCGCCGAGGTCACGCTCTACAACATCTACGAGACGCTCACCAAGATCAACGAGGACGGCTCGACCTCGCCGCTGCTGGCGGAGAGCTGGACCGCATCGCCTGATCTGAAGACCTACACGTTCAAGCTGCGCAAGGGCGTGAAATTCCAGAATGGCGAGCCGTTCAATTCAGCCGCGGTGAAATTCTCGTTCGAGCGCAATGCGGCACCGACCAGCACCAACAAAGACAAGAGCCTGTTCCAGGCGTTCGAGAAGGTCGAGACGCCCGACGCCGACACGGTCGTGATTACGGTGAAACATTCCGAGCCGAACCTGCCGTTCCTGCTTGGGCAGGCGAGCGGCTCGATCGTCGAGCCGAAGAGCGCGGCGACTAACGTCACCCAGCCGGTCGGGACCGGGCCTTACCAGTTAGGGACCTGGGCCAAGGGGTCCTCGATCACGCTGAACAAATGGGCCGATTATCGCAACGCCTCGGCGATCAAGCTGTCCAAGGTGACGATCCGTTTCATCTCCGATCCGGCGGCCCAGGCCGCGGCGCTGCTCTCGAACGACGTCGACGTGTTCCCGCGCATCGCAACCCGCGTCGTCGCTCAATTCAAGTCCGACCCGCGCTTCACGGTGCTGATCGGCGGTTCGAGGGCCAAGACCATCGTCGCGATCAACCACCGCAAGAAGCCGCTCGACGACGTCCGCGTTCGCCGCGCCATCCTCGCCGCGATCGACCGCAAGGCCTTGATCGACGGCGCGGTCGAAGGCTTCGGCACGCCGATCGGCAGCTTCTACACGCCGGGATCGCTCGGCTACGTCGACACCACCGGCATCAACCCCTTCGACCCCGAGAAAGCCAAGAAGCTGCTGACTGAAGCCGGCGTCACCACCCCGCTCGAGCTGTCGCTGAAGCTGCCGCCGCCGCCCTATGCGCGGCAGGGCGGCGAGATCGTCGCGGCCCAGCTCGCCAAGGTCGGCATCACCGCCAAGATCGAGAACGTCGAGTGGGCGCAGTGGCTGTCGCAGGTGTTCGCGCCCAACGGCCCGCACAATTTCGACCTCACCATCGTCAGCCATGTCGAGCCGTTCGACCTCGTCAAGGTCACCGAGCCCGACTATTATCTCGGCTACAACAACGAGAAGTTCAACGCGCTCTACAAGCAGATCGTGTCGACCCCGGATGAAGCCGCCCGCGCAAAGCTGCTCGGCGACGCCCAGCGTATGCTGGCCACCGACGCCGTCTCTGCCTACCTGTTCCAGCCGCAATGGCCGACTGTCGTCAACAAGAAGCTGAAGGGCGTCTGGAAGGAAGTCCCGCAGTTCGAGAACGATTTCTCGGCGTGGGCCTGGGAGTAGCAACGCGCGTCCAGATCGAGCGCGTCGGTTCATGTTGGCCTCTCCCTCATCGGGGAGAGGCCAATCTTTTTGCAGG
>RXJC01000546.1:6513-7161 GCA_003963435.1 Bradyrhizobiaceae bacterium | reverse complement strand
AGGGCGGAAAGGCTTAAGTTGGGGACGGCGCGGAGTCGAATCAGAATCGCCGAGGAGTCAAATGGATTCCCGGAGCGGCACCCTGCCCAACTCATTTTCGCGAAAACAACCCCATGCACAGTAGGGATGTGTTTGAAATCGCTGGACCTTTCTTACCCTCCCCTGGAGGGGGAGGGTAAACGGCAGGGGAGGGTTAACGGCAGCCCCTACTGCGTCTTCGCCACTCTGGGCGGCTGGGCGGTGGTGATGAAGCTGGTGGCTTCCAGCAGGGCCGGCCCCAAGGGCGTCGGCACTTTCAGCCAGAACGGGACCAGGATGCGGGTGCCGGCCACCGGGGCGAAGGCGATTTCCATGTTGCGCTGGGCGGCGAGGTATTTGATCACGGGACGGTCGGGGATGTAGCCCGCGATCGGCACGAAATAGATCGCACAGACCACGACCGGGCCCTTGTACCCCTTTTCCGCCTTCACGGTTTCCATGCGCTTGAAATCGAGCTTGAGCTCGTAGCGCATGCGGCCGTCGAACACGGGCGCGGAATTGTGGCAGGCCTCCGGCGAGACGGGATCGCCATTGCCGGGCACGCGCAGCAGCGAGGCCGTCATGGGGTCCCAGACGCCGCGGCGATGCGCGTCGGTGACGACGATGCGA
>RXJC01000546.1:0-6463 GCA_003963435.1 Bradyrhizobiaceae bacterium | reverse complement strand
ATGGGGTCCCAGACGCCGCGGCGATGCGCGTCGGTGACGACGATGCGATCGGGATCGACCGGCGGCTCCGGCAGGATGGCGAAATCCTTCACGTTGCCCTTGTCGAGCGTGATGCGGATCTCTTCGGTCTTCTTCGAGGTGGTGGTGGAAGCCTGGTAGCCGGTCGCAACCAGCGCGCCGTTGACGACGCGGCCTTGGCTGGCGCCGGTGCCGGACCCGCCCGTGAACGATTTCAGCAGGCCCGAGGTGCCGCCGCTGGCCGCCGCCGCGAACACGTCGTCGCCGATCTCGATGTTCCAGGCGCCCTTGCCGACGGGAATGCCTGATAGCGAAGCCTCATATTGCGCCTCGAGCTTGCCCTGCGCCGCCGCGGGCATCGCGCCCCACACCATCGCCAGGCCGCAAAACGCCGCCAGCCAGCCGGCCGAGCACGGCCGCACGGAGCGCGATTTGGGCGCAAGAGAAGGCGTTGTGGGCACGAAACAATCCAATCGAGGCGCGCGATGGGCGTTACTTAAGCCAAAAACCGCGGCAAACAATGTGTCCGGGCGTGTCCGCCCGGGAAACTCCACCGGACTCTTCAGGCGCGAATACGCCCTTTATGTGATGGTAAGGTGCGACAATCATTGCCGTTTTGGTGATGAAGAGAGGTAGCCGCGGGGGGCTCCGAAACCTCTCCCGCTTGCGGGAGAGGTCGCGCTCCGGGCGATGCGAAGCATCGTCCCGTGCGCGGGTGAGGGCTTTCTCCTCTAGGGGGCACCGTCCGTCATGATCTCTGGTCCCCCAGAGGAGACAGCCCTCTCCCCAGCCCTCCCCCGCACGCGGGGGAGGGAGCGCACCGCCCGGGCGGCCTCAAATCCCCGCCCGAAAACTTGACGTCCCGCCCCTTCCCCCCTATACGTCCGCCCGCTCCCTGCAAGGACGACAGAATTTGCCCCCGTGGCGCCGAGATGGCGGCCGCACTCGTTGGGGGTTCGAACTTAAGGATTTCTACCATGTCTCGCCGCTGCGAACTGACGGCCAAGGGCCCCCTCGTCGGCCACAAGGTCAGCCACTCCAACATCAAGACCAAGCGCCGCTTCCTGCCGAACCTCGTCAACGTGACGTTCCAGTCGGAAGCCCTGGAGCGCAACGTGCGCCTGCGCGTCTCGACCAACGCGGTCAAGAGCGTCGACCACAATGGCGGCCTCGATGCCTTCCTGCTCAAGGCCAGCGCCGACAACCTCTCCCCGCGCGCCCTCGAACTGAAGCGCGCCATCGTGAAGAAGGTCGGCGACACCGCGCCTGCGAAGAAGGCGAGCTGAGAGTTTTAGAAGTTAGGGCGGGGGCTAGGTTGCGTCGCGTGGCGTAGGCTTAGCCGAGTAGAGTTCAGAGTTGCGGCCGGATCGGAAGATCCGGCCGTTTTTGTTTGTTTGGGGGGCGCTCAGCTCTTCTGCAACTAAAGAGCGTAGCGTAAGCTGGTTACGCCTCGAATCAGACAGCACGATGGGCGATATCTCAAAGGACCTACTGCAGATAAAGTTTAGAGGGCGAGCGATTCCGCCTCACAAGGCAGTAATAGCTCCGATAATTGGAGCTCGAAATGTTCTGACGAACAGCCCTTGGACATACGTTGCCTTGTGGCTCAAGCGAGGCGGTAAGGATAAGGCGCTCCTCTATTGGCAGCAAGCGCAGGAATTCCACAAGGTATCCTTGGGCCTTCCTCCTCAATCTGCACCTCTGCTGCTCTACTATTCTTTCTTGAATGCAACGAAGGCGCTGCTATCAGCCAAGGGAATCGTATTCAACGAACGTCATGGCGTTTCGGAGCACACTCCGGCTTCGCGACGAGGACGCTCCTCTCTCAATCACCTTGGCATCAAAATCCAGCAACATGGAGTATTGCCAAGCCTATCGGCATACTACCAAGAATCCGAAGCAAGCAGAACTCACACGCTTCAAGAACTGTTTTTCAACATGGTGTTCATACACCGTACCTACTGCCTAACCTATACATCGCAATCCGAAATGTTTATTCCAATCGCAAACTGCGGTTTCGTAGCGGATAGGCAATCGAAGCAAGTTTATTTTCGCGCAGACATTACGAAGAACATTCCTTTCGCGACCACCGTTAAGCGGCTCCCAATCCAATTTGTTGCCGACAACAAGTTTGGTCCTAGAGCGATCCGTTCTGCAGCCTCCGTGGCCTGCCAAAAGCCGGGTAAGTTAAGCGCAAAGGCTCTAGCCAACATAGCCGATCTAAACCGGAGCTTGCGCAGAGAACTATTCTTTATAAATGGCACAGAACCACTTTGGTACATCAGGTCTCGAACGCGAGGGCCAAAACGAATTGAGCGCCAATTGCCCACGCTCATCTTAGGCGCGATGCACCGGCTCAGCGAGATCAGCCGCTACAATCCACCGCAGATGGCGTCCCTTCTGGCTGGACAGAAGAATTGGTTACTAAGCGAATTTATTCAGATGTCTGCTGAACAATTCATCGACGAGATCGCTTCGGAGCTAACAGGCGTTCAATTTCTAGTTCCAAACATCAGGGCAGCGAGCTGATGAATATTTATATCGCGTGCGCTCTGACCCACGTCCCGCGCTCGCTGTTTGACGAGCACGTCGCCTTCATTCACGAGCTAGCCAAAAGACTCCGAGACAATGATCCAACCGCAGCGGTCAAGTACGCTCTCGTAAACAGCGACCCCCAACTCGCTACAAAACCGGAAACCGAGCGAGCCCGACTTTGCTATCTCTGGGATCGAGCAATGGTGGAAGAGGCCGATCTAGTCATCGCCGAAGCAAGTTTTCCTTCTACCGGCCTTGGCATCGAACTCCAGTTGGCAGAATCCAATGGAACGCCAATTATTATCTCCTTCCGAGACTTTGGTACAAACAAAGTGGAATCGGCCTCCTATGAGAACCCCGATCGCAGCCATCATGAATTGCAGGTCGGCCAAGGTCTCGTAACATTGATGGCCTTAGGAATCCCAACAATCTTTCGCACTATTCAATACTACGGGCAGGACGACGGTATTGAGCGCATCGTTGAGGCGACGAATTCTTTGCGCCAGTAGTCGTTTCGACGAAGCCCAGTTTGAGGGCAAACATCGTGAAGATATCCAAGGTCATTATCAAGAACTATCGCTGCTTATCTGATAGCCAAGTCACGCTGAACGAGCACCTGAACATAATTGTTGGTGACAACGAGTGTGGCAAATCAACGTTCCTAGAGGCAATTCACCTAGCATTATCTGGACTGTTAAACGGTCGGCCCATTCAAGCCGAACTCCATCCACACCTCTTCAACGCCGAGGCCGTGAGCCAATATATCAGGTCTCTTGGCAGCATGTTTCCTAAGGCTCCACCGACAATCCTGATCGAACTCTATTTTATTGATGATCCCCAGATCGCACGATTTAAGGGGAAGAATAATTCGATGCGGCAGGACGTCGCCGGCGTAAAGTTGTCGATCGAATTCAACGAAGAGTATCAGGAAGAATATGCTGAGTACGTGGCAGACCCGAAACTCATAAGAACGATACCTGTCGAATACTATATCGTACGATGGCGCGATTTTGCTGACAACGAAATTACAGCGAGATCGATACCGATCAAATCCAGCTTCATTGATGCTAGTACGATCAGAAACAACTCCGCGGCAAGCCGCTACGTTCTTGATCTAGTCAAGGACGGCCTGAGCAAAAGGGAGCAAGTCGATCTCGCCCTCTCATATCGATTGATGAAGGACGAATTTCTCGCAGACGAGCGGGTGCGTGAAATAAATGGATCGCTCGACCAAAAGAAGGGAATCGTGTCTCAGAAGACACTGTCAATTTCCCTAGATACATCGTCACGAGCCAGCTGGGAGCTGAGCGTCGTGCCTCATCTCGATGACATTCCGATGCCACTGGTAGGTAAGGGAGAGCAAAACAGTGTTAAGATCAAACTGGCGATGGAAGCCTCAGCGCAGTCACACGTATTTCTGATTGAAGAACCAGAAAACCACCTCTCCTTCTCGAACTTAAATGTTCTTATTAGCCACATCTCGACCAGATTGAGTGGTCGGCAACTAATACTGACAACTCACAGCAGCTTTGTGTTGAACAAGCTCGGGATGGATTCCGTCTTTCTCTTCAAGGCAGGGAATGCACGCCCCCTCAAGGATCTACCGAAAGACACATACAAGTACTTCATGAAGCTGCCAGGATACGACACCCTTCGGCTTATCCTAGCCAAGCGAGCGGTCTTAGTTGAAGGCCCCTCCGACGAACTCATTGTTCAAAAGGCATTTCTAATGCGCTTTGGCAAGATGCCTCTTGCGATGGGGGTTGACGTGATCTCGGTAAGCTCCCTCGCCTTTAAGCGCTTCATAGATATCGCGGCTCTTCTTTCTATCGACGTTGATGTCGTTACTGATAATGATGGAGACGTCAGCAGACTCCAGGAGAGATACAAAGACTACTTCAATTTCCCTTCGGTCGACTTCGAATATGACAAAGATGAGACCGCCGAGACGCTAGAGCCGCAATTGGTCAAGAGCAACGGCCTCGAACTCGTCAATTCAATTATCGGGAAGTCATTTCAGACCACGGAGGATTTGCTCTCCTACATGGCCGAGAACAAGACGGAATGTGCTCTAAGATTCTTCGAGACGGACCATTCTTGGACCGTTCCAACCTATATCAATAATGTCGTCTATGAATAACGTTGTGGTGTCCGCTGCCGGCGGGGGGAAAACCACTAGAATTGTGACCGAAGCCCTTGGAGAGACCACAAGGCGCTGCGCTTTGATAACTTATACCCAAAACAATGTCACTGAGATCAAAGCAAAAATCTACCAAACCAATCGCTGCATCCCAACCCATGTAGAAGTGTGGTCATGGTACTCCTTCCTGCTGCGAGAACTTGCTCGACCCTATCAATCAAGCCTCATCGGATCTCGGATACAAGGAATCCATTGGTCTCAGGGGCGATCTGACAGATACGCCAAGCAGACTGAGATCAACCGTTACTACTTCGGAGAGCAGGGCTTTATCTACTCAGACAAGATTGCGCAGTTTGTACTCGCCTGCAACGAAGCGTCCGCCGGCGCGGTCATCCGCAGGCTCGAAGAGCGCTTTGGTATGGTCTACATCGACGAATTTCAGGATCTTGCCGGCTACGATCTCGATTTGATCGAATTGATTTTGCGCTCACGAGTGCAAGTAAATCTTGTTGGCGACCACAGACAAGCCACGTTTCGCACAAACAACTCCGCTAAGAACAGCGCGTATTCCGGCATTAAGATCATTAAGAAAATTCGAGAGTGGGAAAAGCTGAAACTATGTAAGACCACCTATCAATCTGAGACACATCGTTGCAATCAGAACATTGCCGATATTGCCGATAGCTTCTTTCCGCGAGAGCCAAAGACGAAATCCCTCAACGACGCGTTTACCGGTCATGATGGGGTCTTTGCCGTCCATAGCAGCGATATAGAAGCGTACGTAAGAAGATTCCGACCACAGGTACTCCGTCTGGACGTTAGGACAGATTGCCACGGCTATGAGCCGATGAATTTTGGCGAATCGAAAGGACTCACCTTTGAAAGAATTCTGATATTTCCGCACAAGCTTGCAAAAGCTTGGCTGGCTAGTGGCGACGTCAAGCACGTGGAAAAGTCGGCCTCGAAAATGTATGTCGGAGTTTCTCGTGCCCGGCAGAGCGTCGCGTTCGCCTATGATGGTGCCCTAGGGGTAACTGGAATTGCGCGATACGTTGCGTAGATACATTATTCTCTACCGAGCTCGTACATTGCTTTGTTGTCCAGTTTTCTCCATTTCTCACTATACTCGCCCGGTAGCATCCTCCGGGTCGCCTCCGACGGACACCGCGCAGACCACCGAGTCCCACTCCCCGGCCAAAAGACCTCGTCATCTGCTGTGACGGCACCGGAGAACATCTCCACCGTCTGAAGCTCTATCGCTGCCTGCGCAAGACGGACCGGACGCAGCCGCGGCAGATGGTGTCCTGCGTATCTATCTTCCAACAAAGCTCTTCCCAAGCGATGGATTGCCGGGTCAAGCCCGGCAATGACACCGGAGCGATTCCGGGGCGGCACGGTGACGGAGGCGGCGGCGTCCCCGGAAGGTCATTATCAATTCGCTGGTGAGTTGCTTGGTCTTCGCGTCTGCGGATGAGACGGTCGCGGCCGCCTGAAGTAGCGCGGCGCTGCGCGGCGGGCTTACTTTCACAGAGAATGTCCCGCTGAGGATACAACCCTCTCCCCAGCCCTCGCCCGCAAGCGGGAGAGGGAGCGCGGCTCCGTTGTTGCGGCGACCGAGACTCATCCCGTCGTGCTTTGAAGCGCGTCCGCTACCCCCGAAAATCAATGCTCCGCAGCACGATGCCCGGCGGCGTGCCCTCGAATTCCGTCGCCTGGTACTTCCGTCCGGTGCAGGCTTCGATGCGGTCGCGCAGGCGGGTGAATTGGGCT
>RXJC01000525.1 GCA_003963435.1 Bradyrhizobiaceae bacterium | reverse complement strand
TTCTCCTTCATGCTGGAAGCACGGCCCGGCGCGATGGTGCTGGTCGGCATGGGCGACGGCAACGAGTGCCACCACCCGGCCTACGTCTTCAACGACAACATCCTGGGCCACGGCGCGTCATTCTGGGCGCGTCTGGTCGAAACGCGGATGCCGGCATCATAGTCAGGCCGCCCGAATCGCCGCGAAGAAGCCTTCGACCTCGGAGCGGAGCACATCCGTCTGACTCGAAAGCCCCTTCGAGGCCGCCAGGAGCTCGGAGGCCGTCACGCCGGTTTCCCTGGCAGCATTGCTCACGCCGCCGATATTGCTCGATACGTCATGTGTGCCCTGCGCGGCCTCCTGTACGTTGCGCGCGATCTCGGCGGTGGCCACGCCCTGTTGCTCGACCGCGGCCGCAATTGCCGTCGTAACCTCGTCGATGGCGGCGATGGTTGCGCCGATCTGGCGAATGACGCCGACGGACTCCGTCGTCGCCTCCTGTATCGAGAGAACCTGCTGGCCGATCTCGCCGGTTGCTCTTGCCGTCTGCTCAGCGAGCGCCTTGACCTCGGACGCGACCACTGCAAAGCCGCGGCCGGCCTCGCCGGCGCGCGCAGCCTCGATTGTCGCATTCAGCGCAAGCAGATTGGTCTGAGCCGCGATCGTGTTGATCAGCTCGACAACGTCGCCGATTCTCTGCGCTGCCTTGGCCAAACTCTCGATGGCGCCCCCGGAACGGGCAGCCTGATCGACGGCCTCGCCGGTCATCCTGGCCGACTCGGAAACCTGGCGGCCGATCTCCTTGATCGAAGACGCCAACTCCTCGGTCGAGGCCGCCACGGCCTGCACGTTGGTCGACGCTTCTTCCGAGCCGGCGGCCACCACGCTCGATTGCCGTGTGGAGCGCTCCGCGCTCAAGCTGAGCGCATCGGCCACGCCCTGCAGGCCGGCCGCCGAGCTTCCAAGTGCCTCCAGCACGACCTTCATGCGGCCATCGAAACCGCGAATGGCCGCAGCGATCGTCTCCTGCTGCTTCTGCCTCTCCGCCAGCATCGACTCCTGATACGCGGAGATGGCGATGTCCATGTCCAGCATCACGGCGGTGTTGAGGGCGGTGAGCACGCGGGCCATCCGCGCCGGCGTCCATCGATATTTGCTCACGGCCAGGGCTACCAGCCGGCAGAGCACGAAATTGTAGCCGCCCATGTACCAGCGCGGCTCCAGACCGATCTTGTTGTGCATCAGTCCAATCATCCGGACACCATGCATGTAGTCGTGATCGAAGCGGCCGTTGAACAGGCGCGCCCAGTGCGAGCTCTGGGCCTTTTTCAACCGCGGCATTTCATTGCCGATCAAGGCCGCAAGCCGCGGCTCGCCCGATATATGCCGATAGAAGCCCTCGAGGATATCGGGCAGCGCCTCTTCGGCCGACACCCAAAATCCACGCAGCAGTTCGCCAGTGTCGGCATCGATACGCAGGAAGCGCATGCGCGCGTCACGATCCTGGCTGTCGTCATTTGCGGTCGGCGCGAACGTCATGGATGATGCCCTTCGCAATCTGTCGGAAACGAAACGCTGCAATCGAACAATCACGCGGCAAGCTCAGTGCCGGCGACTATCATCCCTCGCGGTTAAGTTTGACTGAGCGCAAATCAATCCACGTCAGCGGGATTTGATGCAGATTAATAACGCATATCAACAGGAAGCCGTTCCGCACTGAACATGCGCTCCTCGCTGAGATCAATCGATCGGATGTCCTTCGTTCGCTTTCCAGACCATTTCCAATTTTCCGCCAACCGAACTTTACGGCGAAAAGAGCTGTTGACTATGCGAAAATGTTACGGCTCATGATGGTTCCATGACCTCCGGAGACTCCGCAAAGATGCGGCAGCACAATGGCGTCCTCTGCCAGATATGAAGGACATCTCACCTTGCGCAACGTGCCCGAAGAGCGGCACCGCGGGATTCTGTGCTGCGGTTTTTGAAAGCTCAGCCGCCGCTGGATCAATCGGGACCTCGGACTGGCAGCATCATTTCGTTGTGCCGGCTGGCCGCCAGTTTCTGACTGCGAACCAGACGTCGCCTGACGTCTACGTTTTCTGCGCCGGCTGGGGATTTCGATTTCTTCAAATGCCCGATGGCCGGCGGCAAATCCTCGGCTTTCTGTTGCCCGGTGATGTCCTGGCCGGCTCGCTCCTTCGTGAGCGCCCGCGCTTTTCGGCCAAGGCTCTGACGGCGAGCCAGATCAGCACCATGAAGCGGACGGAACTCCAGGCGCGCGTCGCGATGAACGTGAGCATCCTGTGGGCTGCAGCGGAATGTTGCGCCAACGAGGCCGAGGCCGCCGACGAGACCATCGCCGCGCTAGGCCGGTTCTCGGCGGAGGAGCGCATCGCCCACCTGTTTCTGCACCTCATGAAGCGGATTGCGAGCCGCAGCGTGATCCGCGACGAGCGCTATCGGATGCCGTTGCTCCAACAGCACATCGCCGATGCCGTCGGACTCACGCCGGTCCATGTCAGCCGCGTCCTCAGTGCCTTCCGCGAACGCCGCGTGGCGGATTTGTCGAACGGCGTACTCGAAGTATTCGACCTGCGCGAGCTGCAGCGGCTGGGCTCCCTGAACTGAGCGTGGGACTCAACTCGCTCCACCCGTAGCCGTCCGCGGAACGCAGCCCGGTTCGTGCTGAACCACCGATGAACACACGAACCGGTCGTAGGGCATGGGGCGGCCGAACAGATATCCCTGCGCAAAATCGATTCCCATCGAGCGGACATCCTCGATCTGCGTCTCTGTTTCTATTCCCTCCGCGGTCACGCTCATGCCGAGCCCCTTCGCTAGCACGACCGCCGACGCAATCACCGCCGCACACTCCCGCCGCGGCAGACCTTGTATGAAGGACTTGTCGATCTTGATCTTGTCGAACGGAAAGTTCGTCAAATAGCTCGCCGACGAAAATCCCGTTCCAAAATCATCGAGCACGAGCGTGACGCCCATGGCCTTCAATCTCCGGAACGTCTGGAGTTGCCCGGATTGCTGCTCCAGCAGGACCGTTTCGGTGACTTCGATCTGCAGGCGGCGTGGGTTCAAGCCCGATCGAAGCAATGCCCGCAGGACGACGTCGTACAGATTGCCGCGCTTGAACTGGGTCGCGGATACATTGACCGCGAGCTGGATGCCGGGCGGCCAGGACACCGCATCCAGGCATGCCCGTTGAATGATCCATTCGCTAAGCGGCTGAATGAGACCCGTTCGCTCGGCCAGTGCGATGAACCGATCCGGCGCAATGAGACCGTCCACGGGATGACGCCAGCGGACCAGCGCCTCGGCGGTATGAAGCGTCCGAGTCTTGGCATCGAGGATGGGTTGATAGTGCAGCTCGAACTCCCGCGCGGCGATCGCGCGACGCAGCTCTGCTTCCAGGGCCTTCTCTTCGTTGACCGCCTCGAGCATGGCCGTCTGATAGAGGCGATAGCCATCGCGGCCCGCCGCCTTGACCTCATAGAGCGCCAGATCCGCCTTCTTCAGGAGCTCGGCCGGGTTCGAGCCGTGCTCCGGGCAGAGCGCGATTCCCACGCTTGCACCGACATCGATCTGGTGCCCTTCGATCTCGAATGGCTCGACGATGGCTTCGACGATCTGGCGACCGAGGTGCAGGGCGCTATCGCCTGCATCGTCGCCGCTGCGCCGGATCATGACGAACTCGTCGCCGCCCAAACGTGCGACGAGATCCTGGTCCGACCCGAGCGACCGCAGGCGCGAGGCGACTGCCTTGAGCAAATTGTCCCCGACATCGTGTCCAAACGTATCGTTGATGCGCTTGAAGCCGTCGAGATCGATCAAGTGGACGCTCAACCGGCTCGATTGAGTGTCAGACCCGCATCCAATTCTCGCCTGATCGAACAGCGCGCACCGGTTCAGCAGGCCGGTCAGGGGATCGTGCGTGGCCGCGAACGAGAGTTGCGCTTCGGCCTCCTTCCTCGCCGTGATGTCGATCCGAATGGCCATGTAGGCGACGGGCTTGCCCTCGGGACCGAGTTGCGGCGTGATCACGGTATCCACCCAGTACAGCCTGCCCGACTTGGCACGATTGCACAGTTCGCCACGCCAGACATGCCCGCCTGCAAGGCTTCGATACATGTCCCGGAAGAGCTTCTTGGGATGGACGTTCGATTTCAGCAGGCGATGATTTTGTCCGATCAGCTCCTGGCGCGAATAGCCGCTGATGTCGCAGAAATTGTCGTTGACATAGGTGATGACGCCCTTCACGTCCGTCATCGCGACGATCACGGCCTGGTCGATGGCATACTGTCTCTCGATCAGCTCCTGCGTCGTTTCATTGGCTTGGATATCGGACAGCCGCTCGCGGGTGATGTCCCGGTGCACCACGACCAGACCACCGCCGGCCATCGGATGCCGCGAAACCGAAATGAACCGGCCGTCGCCGAGTTCGTGGACCGACAGCGACGTCTCCGCGGCGCCAGGCTCGCCAACGAGATCCACGCCCGCTTCCGAGACGCCCAGCCCGGCCTTCCTGACCTCGATGATTTGACGCAGTGGCGTACCGGGTTTCACGTCGGCACGCGTCAAGTCATACATGCGGGCGAATTGCTCGTTGCTGGCGACGACCTGCAAGTCCGGCCCGAACACGCAGAGACCTGCCGGCAAGCTCTCGATTGCACGGTCGAGAACGGTCGCTGCGTCGGGACGGTCCGCCAGTGCCACGATCCAGAGAAGTCCGAAGGACAACAGCACGACATACGCGGCCGGCGCCGCCGTTCCGATCTGCAGGACGATCGCCGCCGCGAGCAGCAGCACGATACTCGCCAACCCGCCGATTCTCTGCGAACAACCCAATGACTGCATTTGAGGCCCCTCTTCCGGCGCAGATGCGAACACCCCCGCGTCTAAGACGGACTTAAGATCGGAACCCGAGACGCCGAACTGCGGCCGCAAGCTTTGGTTGCAGTAAATGTTTGAACCGGCCGCTTGATCGGTGTTCTTAACCTGCATCAAGCCCCGTCAAGAGGCGCAGGGACGCTCCAAGCACCCTGCGCCTTCTGCATCCGGATCCCCCGGCGACGAAGGGAGCCGTCGCCCGTCAGGTTCGGCGGCTGCGCGACGTTACCCCTGCACCACCTCGTGGCGCATCACGAATGGCGCAAGCAGCGCGTGCACCTCGCCCGCAACCGCCTCGCGCTGGTCAGGCGGCAGCCCGGTCAGCGTGACGGTCGCAATCGAACCATGACTGCCGTGCGCACCGACCTTGACCTTGCAGTCGATGCCGCGCTCGACCAATGGCGCCAGCACTTTGGTGAACACGCGCTCCGCCGCGTCCCAGCGCAACTGCGGCTTGAACACCTTGCCGACGCCGGTCACCGGCATCGGATCGATCGGGATGACCTGCACCGGAACGGCGGCGCGCTCCGGCGTGCGCTCGCGCACCCACGTCTCCAGCTCGCCCGGCTCGACCTTGGCGCCCGG
>RXJC01000319.1 GCA_003963435.1 Bradyrhizobiaceae bacterium | reverse complement strand
CGCACGCTGATGAAGGCCGATGTGATTTCGTGATCGCCCGATAGGGGATGGCCTCTCGACTCCATCGCCTGCGGCGATAGATTGCCGCTCCCGCCAACCGATGAGGCCATCATGTCGCGCCCGCCGCTTCCGCCCTTCACCCGTGAGACCGCCGCGCAAAAAGCGCGCATGGCCGAGGACGCCTGGAATTCACGCGATCCGGTCCGCGTCTCGCTCGCCTATACCGAGGACAGCCGCTGGCGCAATCGTTCGGAAGTGCTCCAGGGCCGCGAAGCCATCGTCGCCTTCCTCACCCGCAAATGGGAGAAGGAGCAGGACTATCGCCTGATCAAGGATCTCTGGGCTTTCGACGAGAACCGCATTGCGGTGCGATTCCAGTACGAATGGCACGATGGCCAAGGCCAGTGGTATCGCTCCTACGGCAACGAGCAGTGGGAGTTCGACGAGCACGGCCTGATGAAGCGGCGCGAGGCGTCGATCAACGACATCGCAATTGCGGAGAAGGACCGCCGGTTTCACTGGGCTGCACCGGGGCCGCGGCCGGCGGATGTGCCGGGGCTGGGGACGGATCCGTTTTGATATTCCGCGGCGACGCTGCATCACCCCTCTCCCCTTGTGGGAGAGGGTGCCGAGCGAAGCTCGGCGGGTGAGGGGTTTCTATCCTCACGAGAAGTCCAGCGAGCTGATAGAACCCCTCATCCGGCGCTTCGCGCCACCTTCTCCCACAAGGGGAGAAGGGGCGGGGAGCGTGCCGCCAACTAGGCGCGCCTCGCCAAAAACCGCGTAATCGCCCCACCGAGCTTCGCGCTGTCCATCGGCTCCGCCAGCGACGCCCTTGCCGTCGCGACGACGTCATCCGGCGCCTTGCCGTCGCGCAGATCGCAGCACACTTGCGCGAATTCGACGTCGAACTCCGGATGCGGCTGCACGGTCAGCGTCACGCCGTTGGCGTAGAGCAGGCCGGCATGCGGGGTGAAATCGGACGAGAGGATCGTCAACGCATCGTCCGGCGGCTCGATCACCTGGTCCTGATGCGAGGCGGCGATGGCGACCGCATCGCCGTCGACGACGCCGTTTTCCGGCAGCACCTGATAGACGTGCCGGCCGATGCCCCACCCCTTCTCGGACTTGCGCACCGTGCCGCCGAGCGCTTGCGCGATCAGCTGATGGCCGAAGCAGACGCCGACCATCGGGGTCTTGTTGGCGTAGGCAGCGCGCACGAAATCTTCCAGCGGCGCGATCCACTCGAGCCCGTCATAGACGCCGGCCGCAGCGCCGGTGATCAGCACGGCCTCCAGCTGGCGCGGATGGGGCAGGGCATCGCCGTTGGGGATGCTGATGATCTCGACCGTTGCCGCCGGATCCTCGGTGCGGACCATGCGCTCGAACATGTCGGGAAACGAGCCGTGACGCTCGCGATGTTCTCTGGGAACGAGCCCGGTCTCGATGATGGTGATGCGTGCCATGTGCTGCCTTGCGGAGATGCCGAGGATACAGCAGGAATCGCAAGGCATCCAAGTCAGCCGGGCGCAAAATCCCGTGTGGACTCCTGCTCGAGTTCGGCGAGCGCCTTGCGCATGGTCTCCACCAGATCCAGCGCCACCGGTGAGGGGCTGCGCTGCGCCGGGAAGACGGCGGAGAATTCGAAGTCGATGCGCGGCAGGAAGCGCCGCGCGACCACGCCGCGGGTGGAAAATTCCCTCGCTGTGAAAGGATCGCAGATCGCAACGCCGAGACCCGACGAGACCATGCCGCACATGATCTCCGACAACGTGGTCTCGACGCGGAGCACGCGGCGGACCTCGTGACGATTGAAGACCTGGTCGACGAGATGCCGGCTCGACGATCCCGCCGACAGCGAGATGAAGGTCTCGCCCTCGAAATCGCGCGGCTCCAGCACCTCCTTTTCCGCGAGGCGATGACCGGTCGGCAGCACCGCGACGCGCGCGGGCGCCGGCAGCCGCAGACTCGGCAGGCCGGAATGGGCGATCGGCACCTCGGCGAAGCCGATGTCGCACTGGTTGTTCAGAACCCAGTCGACCACGATCGGCGAGATCACGCCGAAGAACGCGAGGTTGAGGTTTGGCCGCTCCTGCAGGAAGTGCCCGGCGAGGCGTGGCAGATAGCCGTTCGCGAGCGCCGGCAGCGCCGCGATGCGCAGCGAGCCGGTGCGGCGGCCACGGATTTCCTCGGCTGCGGCCGTGATGCGTTCGAGGCCGACGAAGGAGCGCTCGACCTCGGTGTAGAGCGCCATCGCCGCCGCGGTCGGCACCAGGCCGGTGCCGCGCCGCTCGAACAGCTCCATTTTCAAGAGGGCCTGAAGGTCGCGCAGCAATCGGCTGACCGCGGGCTGCGTCACCACCATCAGCTTGGCCGCCTCCGTCACGCTGCCGGTCAGCATCATCGCGCGGAAGGCCTCGACCTGCCGCGAATTGATCCGCGCCATCTCGTCATCCAATCATAACATTTCGGCATGCAGAGGGTGCCATTATTCATTGGACGATGGAAGCTTGGGTTTGCGATCTTTTTCATCAGAGCTGGAGCCAGCCCGCTTTTTCGGCAGATTGGAGGGGTTCAAACCTCCGAATCGCGCCAAAACCTGCCGAATAGGGGCCGGAGCCCTGGGTCGGCGAGGGGATTGCGCGGAAGGAAATGCGGAAGGCGCCCCAGCCGGAGATCTGTCGGTACGTCACCTCATTCCGGTATGGAGATCGGTCCACATGACAACTTTTCGCCTTCTGACCGCGGTCAGCATCGCAGCGCTCATCGCCGTCCCGTCCGTCGCTTCGGCCCAGCAAAAGACACTCTATGTCGCCGGCTATGGCGGCTCGTTCGAGAAGACCATCCGCGACGAGGTGATCCCGGCCTTCGAGAAGGAGAACGGCGTCAAGGTCGAGTACGTCGCCGGCAACTCCACCGACACGCTGGCCAAGCTGCAGGCGCAGAAGGGCAACCAGCAGATCGACGTCGCCATCGTCGATGACGGCCCGATGTACCAGGCGATCCAACTCGGCTTCTGCGGCAAGCTCGACGGCCTGCCCGCCGATCTCTACGACACCGCGCGCTTCAAGGACGATCGCGCCGTGGCCATCGGCATCGTCGCGACCGGCCTGATGTACAACACCAAGGTGTTCAAGGAGAAAGGCTGGGCGCCGCCGACCTCGTGGAACGACCTGAAGGACACGAAATACGCAAAACAGCTCGTGATCCCGCCGATCAACAACACCTATGGCCTCGAAGCGCTGGTGATGCTGTCGAAGATGAATGGCGGCGGCGAGACCAACGTCGATTCCGGCTTCAAGATCTTCAAGGAACAGATCAATCCGAACGTGCTCGCCTATGAGCCCTCGCCGGGCAAGATGACCGAGCTGTTCCAGTCCGGCCAGGCCGTGATCGCGGTGTGGGGCACCGGCCGCGTGCAGAGCTTTGCCAACACCGGCTTCCCCGTCGACTTCGTCTATCCCAAGGAAGGCGCTGCGACGCTGCTGACGACGGCGTGCCCGATCGCCAAGCCCAACGCCTCGCCGCTGGCGGCGAGCTTCGTCAAGATGCTGCTCGATCCCAAGATCCAGCTCGTCATGCTGAAGGATTACGGCTACGGCCCGGTGCTGAAATCGCTGGTGATCCCGCCGGAGCTCGGCAAGATGGCGCCGATCGGCGAGCGCGCGGCGAAGCTCTATAACCCGGACTGGACCGTCATCAACGAGAAGCGCGAGGAGTGGACCAAGCGCTGGAATCGTGAGGTCGAGCGCTGATCGGATCGTTTGCGGAGACAGCGCATGGCCTATCTCGAGCTCGACCGGGTCGCAAAGCAGTTCGGCGCGCAGACTGTGGTCGACGACTTCAGCCTGTCGGTGGGGAAGGGGGAGTTCATCTCCTTCCTCGGCCCCTCCGGCTGCGGCAAGACCACGACGTTGCAGATGATCGCGGGCTTCC
This sequence comes from Bradyrhizobiaceae bacterium, assembly GCA_003963435.1. Classification (GTDB taxonomy): domain Bacteria; phylum Pseudomonadota; class Alphaproteobacteria; order Rhizobiales; family Xanthobacteraceae; genus Bradyrhizobium. The sequence goes on along the minus strand of RXJC01000319.1, from coordinate 1,563 downwards.
TCGATCCCACGCGCGGCGCGATCCGTCTGGAGGGCAAGGACCTCGCCGCGATTCATCCGGCCAAGCGCGGCCTTGGCATCGTGTTCCAGAGCTACGCGCTGTTTCCGCACATGACGGCGGCGGAGAACGTCGCCTTTGGCCTGGAGATGCGCAACGTGCCGCGCGCTGAAAGGACCGAACGCGTCCGCGCCGCGCTCGCGATGGTCGGCCTTGCCGGCTACGAGGACCGTCATCCCCGCCGCATGTCCGGCGGCCAGCAGCAGCGCGTGGCGCTGGCGCGCGCGCTGGTGATCAAGCCGAGCGTGCTGCTGCTCGACGAGCCGCTGTCGAACCTCGACGCCAAGCTGCGCGAGGAAATGCAGATCGAGCTGCGCCAGATCCAGCGCACCATCGGCACCACCACGATCCTGGTCACCCACGACCAGAACGAGGCGATGTCGCTGTCCGACCGCATCGTGGTGATGAGCCAGGGCAAGATCGAGCAGATCGGCACCCCGCAGGAGACCTATGAGAAGCCGGCCTCGGCTTTCGTCTCGCAATTCCTCGGCAAGACCAATGACTTTGCCGGGACGATCGACCGGACCGCGTCGCCCGCGCAGCTCGTGGCGGGCTCCTGGAGCGCGCCGGCCCCGGCCGGCCTCAGCGGCCCCGTGACGGTCAGCATTCGCCCCGAGCGCATCGGCTTCGGCGATGCCGGCCTTGGCGCAAAGATCGTTACGCGCATTTTCCAGGGCAATCACTGGCTGTTCCAGTGCGACAGCGAATGCGGCCCCGCCATCGTGATCCGCCAAAACGACGGCAAGGCGCAACCTGCCGAAGGCGAGGCGGTTCGCCTTACCTGGCATCCCCAAGACATGAGCGTGCGCGCGAGGGCCGGCGCATGAGCATGGCCGCGGAGGAGCGCAGCGTACGCGCACCGTGGGCGCTATCGGCGCCCGCGCTGATGCTGTTCGTCGGCGTGCTGCTGATTCCGCTCGCCATGACGGTGATGCTGTCATTCCACGATTGGGGGCAGTACAAGGGCATCGAGCCGGTCTTCATCCTGAAGAACTGGCAGGAGATCGCCACCGATCCCTACTACGCAGAAATGTTCTGGCGGACGTTTCGCATCGCGATCCTGACCACGCTGCTCACCGCGCTGTTAGGTGCGCCCGAGGCCTACATCCTCAATCGCATGAGCGGGCGCTGGAAGAGCTTTTTCCTGCTGGTCATCCTCGGGCCGCTTCTGATCTCCGTGGTGGCGCGTACGCTCGGCTGGGCGCTGCTGTTCGGCGGCAACAACGGGCTCGTCAACAAGCTGCTGATGTCGCTCGGGGTGATGCGTTCTCCCATTCCCTTCATGTTCACCGAAACCGGCATGGTGGTCGCGCTCGCGCATGTGATGATGCCGTTCATGGTGCTGTCGGTGTGGGCGGCGCTGCAGCGGCTCGATCCGCAGATCGAGAATGCCGCAATGTCGCTCGGCGCCGGCCCCGTGACCATCATCCGCCGCATCATCATGCCGCAGATCATGCCGGGCGTGCTGTCCGGCGCCATCATCGTGTTCTCGCTCTCGGCCAGCGC
>RXJC01000420.1 GCA_003963435.1 Bradyrhizobiaceae bacterium | reverse complement strand
GGTCCGAGCAGCGGGATCACGATGAAGGCCAGCTCGAAGAAGTCGAGGAAGAAGGCCAGCACGAACACGAAGACGTTGACGAAGATCAGGAAGCCGACCTGGCCGCCGGGCAGCGAGGTGAGCAGGTGCTCGACCCAGACGTGGCCGTTGACGCCGTAGAAGGTCAGCGAGAACACGCGGGCGCCGACCAGGATGAACACGACGAAAGCCGACAGCTTGGCCGTCGATTCCGTGGCCTGCCGGATCAGGTCCCAGCTCAGCCGCCGCTTCGCGGCGCCGAGGATGAGGGCGCCGGCGGCACCCATCGCGCCGCCTTCGGTCGGGGTCGCGATGCCGATGAAGATCGTGCCGAGCACCAGGAAGATCAGGAACAGCGGCGGCACCATGACGAAGGTGGTCTGCTGCGCCATCTTCGACAGGAAGCGGAAGCCGGTCAGCTTGTCGATGACCCAGTTCACGACGGCGACGGCGAAGGCGAAGACGATGCCATAGAACATGCTGAGCACGACGTAATCGGCGCCATGCGTCTCTGAATTGCGCATCATGAACCAGCCGAAGACGCAGCTCGCCAGGAACAGCACGCCGAGCGAGGCGAGGCCGCGATTGCCATTGTCCTCGCGGAAGCCGATCGCCTCTTTCGGAAGGCCGGGGGCGGCCTTCGGGAAGATCATGCTGACGAGGAAGGCGTAGCTGGCGTAGAGGCCGGCGAGCACGAGGCCCGGGATGAAGGCGCCCTCGTACATGTCGCCGACCGACTTGCCGAGCTGGTCGGCCATCACGATCAGAACGAGCGAGGGCGGAATGATCTGCGCGAGCGTACCGGATGCGGCGATGACGCCGCTTGCCACGCGGCGGTCATAGCCGTAGCGCAACATGATCGGCAGGGAGATCAGACCCATCGAGATCACGGACGCCGCGACCACGCCCGTCGTCGCAGCCAGCAGCGCACCGACGAAGATCACGGCATAGGCGAGGCCGCCGCGGATGGTGCCGAACAATTGGCCGATGGTGTCGAGCAGGTCCTCGGCCATGCCCGACCGCTCCAGCACCAGTCCCATGAAGGTGAAGAACGGAATGGCCAGCAGCGTGTCGTTGTTCATCACGCCGTAGACCCGCTCCGGAAGCGCCTGGAGGAAGTCGGGGTGGAATTGGCCGAGCTCGACGCCGATGATGGCGTAGAACAGGCCGACGGCGCCGAGCGAGAAGGCCGCGGGATAGCCGAGCAACAGCACGACGACCAGCGACGCGAACATGATGGGCGCCATATTGGCGATGATAAAAGCGGTCATGATTTCCCCTACACCGTCGCCAACGGCTACTTCTTCTCGATCGCTTCGACGAGATGCTCGACTTCCGCTTCCAGCGCGGACACTTGGGACTCATGCGGGTCCGGTATCATTCCGCGCATGACCGCAATCCGCTTGATCAGCTCGGAGATGCCTTGAACGAGCAGGAAGGCGAACCCGATCATGATCAAGGCCTTGGCAGGCCATTGCGGCAGGCCGCCGGCATTGCCGGACTGCTCATTGATGTGAAACGAGCGCTGGAAGAACGGCACGCCGGTGACGATCATGACGATGCAAAGCGGAATCAGGAAGAACAGGTGACCGATCACGTCGATCACGTTGCGGACCGTCTTCGGCAGCGCGTTGTTCACGATATCGATGCGGATGTGCTCGTTGTCGAGCAGCGTCCAGGGCGAGCAGAGCAGGAAGACGATGCTGAACAGCACCCATTGCAGCTCGAGCCACGAATTGGAGGAGGTGTCCAATGTCTTGCGGATAATCGCGTTGACCGCCGAGATGATGACGGCGGCCACGATCAACCACGCCAGGCGTTTGCCCGTCCAGCGCGTGAACGCGTCAATTCCCTGGCTCAGCTTCAAGAGCGCTTGCAACGCTAGGTCCTCCCCCGATTGTGTGCCCCGGCCGTCTTGACTGCGCCGAACTGGCGCGTGGCTTGTCTCGCCGCGCAGGCATGAGGCTGCCGCACCAAACCAGCGGTCGTGGCGCCAGTCAATCGGAAGTTTGTTGATAGTTAAGGGGAATAAGGCCGTAGTCCGACGGTGTTAGCCGCCGGTGACGCTCATGTGCCTGGACACGCTGGGACGGTCGTGGCGGCGGTCGATGATGAAATCATGGCCCTTGGGCTTCAGGCCGATGGCGCGGTCGATCGCATCCGCAAGCAGCATGTCATTATCGGATGCACGCAGAGGTTTACGCAAGTCCGAGGCATCCTCGTGGCCGAGGCAGGTGTGCAGCGTCCCGGTGCAGGTAATGCGGACGCGGTTGCAGGATTCGCAGAAATTATGCGTCATCGGCGTGATGAAGCCGAGCTTGCCGCCGGTCTCGGCGACGCTGACATAGCGGGCCGGCCCGCCGGTGCTCTCGGCGAGGTCGGTCAGCGTGAATTGCTGGGCAAGGCGTGCGCGCACCAGCGACAGCGGCAGATATTGGTCGATCCGTCCCGAGCCGATCTCGCCCATCGGCATAACCTCGATCAGCGTCAGGCCCATGCCCTTGCCATGCGCCCAGCGCATCAGGTCGGGGAGCTCGTCCTCGTTGAGGTTCTTCAGCGCCACCGCGTTGATCTTGACGGCGAGGCCCGCGGCGCGCGCGGCCTCGATGCCTTCCAGCACCTTGTCGATCTCGCCCCAGCGGGTGATCTCGCGAAACTTCTGGGGATCGAGCGTGTCGAGCGAGACGTTGATGCGGCGGACGCCACAATCGGCGAGCTCGCTTGCGTGCTTCGCCAACTGGGTCCCGTTGGTGGTCAGCGTCAGCTCGTTCAGGGCGCCGCTCGACAGATGCCGCGACAGGGAGCGCACCAGGGTCATCACGTTGCGCCGGACCAGCGGCTCGCCGCCGGTGAGGCGCAGTTTCTTGACGCCCTTGGCGATGAAGGCCGAGCAGAGCCGGTCGAGCTCCTCCAGCGTCAACAGGTCGGCCTTGGGCAGGAACGTCATGTCCTCCGACATGCAGTAGAAGCAGCGCAGGTCGCAGCGGTCGGTGACGGACACGCGCAAATAGCTGATGGTCCGGCCGTACGGGTCGGTCATCGGGGTCGAAAGCGCGGCGGTTCCGTTCATTGCGAGAGGCCTTGTCACTGACGGCGACGGGCGCACCTTGGCTTCAGCGGTGCTTAGCAGGGCAATCTAAGCATCGGACGCGGCGAGGACAATCGGGTGGTATACGTGACTTAGCGTCTGCCGGCGTTCGGATCCGGGAACGGCGAGGCCGCGGCCGGAGCGGTCTCAACGGGTGCCGCCGCCGGCGCGGCCGCGGCAGGTTTGGGCTTCCGCGGCCGGTGCGGCTTGCGAACAGGCTTTGGCGGGGTGGCCGGCTGGAGTTCCGCAAAGACCGGATTGGGGTCTGATGTCACCGAGGCCGGTGTGGTGAAATCCCCGGGATTCTTGATCACGTTCACCGGGACGCTTGCCGGCTGGTACTTCGGCAGGGCGAAAGCGACCGTGAAGGGGGCGTCGGGGGCGGGAACCGAGACGGAGCAGGGGGTCTTGCAGCCGGGACCGAGAGAGGTCGTGGCGTCCGCGCCCGGAGGATTGGATTCGAGCCGGAGCTGAACGGTCGGCGGGGCCGACTTGAACATGTCCCAGGACATCGAGGAGCAGCCGCCAAGGCCGGTCGCTCCCAATAGACCCATTCCCGCTGACGCAACCGCGATGACACGACGCATGACCCATCCACTTCAACTGCGACGAACCGCCACATAACCCCGGCGCGGACCTTAGGAGCGTCGTTTTGGGCAAGCAACCGGCGGGTAGCGCATAGTTAATGGATGGTTAATGCGGGCTTTCGCGGAATAATAATGCGATTTCAGGAGCTTGATGGCGCTAGACGGTCATCAGGCTGGTGGCGGCGGCAGGCAGGTCGCGCATGTGATGGATCAGCCGGTCCGGCTTCAGCTCGGCAATCGGCACGTCCGTATAGCCGAAGCTGACCCCGATCACTGGCACCCCGGCCCGGCGGGCCACCCCGACATCGGTTCCGGCGTCGCCGACCATGATGCTGGCTTTGACCGTGCCGCCGGCCCGCGCCACCGTTTCCCGGAAGATGGTCGGATCTGGCTTCTGGACGCCAAAGGTGTCGGCGCCGCAGATCGCCGCGAAGCGGCGGCTGAGGTCGAGCTGGTCCAAGAGCCGCTTGGACAGCCATTCCAGCTTGTTGGTGCAGACCGCGAGCCGATGGCCTTGCGCCGAAAAATGGTCGAGCGCGGCCTCCAGTCCCTCGAAGGGACGCGATTCGACCGCGATATGGTCGGCGTAGTAGGCGATGAAATCCGCCGTCATCCGGTCCATGTCGGCGGGGGTGACGCTGCGGCCCTCGGCCTCCAGTCCCCGTTCGATCAGCTTGCGGGCGCCGGCGCCGATCATGTTGCGGGCCGAAGCCATCGGCACGGGCGGCAGCCCCTCGCGGTCGAGCACGTAGTTCAGCGCGGTGATCAGGTCGGGCGCCGTATCCACAAGCGTGCCGTCGAGATCGAAGACGATGGTGTGAGGGGAGCTCATGATCCAAGCGCTACCGGCCCGGTCGTGTCCACGCAAGGGGCGGGCCCATAAGAACACGTTATAGGCCTGTTCCCAGACCCTGTTCTCCGGGGACAAACGAGGCTACATAGGCCGCCGACGGCTGCCGCGATCGGCGGCCATCTTCGAGGATTTGAGGGGCGGGCGCAGACGTGAACATGGACCAGTTGAAGCGGCAGGCCGCGGCGCGCGCGCTCGAGGAGGTGCGGGACGGCATGCAGCTCGGGCTCGGCACCGGCTCGACCGCCAAGCATTTCGTCGAGCTGCTCGGCGAGCGCTGCGCCGCCGGGCTCAAGGTGATCGGCGTGCCCACGTCGGAAGCGACGCGCGCGGACGCGGAGCGCTGCGGCGTGCCGCTGACCACGTTAGATGAGATCGACCATCTCGATATCACCGTCGACGGCGCCGACGAGATCGATGCCGAACTCAATTTGATCAAGGGCGGCGGCGGCGCGCTGCTGCGCGAGAAGATCGTGGCGGCGGCGTCGGATCGCATGATCGTGATTGCCGACGACAGCAAATGGGTGCCGACGCTCGGCAAGTTTCCGCTGCCGGTCGAGGTGATTCCGTTCGGGCTTGGCGCGACGCGCCGCGCGATCGAGAAGGCATTTGCCGAATGCGGCGTTTCCGGGCAAATGGCGGTCCGCAAGGCCAAAGGCGGGGACAAGGACGGCCACGTTTTCGTCACCGACGGCGGCCACTGGATCATCGATGCCCAGCTCGGACGGATCGAGGATCCTGCCAGCCTCGCCAAGGCCTTGAGCGCCATCCCCGGCGTGGTCGAGCATGGACTGTTCATCGGCTTGGCCAGCTCTGCCGTTCTGGCGGGGGCTGACGGAATCCGCGTGATTGAACGGCGCAAGCCGAAAGGAGACTAGGAATGAAGATCGTGTTGAAATTCTTGCCGGCCGCCACCCTCGCTGCGGGATTGGCTCTCGCGGCCGTTCCGGCCGTCGCGCAGCAGCCGGCCCCGAAGGCTCCCGCGGCGCCGGCCCAGCCGAAGGCCTCGCCTGCGGCGATCGCCGCGGCCAAGGAGATCCTGCAGATCAAGAACGCCAATGCGATGTATGCCGGCGCCGTGCCCGGCCTCGTCGAGAAGACCAAGGTCGCGCTGACCCAGCAGAACCTGAACTACCAGAAGGACCTCAACGAGGTCGCGCCGATCGTGGCGCAGCAGCTTGCCGGACGCCAGAACGAGATCGGCGAAGGCATGGCGCAGATCTATGCCAGCGAGTTCACCGAGCAGGAGCTCAAGGATCTCGTCACCTTCTACAAGTCGCCGCTGGGCAAGAAGCTGATCGAGGCCGAGCCGCGCGCCATCGGGCTCAGCATGGCCTTCATGAACTCCTGGGCCCAGAACTTCTCCGAAACGGTGATGGGCGCCTTCCGCGCCGAGATGCGCAAGCGTGGCAAGGAGATCTGACAGTACCTATCTGATCAGAAATCTCTAAAGCGCGTCTTCGCGCTTTAGGTTGCCATTTGAGCATGATCTTTTCGGAAAACCGCTGCACACTTTGCGCTGACGCGGCCCTTCGGGTCCGGATCATGCTTTGAGAGAGGTCGGAGTGGACAATGGCTGAATTCGACGTCGACCTCTTCGTCATCGGCGGTGGTTCGGGCGGCGTGCGTGCCGCCCGCATCGCGGCCGGTTACGGCGCCCGCGTGATGATCGCGGAAGAGTACCGCATGGGCGGCACCTGCGTGATCCGCGGCTGCGTGCCGAAGAAGCTGTTCGTGATCGGCTCGCATTTTCGTCACGAGCTCGAGGACGCTGCCGGCTTCGGCTGGACCGTGCCGCCCGCCAGCTTCGACTGGGCGACGCTGATCGCCAACAAGGACAAGGAGATCGCGCGGCTGGAGGCGGCGTACACCGCCAATGTCGAGAAGTCGGGCGCGCAGATCGTCAAGAGCCGCGCGGTGATCGAGGACAAGCACACCGTCCGCCTGCTCGCGGACGACAAGAAGATCACCGCACGATACATCCTGATCGCCACCGGCGGCGCGCCCAATCACGGCGCGGCGATCCCCGGCATCGAGCATGTGATCTCCTCCAACGAGGCGTTTCACCTGAAGAAGCTGCCGAAGCGGATCGTGATTCAGGGCGGCGGTTACATCGCGCTGGAATTCGCCGGCATCTTCGCCGGCTTCGGCTCCGACGTCACCGTGGTCTATCGCGGCGACAACATCCTGCGCGGCTTCGACGAGGACGTTCGCGCCCATGTCCGCGCCGAGATGGAGAAGCAGGGCATCACCATCCTGACCGGCTGCACGGTGGCCAAGGTCGATCGCCACGGCGAGGAGTTCACCACGCATCTGTCGAACGGATCGAGCCTTGCCTCCGACCAGGTGATGTTCGCGATCGGCCGCCATCCCAACGTCGCCAATCTCGGCCTCGAGAATGCCGGCGTCGCCATCAATCCCGCAAATGGCGGCATCGCGGTCGACCATTTCTCCAAGAGCTCGGTCGACAGCATCTATGCGATCGGCGACGTCACCCATCGCTTCAACCTGACGCCGGTCGCGATCCGCGAGGGCCA
>RXJC01000658.1 GCA_003963435.1 Bradyrhizobiaceae bacterium | reverse complement strand
GACAGCGAGACGCGCCGCGCATCGCCGATGGCGACGTTGAGATTGTTGACGGCGGAGGGATAATAGACGGTGTCGAACAGGTTCTTGACGTTGAACTGATAGATCACCGGCGTGTTCTGGTACTTCGTCTCGTAGGTCGCAAAGATGTCGGCGACCACATAGGACGGCAGGAAGAAGCTGTTGGTGGAATCACCGGGACGATCGCCGACATAGCGCGCGCCGCCGCCGAGGCGGAGCTGACCCGGCAATGCGGTACCGAAGTCGTAGACCAGATAGAGCGACGCGGTGTTCAGGGCGACGTTTTGCAGCTTCCTGCCGAGCAACGTCGCGTCCTCGGACGCCGTCACGCGGGCATCGGTATAGCCATAGCTGCCGATCAGGGCCCAGCTGTCGCTGAGCCTGCCGGTGACGTCCAGCTCGACGCCGCGCGAGTGGGCGCGGCCGACGGTGTGGAGCTCGACGACGCCCGCGCTGTTCGTCTTCGTCGTCTGCACATTCTTCTTGTCGAGGTCGTAGACCGCCAGCGTGCCGGAGATGCGCTTGTTCAGGTCGAACTTCACGCCGGTCTCGTATGACACGCCTTCCTCGGGCGCGACGCTGGAATCGATCACGACGCCGATCGGCGCGATGGTCGAGTTCGGCTTCAGCGACTGAGTATAGCTCGCATAGAGCGAGATCTGATCCGTGAGCTTGAAGATGGCGCCGCCGAGTGGAAGCACCTTGTCCTGCGACACGTTGGTGTTGGTGACGAACGGCTTCCCACGGCCGGCGATCTGATCATAGTCCATGTAACGCGCGCCGCCGACCAGCGCGAAGCGCTCGGTCAGATGCAGCGTATCCTGGACAAACAGCGACCACTGGCCGAGCTTGTCGGTCTGGGCGCTATCGCTGTTGGACACCGTCGTGCCGGGTCCGATCAAGCCATAGACGGGATTGTAGATGTTGATGGCGGGCGTCGCCTGCCGGATCAGATTGTCGCGGTAGATGGTGCGATATTGACCGTCGCCGCCGAACACCACCTCGTTACGCATGTTGCCGAGCCAGAAGCCGCCCGAGATATAAGACGTTCCGTAGCTGACATTGCTGAGCGAGCCCTGCGTGCCGTCATTGCTGCGTGTTTCATTGCCGGTCGTGAAGTTGATGCCGGTGATGCGGAGCTGGTTGGCGCTGAAGGTTTCGGTGTTGTAGCTGTAGCCCGCATAGAGCTTCCAGTCCTGGTTGAAGCGATGCTCGACCGAGGCCTGGACCAGGTCGGAGGTGCCCCAGGTGTTGTTGAAGGGCTCGTCGAGCCGGCGCGTTGACGGCACGGCCAGCGGTGCCTTGGTCGCCGGATTGAACGCCGTGCCGCGATCGAACGGATAGATGAACTCGCGATGCTCGTAGTTGAGCTGCACCGTGGTGTCCTGCCCGTACCAGGCCAGCGACGGTGCCACCAGCATCTCGCGGTGACGGCCGAAATTGCGCCAATAATCCTCGCTGACGCCGTAGCCGATGAAGCGATAGGCGAGCCCCTGGTCGCCGATCGGTCCGGTGACGTCGAGCAGGCCGTCGGCGCCGGTCTTGGAAGCACTGAAGGCCGAGCCGAGCAGCGTGACCGAGCCGTGCTGGTAGAGTTCCGGCCGCTTGCTGATGGTGTTGACGATGCCGCCGGGATCCATGATCCCGTAGAGCAGCGAGGCCGGCCCCTTCAGCACCTCGACGCTTTCGACCGCGGGATTGAAGCTGCGGCCCTGCACCAGCGGCATGCCGTTGCGCATGATCGAGCCGTCGCGGTTGTCGCCGAAGCCGCGGCGGATCACCGCGTCCTGGCTACCCGCGAGCGTGTTGGTCTGGGTGATGCCGGAGACGTTGATGAGCGCATCGTCGATGTTGCGCGGCAACTGGTCCTTCAACACCTGCTCGGGCACGACGTTGACGGCCTGCGAGGTGTCGAGCGGCGAGGCGCCGCTGCGCAGCGTGGTCGCGCTCGGCCTCGCGCGGTAGCCGAGCTTTGCCGCCTGTTGCGCGGCGGCCTCGGCGGCTGCGCGCTCCGAGGGCGTCGGCGCCACAGGTGCGGAATTGCGGTTGGACTGGCGGCGCGCCGCCGTTTGCGTGCGGCGTGGAGACTGCTCCGATGCGTGCGCCGGCTTCGATCGCGGTGCCGGCGCCTCGACCGTCACCGGTGGAAGGGCCGATTGCGCCTGCGCGGTCGTGCAGGAGGGGCATTCGGCGAGCAGCACGGCTGCTCCCATGAGAAGACCTGCGCGGCGCTTGCCGGCGGGGTGACGATGGCCGCTGGCGCGTCGGCCATCCGGATGAGCACGCACGTTCGATTCACTTCCAAGTCAGACGCAGCATTGAAGCTCGCGCGTCTAACAGCGATGGTGCGCGAAGAGAACCGTAGGCGGACTTGAATCGCTCTAGTGTTGAATCGTTCTAAGAAGAGGGCGGCATCGAGCGGCAATCTCCAATTGCCGTCGCGCCGGCCGCGACACGCAGCGCGAGAATTCGCGGCGAAATATCACGAATTGTGCGATCTCACGCGACGGCAGGCGCCGTCAATTCGTCGAGCTTGCGCTTGAGCACGGCGCCGTCAGACGATGCGCGCAGCGGCGGGCGGACGCGCTGCCAGGCGGCATCGCCGGTCTGTGCCGCGAGGATCGCTTTCAGCGTCGCAGTGAACGAGGCCGTCTTCAGTACGACGTCGATCGCGGCCTGCATGCGCGCCTCGACATCCTTGCCCTCGACCATGCCCTTGACCAGCTCGGGCACGACATTGGCCATGCCACAGATGGTGCCGGCACCGCCGGCCGCCATCGCGCGGGTGATGTCGGCTTCGTTGCCAACGGTGATAGCGAGTTCGGGAGCGGCGGCGCGGAAGGCCTGGAACTGCTTGAAGTCGCCGCTGGAGTCCTTCAGGCCGGCGACCTGCTTGCCATAGCGCTTGCGCAGACTCGCGGCGACGCTGGTCGGGATCGCAACGCCCGACATTTGCGGGATGTGATAGAGATAGGCGCGCAGCCGGTCGTCGGCGACGCCGTCGATGATTGCCGCGAACGCATCCTCGATACCCTCTGGCGAAACGCCGCGGTCGAAATAGGGCGGCAACACCAGCACGTGGCGCAGGCCAAGGCCGAGCACGGTGCGCGTCAGCGCGATGCTGTCGGTGATGGCGGGGAAGCCGCCGCCGATGCCGATGCGCTCCGGCGCGACGCCGGCCTTGAGCACGGCTTCGACGATCGCGAGGCGCTCGGTGACATTGAAGGAGGTGCCCTCGCCGGTGGTGCCGAACAGCACGACACCATCGACGCCCTTGCCGAACAGCTGCTTGGCGTGAGCCGCGAGCTTTGCCGAATCCACGCTGCCGTCGGCCGCCAGCGGCGTCGCCGATGCCACCCAGAACCCGCGAATTGCCTCGGTCATCACACTGCCCTTTGCTTCGATCCCAACTAAGCCTCTGATCTCAAACGATCTTCAGAAGCTGTATGGGCCTTTGTTTTTGCTTTACTTTTTACCTTGTACCTTACATACAAGAGCGACGCAATTTCTTTCCGACGCCACGGCGCGCATGGGCGCAGCCGGATTTTGAGGAGGTCTCGCATGGACATGGTGACCCCCGTCGGGCGACCCGACCAATTGCTCGGCGCCTTGCGCGACAAGCTCGGCGCAGCCGCGGTGCTTGTTGGCACCGACGTGCCGGCGCGCAATTGCAACGACTGGAGCGCGAGCCTGCCGCAGACGCCGCTCGCTGTGATCCGCCCCGTGGACGCGCAAGGCGTGGCGGAAGCGATTGCGACCTGCCGGCAGGCGCGTCTACCGTTCGTGCCGCAGGGCGGCTTGACCGGGCTGTGCCGCGGCGCTTCGCCCGAGGCCGGCTGGGTCGCAATCTCGATGGAGCGCATGACCGGCATCGAAGAGATCGATCCGGCCTCCGCAACGATGACGGTCAAGGCGGGCACGCCGCTGGAGACGATTCAGAAAGCCGCGGACGAAGCCGGCTTCTTCTTTCCGCTCGACCTCGGCTCGCGTGGCTCCTGCGCCATCGGCGGCAATCTCTCGACCAATGCCGGCGGCAATCGCGTGATCCGTTACGGCATGACGCGCGAGCTGGTGCTCGGTCTCGAAGTGGTGCTGCCCGACGGCACCATCATCACCAGCCTCAACAAGCTGATGAAGAACAACGCCGGCTACGACCTCAAGCACCTCTTCATCGGCTCCGAAGGCACGCTCGGCATCATCACCCGCGTCGTGCTGAAGCTGTTTCCGAAGCCGCGCTCGACCATGGCCGCGCTCTGCGCGCTGAACGACTATGCCGCGGTGGTCGCGCTCCTCGGTGCCGCACGCAGCGGGCTCGGCCCGCTGCTGTCGGCGTTCGAGGTGATGTGGCCGGACTATTGGGACGTGATCACGACGCGCGCCGGCGTGAAGCCGCCGGTCGCCGCGGGCCACGGCCTCTACGTGCTGGTGGAGGCGCAAGGCACCGACGAGAGCGTCGACGCGCCGCGCTTCCAGGCCTGGCTCGAGGAGCTGATGGAGCGCGGGCTGCTGGCGGATGCCGCCGTCGCGCAATCGCTGGCGCAGACGCAAAGCTTCTGGCGCGTGCGCGACATCTGCGCCGAGTTCGCCCAGGTGCTGGGGCCCCACATCTCCTACGACATCGGCCTTGCCGTGGCCCGGATGGACGAGTTCGCCACGCGCTGCAAGGCGGCGCTGGCTTCCGGCATCAAGGGCTGCGAGAGCGTCTATTACGGCCATATCGGCGATGGCAATCTCCACCTCGTCTCCTGGGTCACCGGCCTTCCCGTCGAGCAGCAGCCGAAGGAAGAGATGGACGCGATCATCTACGGTCTCGTCCGCGAGCTCGGCGGCAGCGTCTCCGCCGAGCACGGCATCGGCACCTTGAAGAAGAAATGGCTGGGCCATGCCAGGAGCGAAGCCGAGATCGCGCTGATGCGGACGCTGAAGGCCGCGCTCGATCCCGACCATCTGCTCAATCCCGGCAAGGTGGTCTGAGAGAAGCAGATGCGATCGCTCAAGCTCGATACGCCGAAATCGCTGTCGCAACGGGTGATGCAGCGGTTGCGGCAGGCGATCATCGACGGCGAGTTCGCGTTAGGTGCGGCCATCTCCGAGGAGATGGTGGCGAATTCCTTCGGTGTCAGCCGCACGCCGGTGCGCGAGGCCATGGGCCAATTGCAGGCGCAGGGCCTCGTGGTGATCCGCCCGCAAGTCGGCAGTTTTGTTTTCACGCCGAGCGCCGAAGACATCAATGCGCTCTGCACCTTCCGCATTGCGCTGGAGCCCAAAGCCGCAGAACTCGCCTTCCGCCATGATCGCGACAGCGCGGTCGCCTCGATGAGCGAGGCGATCGCGGCGATGGAGCCGGCGATCGCGGCCAAGGACAACATCGCCTATGGCCGCGCCGATGCCGCCTTTCACGAGGCGCTGTTCACCCATTGCGGCAACCGCTACCTCGCCGAATCCTATCAGCTGGTCTCCGGCCGCGTCGCCGCGCTCCGCACCAATCTGACCTCGCCGATCGACGTGCGCACCCGCACCTCGTTCGACGAGCACCGCAAGCTGCTGGATCTGTTCGCGCGCGGCGAGTTTGCCGCCTTCGAATCGCTGATGACGACGCACATCACCAATTCGGGCGTGGTCTATGCCAGGGCTCTGAGGGTGGAGACGCCTAAAGCGGACTGAGCGAGACTACTTCGCGTCCTTCGGGCTCGGCCTGTCCAGAAAATCCAGCGCCGTGTTGATCTGTTCGAGCTGGTGCTCGATCTTGTCGCGATCCTCGACCGACGGCGCCTTTTCGAGCTGCTCCACGAGCTTCTGCTTCCGCAGCAGCAAGTTCTCTATGACCGTACTCACTGCTCCCCCATCGCCAGAGGCGGCGTCACGAACGCAGAAATCACGAAAGCGCACGCAACCCGGGCCCGCGTCGAACCCGCAACCAGAATGTTCGCGGCGGCGGAAGGTTCCTGCGCGCCAACCATAACGTCGCCATGGAACTAGCGGCGCAAGCTGGCCCAGACGCCACCCAGGATCAGCAAACCGCCGAAAAGATGGATCAGCTTCGGCGGCTCGCCGAGGATGGCGAAGGACAGCAGCGCGCTTGCGATCGGCCCGAGATAGAGCACGAGCGAGGTCCGCACCGAGCCGAACCTGCCGCCGAGCCAGGCAAAGCCGGCATAGGCAAGCAGGCCGGGAACGATCCCGGCGAAGATATAGGCCGACAGCGCCTTGGTGCTGAAGACCGCTCCCGGCGCCGCCCACATCTCCATGGCCGCAAGCGGCAGCGAGAACAGCGCGCCGGCACCCGAGAACAGGCTGATGCGTGCCAGCAGCGACGCTCTTGGCGCGGCGCGCGACTGCAGCAGCGTGTAGCCGGACCAGCCGAGCATCGCGATCACGACGAGGCCGTCGCCCGCGACGGTCTGAAGTTCGATCAATGTCTGCGGATGGCCGCCGGAGATGATGAGCAGCGCGCCTGCCAGCGCCAGCGCCGTGCCGAGCCATTGCAGCGGGCCGACATGCTCCATGCCGCGCATGGCCGAAATCAGCAGCACCGTGATCGGCGACAGCGCCATGATCAGCGCGATATGGATCGCCGTCGTCGACACGCCGGCGGCATAGACCGGGCCGCCGCACAGGAACATGCCCATGAAGCCGGCGGCGAGGATCGGCCAGATGTTTCGGCCGAGCGCCACGCGGCCTTCGCGGATCTCCTTGAGCGCGATCGGCGCGAGCCCGATGGCGACGATGCTCCAGCGGAAGAAGGCGAGCGCGAAGGGCGGGACGGAGCCTGCGAGCCCGCGCGCCAGAATCTGATTGGAGGCCTGCGCGGTCGCCACCAGGATGAAGCCGATCAGCGCGATCGCACCCAACCAGGCGTCCGTGGACGGCGCTAGGCCGGCCACTGCGTCACGACCGCCGTCAGAGGTTTCCTTGCCCAGTTCCTTGCCCATGGATCAATCGGATATCCGATGTCGGCCGCGGTGAGAACCCCGACGACGGCTCGCTGACAT
>RXJC01000125.1 GCA_003963435.1 Bradyrhizobiaceae bacterium | reverse complement strand
TGGTGATCGGCTGAGCCGCTACTCCTCCGGCTCGGTCGTGAACAGCAGCGGATAGCCCTTGGCGCGGCCGGCGTCGGTGGCGCGCGTCGCCTTGGTCTCGGCGACGTCCTTGGTGAACACCGCGACGACGCAGGCCCCCAGCTTGTGGGCGGTGATCATGACCTTGTAGGCCTGATCCTCCGTCATGCGGAATTCGGCCTTCAGCACCATGGTGACGAATTCGCGCGGCGTGTAGTCGTCGTTGATCAGGATGACCTTGTGCAGCTTCGGCCGCTCGACCTTGGTCTTGGTCCTGGTTTTCGGCTTGGTGACGGCGTCGTTCATTCCGCCTCCTGGACGCGGCGGGGCTCGGGTTCCATGCCGGGAGCGGTCAGCTCGTGGCCTTCGCACCATATTGCAGAACCTGCACCTTCTCCAAGGTGATCAGCCCGCTCGACATCATGCCATCCAGGATGGGCAGGAATGCGTTGATGTTGTCCTCGCTGTCGACGATCTCGATCAGCAGCGGCAAATCTTCCGAGAGCCGCAGGATCTTTGAGGTGTGCAGCCGGCTCGACTTGCCGAAGCCCATGGGACCGCGGAGCACGGTGGCGCCGGCAAGGTGCCGCTCGCGCGCCGCCATCACGATCGCTTCATAGAGCGGCTTGCCGTCAAAGTGAGCGCTCTCGCCGATGAAGATCCGGAGCGAAACTGCCTGATTGGGAATTTGCATGATCAGCTCCTTGTCAATCTGTTGTAGCGGCTCGCCATCATATGGCCTGCCCACACCGACACCAGCCAGCAGATGACGGACGCCACGATATAGGCGAGTGCCGTGTATTTCATGCCGCCGTGGACCAGGCGGAAGGTCTCCAGGCTGAAGGTCGAGAAGGTGGTGTAGCCGCCGCAGAACCCGGTCATGATGAATTGCCGGTGCTCGGGCCGCGCCAGGATGCGGCCGTCCGGGCCCGTCAGCGTCGCATAGAAGCCGATGATCAGCGAGCCCGTTGCGTTGATGAACAGCGTCGCGAACGGAAAGCCCGGCCCGGTGTCGAGCGCAAGGCCGACCAGATAACGCGTCAGGCCGCCGGCGATGCTGCCGGCGGCAACCCAGCCATAGAGCATCGCAGTGCGCCAGCGCTCGGCGGAGGAGGGCGAGTTCATCGGCCGCTAGCCTCCCAGACCATCGGCGAGGAGGAAGCCGCAACTGACGGCCGCGAGACACAGCCCGACCGATGCCACGACGTTGCCGAGCGCATGCATCGGCTCGCCGGTCCGCGCGAGTGTCAGCGTCTGCAGGCTGAACGAGGACACCGTGGTGTAGCAGCCGAGAAAACCGGTCACAGCGAACAGCCAGGGATTGGGCGCGGCGAAGACCGAGCCGGGATGGGTTGCCAGCGCGCCGAAGATCCCGATCAGGAAGGCGCCGCTGACGTTGATCGTCATGGTGCCCCACGGAAACGTTTCGCCCAGCTGCCGCGCGATCGCACCTGAGACGAAGTAGCGCGCGCAGCCGCCCAGGGCGCTGCCGATCATGATCGCGATTGCTCCGCTCAGCACGATGAAGTGTCCCCCGTCATCACGTGTCTTCCGTCGCCAGTCCATTGCCGATGGCGAGCAGCCCCAGCAGCGAAAGCAGCGCGAAGCCGAGTCCGGCAAGAAACGTTCCAGCCGGTCCATAGGCATCCCACAGCGCCCCCGCGATCACGCTCGCGGCCAGCAAGGCAAGACCGGTGAACAGGTTGAAATAGCCGAACGCGGTGCCGCGCAGGTTAGGTGGCGCGGCGTCGGCGACGAGGGCCGAGAGCAGGCCTTGCGTCAGCCCCATATGCAGCCCCCACAGCACGACGCCGAGCGCAAGGCCTGCCAGATTGGGAAGCAGTGCGAGCGCGAGATCGGCACAAGCAAGGAAGACGAGCCCGAGCGCGAGCAGGCCGGTCCGGTTGATCCGGTCCGACAGCACGCCGGCCGGATAGGCAGAGAGAGCGTAGACGATGTTCATCAGCACCAGCACCGCGGGCACCCACATCGCGTTGAGGCCGATGTTCTGCGCGCGCAAGATCAGGAAGGCCTCGCTGAAGCGCGCGAGCGTGAAGACGACCCCCAGGGCGACGACGCGCCAGTAGACCCCGCCGAGCTGCCGCATCGCGGCGAGGTTGAGCGGATTCTTGGCGGGCTCCCGGCTCGGGTCGGGCTCCGGCTCGCTCACGGCAAAGGCGATCAGGCCGAACGACAGGAATGCCGGCAGCACGGCGAACCAGAAGACGAGGGCGAAATTGTCCGCCGTCCACCACATCAGGCCGATCGCCACCAGCGGCCCGACGAAGGCGCCGATGGTGTCGAGCGATTGCCGCAGGCCGAAGCTCGCGCCGCGCAGGCCGACCGGCGCGATATCGGCGATCAGCGCATCGCGCGGCGCGCCGCGAATGCCCTTGCCGACGCGGTCGATGAAGCGCGCCGCCACCAACCAGCCGACGCTCGGCGCAAGCGGGAATAGCGGCTTCGTCAGCGCGGCAAGTCCATAGCCGAGCGCGGCGAGCAGCTTGCGGCGGCCGAGCCAGTCCGACAGCGCGCCGGAAAAGATCTTGGTGATCGAGGCGGTCGCTTCCGCAATGCCTTCGATGAAGCCGACGGTCAGCGTCGAGGCGCCGAGCACGGTGACGAGATAGACCGGCAGCAGCGCGTGGATCATCTCGGAGGAGATGTCCATCAGCATCGAGACGAAGCCGAGCACCCAGATCCCTCTGGGCAGCCCGCGATCTGCAGCACTCGGTGTCGTCGTTGTCGTCACGTCTCCGCCTTCTCCTTCGTGTTCTCCTGGCCGCGCCAGACAACAAAAAACCCGCCATCGGCGGGTTTGTCCATGCTCCCGCCGAAGGCAGAGGCCCAAACAATGCCCCTCCTCAAGCAGGAGTCATCAGCCCACTACGGTCCAAGATTCGGGTTCAAGGCCGCCGGGCGGTTATCGGGGGACTCCATCCCCATCTGTGCGGCCAACCTAGCACGGAAATTCCGCCGGACAAGTGGGCGGGGCGCGTCTCCACCGGCACCGTCAGTTTCGGGTTCGGCGCTTCGGGCCGCCGCGCAATGACGGAGCCCGTGGTCGCTCATGTTCCGGTGACGCAAGCGCGGCAACAAGGCGGCAGCTTTGCGTGACGCACGCCAATCCCTAACTCGAATGTGAAGGGCAAGCGATCTTCGCGCTTTGCGGCAAGGCGATTGCATGTCACCATCGCGTCATACGACGGGAGACTGCGATGCGTTTGCTGTTCTCGATCGGGGCTGTGCTGGTTGCCGGCATGTTTGCCGGGGGGGACGTCGCGGGCATCGCGGCACCAGGGCCGAAATTCGAACCGCCGAAAAATCAACCGCAGCGGTTGGCGGCCGACAGAGATGCGCAGACGGTCGACGTCGAGCTGATCCTTGCGGTCGACGTGTCCTATTCCATGGACATGGACGAGCTCGCGATCCAGCGCGAGGGCTATGCGCAGGCGATCCAGTCGAAGGAGTTCCTGCAGGCGCTGAAGCTCGGTCCGAATGGCCGGATCGCCGTGACCTATTTCGAGTGGGCCGCCTCGAGCGACCAGAAAATCATCATTCCCTGGCGGCTGGTCGATGGCCCGGAGACGGCGGATGCGGTCGCCGCCGAGATCATGAAGACGCCGATCCGGCGCGCCTCGCGCACCTCGATCTCGGGCGCGATCATGTTCGCGATGCCGCTGTTCGACGAGGATCCGTATCGGGGGCTGCGCCGGGTCATCGACATTTCCGGCGACGGCCCCAACAACAATGGTGGTCCGGTCACGGTGGCGCGCGACGCCGCGCTCGAGAAGGGCATCGTCATCAACGGCCTGCCGGTCATGGTCAAGGAGCCGTCCTATTCGACCATGGATATCGACAATCTCGATTTCTACTACGAGGACTGCGTCATCGGCGGTCCCGGCTCCTTCGTCATCACGATCAAGGACCGCGAGAAGTTCAAGGAAGCGATCCGCACCAAGCTGCTGATGGAGGTCGCCGGCCGCACGCCGGAGCGTCCAGTGATGCGCGTCGCCGACAAGGAGCCGCGCGTCAACTGCCTGATCGGCGAGAAGATCTGGTCGGATCGCTGGGGACGCTAGAGGGATACCACTCCGGCTGTGACCTTTTGCCTACCCGGCCGATGCTGGAGCTTAACCGCTCGTTAACCGGCGGAGGGCCCTAATCGCATGGTTTCCGTTCGTTTCCAGTCGGCATCCTGACATTGCCGAGGCAAACGAGAGCGGGTTTGTCAGGCCCGTCCGAGCAATCCAATGGCCGTCGTCACATCGAGCACCAACCAGATCTCGCCCGCCAACGAGCGCCTGTATCATCAGAGCGCTCTGGTCGGCGATTGGAAGGGCAATTGGGTCGGCAACAACCAGCCCGTCGGCTTCAAGGTCGTGAACATCCGCGGCGCCCGGGCGCAGGTCGAATATACCCATAACGGCCACACCGAGCGCGGCTTTGCCGAGGTTCAGGGCACGCTCATCACCTTTGGCGGGATCACGGTCGGAACCAAGGACGGCAAGAACATGGTGATGCTGTTCTCCTTCGGAGGCGCCGGCAAGCAGACCGCCAATCTCGAGAAGCAGGCCCCGCCGGCTTCCGACAGCCGTCTCATGGGAAGCTGGGGCGGCTATTCCCCCGACAACGGCAAGAGCGCGAGCTTCAAGGTGCTCTCGGTCGACGGCAAGGAAGCCCAGGTCAGCGTCACCACCGACGGCGTCACCCGCCAGGGCACCGGCTACGTCTACAAAAACGTCATCATGTTCGGGCAGGCGCAGATCGCGACCGACGACGGGCAGAACGGCAAGGTCATCTATCAGGTCGGCACAAAATCCTTCGTTGTTCCCGTGACGAAATATCCGCCGGCCGATTCATCGTCCACGCTGGACAGGACGGCCTGAGCGCGGCATCCTTGGCCTGTGGCGCCGCGTTCTCGATCTCGCCAAGGTACCTTGCTGGCATTCGCGAGGCCGAAAGCGCACAACAAGAGCGTTCACTGACGGTCACCGGAATGTCCAGCCTCGCTCGTTTTCCCGCTCCTGCAATCCTGCTCGCTGTGCTTTGCCTGGCCGCAGCACCGGTTCAGGCCCAGGTCGCGCCGCTGCGATATTGGATCCCCGGCGGGCCTTTCGGCCTCGGCGGTAGCGTCGGCCAGAGTTCCGATATTTACGGCAGTCTCACCGGCTTCAACGCCGGCGATGCGGATTGGCGCAGCGGCGCGACGAATGGCTTCTTCGTCGGCAGCCAGCGCGGCAACCTCAATTGGAGCGGCCTCAGTCAGACCGGACTTGGCCAGAGCGGAGTTGCCGGCAATTTCAGCGCGCTGTCTTTTGACAGTACGCAGTTCGGCTACACCACCAAGACCGCGGGCGGCGTGCCCGTGACGTTCTTCGCCGGATTCGACACGATGAAATATGGCAATGGCATCGGCAGCTCGGTTGCGCCGCTGACCTCAGGCGCAGCACCCGGCACCGGCGCATTTGCGGGCGTCGAGTTCAAGCCGACGTCCAATCTCAGCCTGTCGTTCGGCGCCGGTTTCATCCAGCAGGATTCGAGTCGCATGGACAGCGACATCCGGTCGAACATGCTGCCGGGCGAGTCGCCGGCGCTGAGCGGGTTACGGCGCTAAAGCGCGATGCGATTGGGATGAATCGTCATCGCGCTTCAGGTTGTCGTTCGAGCAGAATCTTGCCGCGCCGGCCGTGACGGCAGCAAGGGGTCTCCGGAGGCGGACGCGAACAACCCGTCCATGCTCGCGAGCGTCTCCGCCTCGCTGAAGCGGATTTAGCTCACGAACTCGCGCACGAAGGCCTTGTCGCGCGGTTGCGCCGAGTTGCTTTCGAGCACGTAGTCGGTGACCCGCGGCGATGCGCCCATTCGCCGCACGAATGTGGCGGATTGGCCACAATCGGAACATAAGCGGATGGCCGCAACATCCCTGCCGATTGCGGCGGTTTACGTCGCGACGTAGGAATCATTGAAGCGCGCCTGACCTGAGAGCGCGTCGAATTGGCGGATGCTCATCGCTCATGGCGTCGACTACGGGTCCTGCGATCTCTCGACTTCTCTTGTCGGCTGTCGCCGGCACCTGCGCGGCGATCCTTGCCGGCGGGCCTGCCAAGGCAGCCTGTACGCCTCCTGCGGGAAACGGGGTCTCCGCGCTCTGCACCGGCGTAACGGCCGGCGGCTATGGCGGCTTCGGGTTCTCCAACCTCAACGTCACCGTTGACAACGGCGCATCGCTGTCAGGCGGGGTCGCATTCAATACCGGCAGCCTGATCAATCGAGGCACCGTGACCAATGCGAGCGCAGCTGCGGGGTTCAATGCCGGAACGGTGGTCAACGACGGTACGCTGGCGGGAAGTATTGGCGTCGATGCCGCAACGGCGATCGTGACCAACCGGGGCAGCATTGCAGGCACGGGAATCGGAATCACGACCGCCGGGGGCAATCTGACCCTGGACAATTTCGGGACAGTCACCGGCTTCTTCGGAATCTTCGCCGACGTCGCGTCGATCACGAATGCCGCAATGATCAGCGGGACCGGAGACACGGGCATCGACGTGGCAGTTCGTCTCTCGCTCTTCAATACGGCGACAGGGACGATCAACGCGCAGACGGCTGCCATCGTCGCTCCGCTCGCGGAGATCAGCAATGCCGGATCCATCACCTCCGCGACGACGACAGCGATCGACGTCGCGACGTTGACGAGTCTGGCCAATTCAGGTCTCGTCAGCGGAGTCACGTCCGCCATTCATGGCACGACGGCGACGATCGGAAATTCAGGCTCCATCGTGGCGAGCGCCGGCCCGGCCATCGATCTGGCTGGAAGCCTGACGCTGACCACGTCCGGGCTTGTTCGCGGCGGTTCGGACGGCATCGTGGCGTCCGCCGCGACCATCGTCAATTCGGGGACGATCGTCGGGAGTGCCAACCGCGCGATCAGCCTGACCGGTGCAGGCGACATCACCAATAGCGGATCGATCTCCGGCGGCAACTACGGCATCGCATCATCCGGGACCGTCAGGCTATCGAACAGCGGCACGATCTTCGGCGGCTTTGCGGCACTTGCCGTCGCCAATGCCGTGATCGACAACAGCGGCTCGATCCTGTCGAATTCGGTCGCGATCGACTCCGGCAACACAAGCGTCAACAATTCCGGCACGATCACGGGACAGGGGATCGCCATCACGTCAAACCAGCTCACGCTGTTCAATAGCGGTACGATCTCGGTGAAGGCCGCCGGCGCCTCAACGATCTACGCCAGCTCCGCCGATATCACCAATGCCGGCGTGATTGCGGCCGCCGACACTGCAAGTCTTGCGTTGTCGCTCGGCGCCTCGACGGACACGCTGACCTCGCTGCCGGGCTCCCGCATCATCGGCCGGATCGACCTCGGCGGTGGCGCAGACGGGGTGAGCTTCCGGGGCGGCAACTTCAACTACACGTTCAATTCGCTTGCAGGGGCGATCGTGAGCTCGACGACACCCTATGTGGTGAGCGGTTCACAGGTCGTCACGTTCGATTCCACGCCGTTCGGAGTCCTGGATCGCAATCTGCTGGCCTTCACTTCGGCAGTGTCCTCAGCGTTGCCGAACGCGGATGCTTCTCCCGCTGCAACCAGCGAGCCACTCTTCTATGCCGCGCCGCCCGGCCCGAAGCGCGATGCGCGCGAGGCCTTCGCTGCAATCACGCCGCAAGGGGCAACGGCGCTCTATGCCGGTGGCACAAGCCTCTGGGCACGCGGATTTGCCGGGGAACGCGACCAACCGGCGACCGGGACGCTGCTGCACAGTACCAGCCGCTTCCAAGGCGGACTGATCGGTGGCGACTGGCAGGCCGGTTCGCATTTGCGTCTCGGCGCTTTCGTTGGAGGCGGCGCGATGCAGACCAGCGAAGACTTCAATCTCGCGACCACGAGCGCCGACATCGTGTTCGGCGGAGGGTTCGCGCGCGGCACCTTCGGGGCGACCTTTATGGACATGATGCTGCAGCTCGGTCATATCGACCAGCGCGGCTCCCGTCTCATCTCCAACAACCTCGTTGCCGGCGGTATCGAGACCGCGATCGCGAGTAATTCCGGAACCTATGCCGTCCCGGAATTCGCACTGGGGCATCGCATCGGCCTGGGCCGGACGGGCGGGACGGTCTGGACGCTGACCCCCGTAGCACGCATCCGTTATCTTGCCGGCCGGCTCGGCGGCTTCAACGAGAGCGGAGCCACCGCGAATGCCACGATCGGCAGCCATACTCTCTCCGGACTGGAGGAGCGCGGGGAGTTGAAGCTCTCGGCCACCACCCTCGTCGATCGGACGGCGTGGCTGAGCGGCAGTTTGCGCGCAGGCGTGACGGGGCTTCAGCGAGTCGGAAATGCGTCCGTCAATTTGACTCTGCTCGGCCAGCCTGTGCCGTTTCTGCTTCCCGGCGCCAACGACGTTTGGGGTGTGTTCGGCGGCGCGGGGCTCGATGTCACGTTGGGACCGGCTTGCCTGTTCATGGCGGGTGAATATCTCAAGCTGTCGGATTCGAGCGTCGCCTATTCCGGCCGTGGCGGACTGCGGATCGCGTTCTGACGAACGGACCCTAACCTGCGCGGCTACCTAAAGCGCGATGCGATCGGGATGAATCGCCATCGCGCTTTAGGTTGTTGTTTAAGCATGACCTTTTCGGAAAACCGCTACGCACTTTTCCGGATCATGCTCTAGCGCCCGAACTTCGCCACCAGCTCGACATGCGGCGTGTGGCGGAATTGATCAACCGGCACCACCGCCTCCAGCCGATACCCGCCGTCGATCAGCAGACGCGCGTCGCGGGCGAAGGTCGCGGGGTTGCAGGAGACCGCGACCACGACGGGCACCTTGCTCGCGGCAAGTTTCAGCGCCTGCGCTTGCGCGCCCTGGCGTGGCGGATCGAACACCACGGCGTCGACGTCGCGCAGCTCCTGCGGTATCAGCGGGCGGCGGAACAGATCGCGTGGCTCGGCTTTGATCGGCTTCAGGCCCGGTGTGCGCGCGGCTTTTGCCAGCGCGGCGACCGCGCCGGCGTCGCTGTCGTAGGCGGTGACGCGCGCTGTCTCGGCGAGCCGTAGCGCGAACGGGCCGACGCCGCAGAAAAGGTCGAGAACCTCCTTGGCCTTGCCGATGCGCTCCGCAACAAGCGCCGCCAGCGTTTCCTCGCCCGCCACTGTCGCCTGCAGGAAAGAGCCCGGCGGCAACGTCACCTCGGCACGGCCCATCTTCACCGTTGGCGGCAGGCGTTGCAGCACCAGCTCGCCGTGCCGCGTCAGCCGTGCCAGGCGGTGCTGTTCGGCGACGCGGGACAGCACCGTCACCAGCGACGTCGGCAGGGGGCCGGAGCCGCGCACGTCGACATCGAGGCCGTTGCTGGTGGCGGTAACCTGGATGTCGAGCGGCTTGGTCACCGGCATCTTCGATGTCAGCGGTTCGGCGAGCGCCCAGGCGGCATCGAGCGCGCCGTCGAGCGCGGGATCGAGGATGGGGCATCGGTCGATCGGGATGACATCGTGCGAGCTCGTCGCCGAGAAGCCGACCTTGAGGATGTCATGCGTGCCGAAGCGGCCGTGCAGGGTGATGCGCCGGCGGCCGGCGCCATGGGCATCGAGCAGCGGCGCGACCTCGCAATCGACGCCGGCCTGCGCCAGCGTCTCCACCACGATGCCGCGCTTCCAGGCGTGATAGGGCTCCACGGCCCAATGCTGGATCGCGCAGCCGCCGCAGACGCCGAAATGCGGACAGAACGGCTCAACGCGCTCCGGGCTTGCGACTTCGACCGCGAGCAGCTTGCGGCGATCGGGATGGTGGCCCACGACGTGATCGACCTCGACCGTCTCGCCGCCAAGCGTATAGGGCACGTAGACAGCTTCGCCCGCGGTGAGCGAGACCCCGTCCCCGCGATGGCCGACATGGTCGATGATCAGGCGCTCAACCACGGCGCGCGCCCATGAAGAATTCGACATTGCCGTCGCCACCTGCGATCGAGGAGGGAAATACCTCGATGCCGGTGCAGCCGAGCGAAGCGGCGAAGGCGGCGATGTCGTCGCAAATCTCCTGGTGCACGGCGGCGTCGCGGACGATGCCCTTCTTGTTGTGCTTCCTGTCAGCCTCGAATTGCGGCTTGATCAGCGCCAGCAGGCTCATCGGCGCGGCGGCGAGGGAAAGCGCCACCGGCAGCACCGTCTTGAGCGAAATGAAGCTGACGTCGATGACGACCACATCGGGCCGCGCCGGCAGCCGCTTGCCGTCATAGCTGCGGATGTCGGTCGCCTCCATCGACACGATCTTGGAATGACCGCGCAGCGTGGGATGCAATTGGCTGGTGCCGACGTCGATCGCGAACACCAGGCTCGCGCCGTTGGCCAGCAGCACCTCGGTGAAGCCGCCGGTGGAGGCGCCGACGTCGAGGCAGACATGGTCCTCGATCTCAATTGGATAGCGCTCCAGCGCGCCGGCGAGCTTGACGCCGCCGCGGGAGACATAGGGATGCGCGGGCTCGGCCTGGATCACCGCGTCTTCGGCGATCGTCTCCGAGGGCTTTGAAACCTGCTTGTCGTCGGCGGTGACCAGCCCAGCCTCGATGGCCGCGCGCGCCCGCGCCCGGCTCTCGAACAGGCCGCGCTCGACCAAAAGCACATCCGCGCGCTTGCGGGCAGGGGACAATCGACTCTCCAGATAGGGCTGGTGCTTATGTAGCAACCAATCGCGCGGCTGCCATCCGGACGCAAGTCTCGAACGCGGCGAGATCGTGCCAGACGTCGATCGGCATCGTCGCCGGCGTCACCAGCGGGCAGCCGTGCAGCTCCAGCGCATGGATCATCATGAGGTTGTCGACGAGGCCGAAATCCTCGACCGTCAGCCCCTGCGCATCGACCAGCCGGCCATCCTCGGAGGTGACCTCCATGAAGCGCGAGACGCGGTCGGCATAGGCGGCGCCATCGTTGGAATAGGCCAGGCAGAGCTTGCGGCGCCCGGCCATGTAGCCCAGCTCGTAGACGGTGCCGGGATCGGCGCCGGCGCCGCGGAACGGCGTCAGGTTGGCAATGATGGCGTCGGCCGCGTCCATCATCGCCTCGTTGCCGCAGAAGATCTGCCGCGCGGCGTCGGGCGCGGCAAGATCGATGGCGTTGTCGAGGGGATAGAGGCCGGTGAGGCCGTGCGCGGCGCAGATATCGACCTTGCGGCGGCCGATCTCGATCGCATCCGGCAGGAACACGTCGGGACCTGCCAGATAGATTTTCATGAGACGAACCTGCCGACGCCGAGCGCGGTGCAACACCTCTCCCGATGCGAGAGGTGGAGTTCAGCGTCTGCCGCGACGATCAAGCGAGCTTGACCGTCTCGGCCTTCACGTCCTTGCCGAGCGCCTCGAACACCTTGGCGACGATGCCCTTGGCGTCGAGACCGGCGCGGGCGTACATCGCGGCCGGAGTGTCGTGGTCCTGGAACACGTCGGGCAGCACCATCGAGCGGAACTTGACCATGCCGCTGTCGAGCACGCCCTGGTCGGTCAGGAACTGCGCGACATGCGAGCCGAAGCCGCCGACCGAGCCTTCCTCGATCGTGATCAGGATCTCGTGGTCGCGGGCAAGCTTGAGCACCAGCTCGGTGTCGAGCGGCTTCATGAAGCGCGCGTCCGCGATCGTGGTCGACAGGCCGTGGGCGGCGAGCTCGTCGGCGGCCTTCTCGCATTCGGCGAGGCGCGTGCCGAAGGAGAGCAGGGCGATCTTGCTGCCCTGGCGGATCATGCGGCCCTTGCCGATCTCCAAGGGAATGCCGACCTCGGGCATCTCGACGCCGCGGCCTTCACCGCGCGGATAGCGCAGCGAGCTCGGACGGTCGTTGATCGCGACCTGGGTCGCCACCATGTGCACCAGCTCGGCCTCGTCGCTAGCTGCCATGATCACCATGTTGGGCAGGCAGCCGAGATAGGCGTTGTCGAACGAGCCGGCGTGAGTCGCACCGTCGGCACCGACAAGGCCGGCGCGGTCGATGGCAAAGCGGACGGGCAGGCTCTGGATCGCGACGTCATGCACGATCTGGTCGTAGCCGCGCTGCAGGAAGGTCGAGTAGATCGCGCAGAACGGCTTGTAGCCTTCCGTCGCGAGACCCGCGGCGAACGTCACCGCGTGCTGCTCGGCGATACCGACGTCGAAGGTGCGATCGGGGAAAGCCTTGTTGAAGATGTCGACGCCGGTGCCCGACGGCATCGCCGCGGTGATGGCGACGATCTTGTCGTCCTTCTGGGCTTCCTTGACGAGGCTCTGGCCGAACACGTTCTGGTAGGCCGGCGCGTTCGGCTTGGCCTTGGCCTGGGTGCCGGTGGCGACGTCGAACTTGACGACGGCGTGGTACTTGTC
>RXJC01000377.1 GCA_003963435.1 Bradyrhizobiaceae bacterium | reverse complement strand
GCCGAGGAAATCTCCGACAGACGCTCGATGGTCGAGGAGATCTCCTTGATGGCGCCGACCGAATCGTTGGTCGCGGCCTGGATGCCGGAGATCTGCTGGCCGATCTCGCCGGTCGCCTTGGCGGTCTGCTCGGCGAGCGCCTTCACCTCGGAGGCCACCACCGCGAAGCCGCGGCCGGCCTCGCCCGCGCGCGCCGCTTCGATGGTCGCGTTCAGCGCCAGCAGATTGGTCTGGCCCGCGATAGTGTTGATCAGCTCGACGACGTCGCCGATGCGGGCGGCCGCCTTGGACAGCTCGCTGACGCGCTCGGTGGTGGCGCGCGCCTGGCCGACGGCATCGCCCGCCATCCGCGCCGATTCCTGCACCTGACGGCTGATCTCGCCGACCGACGAGGCCATCTCCTCCGTCGCCGAGGCCACGGACTGCACGTTGGTCGAAGCCTCCTCCGACGCGCTGGCAACCGTCGTCGCCAGCCGCTGGGAGCGGTCGGCCGTCGACGTCAGCGTCGAGGCGGAGGCCTCCAGCTGGGTCGAGGCCGACGACACGGTCTGGACGATCTCGCCGATCATGGTTTCGAATTCGCGGGTGATGTTGTCGACGCGGCGTCCGCGCTCGATCTTGGCTTCGGCGTCCGCGGCAGCGGCTTCGTCGGCGGCCTTCTTGGCGATCAGCGCCTCCTTGAAGATCTGGAGCACGTCAGCCATGGCGCCGATCTCGGTCTTCTCGCCGCGATGCGGGACCTCGGCGGAAAGGTCGCCCTTGCCCAGCGCCTGCATCGGCTCGGTGATGGAAGCGATGCCGCTGGAGACGTCGCGGACGAGATAGAAGCTGAGAGCAATGCCGATCAGGACGGCGGCGCCGAGAATGACCGAAACCAGCATGAACGCGTAGGAATAGCTGTCGGCGGCATCCTGAGCGGCGTGTTCGCCGCCCTTGGTGTTGAGCTCGATGTCCTTGTTCAGGACCTCATCCGCCTGCAGTCCGATCTTGTTGACCGTCTTGGAGTTGAGCTCCTGCGCCTCGCGCGGGATCTTGCCGGCCTCCTTGCGCGACAAGGCCATCACCTCCTCGGTGCCCTTCTTGTAGTCGTCCCAGAGCTTGGACCACTGGCCGTAGAGCGCCCGCTCCTCCGGGGAGCTGATCATGGCCTCGTACTTGCTGCGCGTCTTGGCGAGCGCCTCGGACACGGTGGCGGCGGTCTTCTCCACCACGAGCTTGTCGTCCAGAGCTTCGGCCAGCATGTGCTGGCGCACCACGTTCCGGTAGGTGATGACTGCAGCGCGGAGGTCGCCGATCACCCTGACGCTCGGCAACCAGTTGGTGGTGATGTCGACGGTGTTGGCGTTCATCGACCGCATCTTCATGATGGCGAGCAGGCCCATGCCGGTCATCGCGACCAGCAGGAACGCCACGACGCTGATGATCTTGGCGCGGATGGAAAGCTTGGCAAACATAATCGGGTCTCGTTGTGCTGGCGCGCGAGCGCGTCGGAAGCTCTAGGAATCAACCAAAAGGGGAGCAGCGCCAACGTCGACCGCAGACCTTCTGCGCAAACGTGAATTGCGACTCCTTGCGAGTAAGGAAGTCGAAAGAAATGAACAGGGAACTAAAGACGTTCTGCGCTCAGCGCATGAGCCTAAGCGCATCAGCGAAAAACTCGGGCCCACCGAAGTTTCCGGACTTCAATGCGAGCAGCATGTCGCCTGCTTGAGCACCGA
Organism: Bradyrhizobiaceae bacterium; assembly: GCA_003963435.1. GTDB lineage: Bacteria > Pseudomonadota > Alphaproteobacteria > Rhizobiales > Xanthobacteraceae > Bradyrhizobium. The sequence goes on along the minus strand of RXJC01000377.1, from coordinate 3,867 downwards.
CGGCGCGCAGCACCGGAACGCCTGCGGCAATCTCCGCGCCGACGAGGAAGCCGGGAATCTCGAGGCGATCGACGACCGCACCGGAGGTCTCGCCCCCGGCGACGATCAGCCGCCGAACACCTGATTTTACTAGGTTTTCCGCTATATCGGCCATCGCCTGCTCGATGGCGTAGCCGGCGGCATCGCGGCCGTGGCGGGCCTGCAGGGCGGCGACTTGCTCCGGTGTCGAGCTCGACGCGATCAGCACCGGGCCCTCGGCCAGCCGGGGCCTTGCCCAACTCAGCGCGCGCTGCGCTTCATCCGACCCCGTAAGAATACGGTCGGGGTCGAGATGGAGCACCGGCATGATTTTCTCAGCGCTGGCGATCTGCCTGAGGGTCGCCTGCGAGCAGCTTCCGGCAAGACACGCTGCAGGTCCGCCGACGGCGGCTCCCGAATCGCTGCTCGCGGCAGAGGGCTTGACCTTGCCCGTCGACACCAGCGCGCGCGCAAGTCCGATGCCCATGCCGGAGGCGCCGACCGAGAGGCGATGCTCCCCGGCGACGAGGCCGATGGTCTCGAGGTCGCGGTCGAACACGGCGTCGATGATGGCGGCGCCGACGCCCTTGTCCGCGAGTTCAGCCAGCCGTGCCCGCACGGCCGCAGCGCCGCGCGCGACGGTGCCGAGATCGACCAGGCCGATCTGCGTGCTGCTCTGGCGCGCGAGCACGCGCACCAGGTTGGAATCGTGCATCGGGTTGAGCGGATGGTCCTTCAGCGGGCTCTCGTTGAGCGGCACCGCGCCGACGAACAAATTGCCCTGGTACACGGTGCGTCCGGTCTCCGGAAAGGCCGGCGTCACCAGCACGTTCGCCTCGCCGCAATCGGCGCGCAGCGCGTCCATCACGGGACCGATATTGCCGGCGTCGGTGGAATCGAAAGTCGAGCAGATCTTGAACAGGACATGGTGCACACCACGGCTGCGCAGCCATTTGTCCGCCGCGCGCGAACGCGTGACGGCAAGGCCGGCCTCGATCGAGCGGCTCTTCAAGGACACGACGACCGCGTCGACCTCGGGCAGCGCGAGATCGTCCGCGGGCACGCCGATGGTCTGCACGGTGCGCAGGCCGGCGCGCGTCAGCGTGTTGGCGAGATCGGAGGCGCCGGTGTAGTCGTCAGCAATGCAGCCCAACGCAAGTGTCACGGCTTCACTCCAGCGTAAGGCTTGAACCAGGCAAGGCCGTCGGTGGTCTTGCCGCGCGGATTGTATTCGCAGCCGACGAAGCCGGCATAGCCGAGACGGTCGAGTTCAGCGAACAGGAACGGGTAGTTCAGCTCCTCGCCATCAGGCTCGTTGCGCGAGGGGATGCTGGCGATCTGGACGTGGCCGATGATCGGCATCATCTCGCGCAGCCGCATCGTCACGTCGCCATGGATGATCTGGCAGTGATAGATGTCGAACTGGAGCTTCAGGTTCGAAAGCCTCAGCTCCTGGATCAGGTCGCGCGCGAAGCCGAAATCGTTGAGAAAGTAGCCCGGCACGTTGCGCGCGTTGATCGGCTCGATCACGACGTCGATGCCGTGGGGCGCGAAGAATTCCGCGGCCCAGGCCACCGACTTGTAGAACGCCTCGATCGCGACACGTTCGCCGCGGTTGGCGATGCCGGCCATCAAATGCAGGCGCTTGACGCCGGTCGCCTTGGCATAAGGCAGCGCCGTCTCCAGGCTCGCCTTGAGATCGTTGAATCGCGCCGGCAGCGCCGCAAAGCCCTTCTCGCCGGCATTCCAGTCGCCCGGCGGCAGGTTGAACAGCGCCTGGGTCAGGCCGTTGCGCTTGAGCCGCTCGCCAACCGCCTCGGCGGGATGCTCGTAGGGAAAGAGAAACTCGACCGCGGTGAAGCCGGCTTGCGCAGCGGCATCGAAACGATCGAGGAACGGCACCTCGGTGAACATCATCGAGAGATTGGCGGCAAAACGCGGCATCGAAATCCCCTCAAGCTTACTTGTCGCCGGGCAGCTTCACGCCGGTGACCTGCGCATACATGCGCGCCACCGACGCGTCGTCGTCGCGGCCCATGCCGGCGGCCGATGTCATCAGGAACATCTGGAGCGCGGCGGCCGAGACCGGCACGGGGAATCGGGCGCTGCGCGCCATGTCCTGGATGATGCCGAGATCCTTGACGAAAATCTCGACGGCGCTCCGCGGCGTGTAATCGCCATCGAGCACGTGCGGCATGCGGTTCTCGAACATCCAGGAATTGCCGGCGGAGGCCGTGATCACCTCGTAGACCTTGCGGATGTCGAGGCCCTGCTTGGCCGCGAAAGCCATGGCTTCGCTGGCGGCGGCGATGTGCACGCCGGCGAGCAGCTGGTTGATCATCTTGAACGCGGCACCTTGACCTGCGGCATCGCCGAGCTCGTAGAGCTTGGCCGCCATGGCATCGAGCGCCGGCCGCGCTTTCGCAAACGCAGCGGGGCTGCCGGAGGCCAGGATCGTCAGTTCGCCTTGCGCGGCGCGCTGCGCGCCGCCGGAGATCGGCGCATCCAGATAATGCCGGCCCGTCGCCTCCAGCTGCTTGGCGAGGCGCCGCGCCACCTCAGGGTCCATGGTCGCGGAGGAGACGAACACGCTGCCCCTCGGCATGGTCTCGGCGGCACCATCCTTGCCGAACAGGATCGCCTCGGTCTGGGCGGCATTGACGACGACGCTGACGACGATGTCGGCGTCCTTGGCGGCCTCGGCCGGAGTCCTGGCCCCCGCCCCGCCCTCCTTCACAAAGCGCGCCACTGCGTCGGCCGAGACGTCACAGCCGGTGACCGCGTGGCCGGCGCGCTTCAGCGAGGTCGCCATGCCAAACCCCATCGAGCCGAGCCCGACGACGGCGATGCGCTGGTTTTGAGACGTGGAGGCGGACATATGCAACTGACCCTTGCGAACGTTTCCTGGACGGCCGGCCTTTGCGGCGGCTCGGCGAACCGATATCACGGCTTGGCCGCGCTGCCAAAGCGTGAGACAAGCGGACATGACGGCCATGAGGACTGAAGACAGCAGCGAGACGCGGTTGCGCGAGGACATCTGCCGCTTCGGACGGTCCCTGTTCGAGCGCGGGCTGACGCCGGGCTCTTCCGGTAATATCAGCGTCAGGCTGGACGGTGGCGGCTGGCTGGTGACGCCGACCAATGCCTCGCTCGGCTTCCTTGATCCGGCGAAGCTGTCGCGGCTGGACGATCAGGGCCGGCTGGTGTCGGGCGATGCCCCGACCAAGGAAGTTCCGCTGCACAATGCGCTCTACGACACGCGCGGCAGCGCCCGCGCGATCGTGCATCTGCACTCCACACATTCCGTCGCGCTGTCGATGCTGCCCGAGATCGATCCGCGCGCCGCGCTGCCGCCGATGACGGCCTATTACCTGATGAAATGCGGCGCCACCGCGCTCGTGCCCTATTACCGCCCCGGCGATCCCGCGGTGGCCGATGCGATCAAGGGGCTGGCCGGGAAATATTCATCGGTGCTGCTCGCCAATCACGGCCCGGTCGTCGCCGGCGACACGCTGGAAGCCGCGGTGTTCGCGACCGAGGAACTGGAGGAAACGGCCAAGCTGTATCTGCTGCTGCGCGGGATGAACCCGCGATATCTGTCGCCGGAGCAGGTGACGGATCTGGTGAAGGTGTTCGGGGTGACGCTGCCGGAGCATGGGCACTAGCGCCGTGCGTTGATGAGCGCCCCCAGTGCCGCCGCCTCACCGCTGTCATTCCCCGCGCAGGCGGGGAATCCGGTACGCCGGGGCTTCTCAGAATCTCTTTGGCGTCTCGGAGTACTGGATCGCCCGCCCCAGTGCGCAAGTGCGCACAAGGCGGGCGATGACATCGAATGTGTGGGATCCGCAA
>RXJC01000197.1 GCA_003963435.1 Bradyrhizobiaceae bacterium | reverse complement strand
GCAATTCGAGCCGGTCGGTGTGGGATCGCGTCTCGTCGGTGTCGGAAAATTCGCTGGCGACCTACCTCTCCAAGGAGCATCCGCAGACTGCGGCGCTGATCCTGTCCAAGGTCAAGCCGTCCTGCGCCGCCAAGGTGATGAGCCAGCTGCCGTCGAGCCTGCGCAACGAGCTGATGCGACGCGTGCTCAGCCTCAAGCCGATCGTCGACGATGCGATGAAGGTGCTCGAGAAGACGCTGCACGAAGATTTGACGCTCAATTTCGCCCGTAACCTCGGCGCCGACACCTACGCGCGCGTCGCCGACATCATCAACAAGATGGAGCGCGGCCATATCGAGGACATGCTCAAGAGCCTGTCGGAGAAGCGGCCGAAGTCGGCCGAAGTGCTGAAGGAGCTGCTGTTCACCTTCGACGACGTCACCAACCTGACGCCGAAGGCGCGCACCATGATCTTTGATCAGGTGCCGACCGACCGCATCGTCATCGCATTGAAGGGCACCGACAAGCATTTCCGCGAACTGATCCTGTCCTCGGTCGCATCGCGCGTCCGCCGCGTCGTCGAGCACGAGCTCGCCATCGGCGAGCCCTCGAACCAGCGCGACGTGCTGGAGGCGCGGCGCGTGATCACCGATCTCGCGCTCGAGCTTGCTGAGAAGGGTGAAATCGAGCTCAACCCCGAGCAGGAGGATGAGCTGGTCTTCCGCTGACCGCTGAACGGGCATGGCAGAATCATCCGATCAGGAGAGCAAGACAGAAGAGCCGACCGAGAAGAAAGTCCGTGATGCGCTCGAACAGGGCAAGATCCCGGTCTCTCGGGAGGCCTCTATTTTCGCCTCGATGGCCGCGCTGCTGGTCATTCAGGCGTTCCTGATCGGTCAGGGCGTGCAGCAATTGACGCCGGCCTTGACGAGCCTTCTGGACGATCCCGAAGGTTTCCCGCTCGCGACCGGTGCGGACGCGCAGAACCTGCTCACCGTGGTCGGCCTGCAGGCGCTGCGCTTCCTGGTGCCGCTGGTCGTCATCCTCATGGTGTTCGGGCTCGCCTCCTCCCTGCTGCAGAACGCGCCGCGCTTCGTGCTGGAGCGGATCAAGCCGGAACTGTCGCGAATCTCTCCGGTCAGTGGCTGGAGCCGGCTATTCGGAACGCGAGGGCTCGTCGAGTTCGCCAAGTCTCTGTTCAAGCTGGCCGCGGTGACCTCGGTGGTGGTCGTCGTGCTGCGCGCGTCGGAGGCGAAGGCGTTCGAGGCGATGTATACCGATCCGGTCGCGTTGCCGGAGATGATCCTCAACATCGCGATGCGGATCGTCTCGGCGATCTGCATCGCGACCATCGTGCTGGTCGCGATCGACCTGGCCTGGGCGCGCTTCCACTGGCGGCGCGAACTGCGCATGACCAAGCAGGAGATCAAGGACGAGCACAAGCAGGCCGAGGGCGATCCGCTGGTCAAGGCACGCCTGCGCTCGCTGGCGCGTGACCGCTCGCGGCAGCGGATGATCGCCTCCGCAGCGCGCGCGACGCTGGTGATCGCGAATCCGACGCACTTCGCGATCGCGCTACGCTACAACCGCGAGGAAAATCCAGCGCCGCTCGTGGTGGCCAAGGGCATGGACGTGATCGCGCTGAAGATCCGCGAGGTCGCCGAGCAGAACCGGATTCCCGTCATCGAGAACAAGGCGCTGGCGCGCGCGCTCTACGAGGCGGTCCAGGTCGACCAGGTGATTCCGGCGGAGTTCTTCCGTCCCGTCGCCGAGATCATCTACTTCCTGCAGTCGAAGCAGGCGCCGCGCACCGAGAAGGTCCAGTAGAATTCCGAGGACGACGTCCGGCCCAACAGCTTGACGAAAGCTTAACGCCCTAGGCTTCTCCCCGAATGGACCAGAACGGGGCTGTCGTGGGACCGCTTTATCTCTTCGAACTCGCATCGTCGCAGGCGCGCTATCTCGAGCTCCGCCAGTCGACCATCGCCACCAACGTCGCCAACGCCAACACGCCCGGCTTTCGGGCGCGCGACGTCGAACCCTTCAACAAGGTGCTGGACACCATGCCGGTGAGGCTCGCCACCACGTCGCCGTCGCACATGCAGTTGTCCCCAGCCGAGACCGACACGCGCGCGACCGCGAAGAAGGACAGCTGGGAAGTGGTCCACTCCGGCAACTCCGTCAGCCTCGAGCAGGAGATGATCAAGGGCAGCGACGTCAATCGCGACTATTCGATGAATTCGGCGATCGTGCGGTCGTTCCACCGCATGATCCTGGCCGGTGCGAAAGCCTGAGGTGAATTGACATGCTGGACTCACTGAGCGCCTCCCTGACGGTCGCGAGCTCCGGGCTCGAAGCGCAGTCGACGCGCATGCGCATCGTCTCGGAAAATCTCGCGAACGCGACCTCGACGGGGCGCACCGCCGGCGCCGATCCCTATCAGCGCAAAACGATCACCTTCGATGCCGCGCTGGATCGCGCCTCGGGCTCCCAGCTCGCGAAGGTCAAGGAGATCGGCGTCGACACCACGCCGTACCGCGTCGAGTACGACCCCGGGCATCCGGCCGCCGACAAGGCCGGCTACGTCAAGCTGCCGAACGTCAACATGATGATCGAGATGGCCGACATGCGCGAAGTCAACCGTTCCTATGAAGCCAATCTCCAGGTCGTGAAACAGGTCAGGTCGATGCTCGGCATGACCATCGACCTTCTGAGGAGCTGACAATGCTTGAGGCGATTTCATCCACGGCGATCTCCGCAGGACAGGTCGCGACCCGCGCGACCGAGACCCAGGCGATCTCGCCGGCGGCGACCACGGCGCTCCAGTCCACCGACGACGTCGGCTTCGACTCGGTGATGAAGCAGGTGACAAGCGACGCGATCGGAACGCTGAAGGCGGGCGAAGCCGCGTCGATCTCGGCGATGCAGGGCAAGGAATCGACCCGGAGGGTGGTCGAAGCGCTGATGTCGGCGGAGCAGGCCCTGCAGACGGCGGTCGCGGTTCGCGACAAGGTCGTGCAGGCTTACCAAGAAGTCGTTCGGATGTCGATTTGATCTGAAGGAGTGGGATAAGTGAAATCGCTCGCCATTGCGGCCACGGGCATGAACGCCCAGCAGACCAACATCGAAGTCATCGCGAACAACATCGCCAACATCAACTCGACGGCGTACAAGCGGGCGCGCGCGGAATTCACCGATCTGTTCTATCAGATGGACCGCATGCAGGGCGTGGCCAACGTCAACGGCTCCTCGCCGATTCCGGAGGGCGCCAATCTCGGCCTCGGCGTCAAGTCGGCGGCCATCCGCAAGCTGCACATCCAGGGCGCGCTGACGCAGACCGGCAACCCTTACGACCTCGCGATCAACGGCCGCGGCTGGTTTCAGGTGCTCGGACCCAACAACGAGGTGCAATACACCCGTGCGGGCTCGTTCAACACCAATGCCAGCGGCCAGCTCGTCACGATCGACGGTTATCTGCTGGATCCCGCAGTCACCATCCCGCAGGGGACGGTGGAGGTCACGGTCAACGCCACCGGCCAGGTGTTCGCCAAGCTCGACACGGAAGTGAACCCGCGCCAGATCGGCCAGCTCAACCTCGCCAACTTCGCCAACGAAGCGGGCCTGGAGCCGCTGGGCGGCAATCTCTACAAGGAGACCACGGCGTCCGGCACGCCGGTCGTCGGGCTGCCGGGGGACGCCGGCTACGGCAAGATCAACCAGAAATGGCTCGAAGCCTCGAACGTCGACCCGGTCAAGGAGATCACCGAGTTGATCTCGGCGCAGCGCGCCTACGAAATGAACGCCAAGGTCATCCAGGCCTCGGACGAAATGGCCCAGACGGTCTCGAAGGGCCTGCGCTAGTTCCGGTGTCTCGATGTTGAACAGGGTGGGCCTGATCATGCGCGGGTTGGCCGCCGCGCTGCTGATTCTGGCTTCGGTGCGGTTCGCATTGGCCGAGGAGAAGCGGCTTCCCGTGCCGGCGGTTTCGATCCGCGCCGGCGAGCTGATCCGGGACGACATGATCACCGAGCGCGCCTTCGCGCCGAGCCTGCTCGGCGTTGCCATGTTCATCGAGGGGCGCCAGGTCCTGGTCGGCCGCATGGCGCGGCGCGCGCTGTTTCCGGGCCAGCCCATTCCCAGCAATGCGGTGGAAGATCCCTGGACCGTCGCCCGCGGCGCGCAGGTCAAGGTCGTGGTGGAAGACAGCGGCCTGTCCATCGTCACCTATGGCTCGGCGATGCAATCGGGGGCGGCCGGCGCGCTCATCCCGGTGCGCAATACCGATACCGGCGTCATCATCAGGGGCGTCGTGCAGCCGGACGGCACCGTCAAGGTCGTGGACGGGTCATGACCAGGATACTCGTCGCGCTCGTCCTGCTGCTTTCGGCCGCCAGCGCTCATGCCGCCGTCCGCATCAAGGATATCGCGGACATCAAGGGCCTGCGCGAAAACCAGATCGTCGGCTACGGCCTCGTCATCGGCCTGAACGGCACCGGCGACACGCTTCGCAACGCGCCGTTCACGGAGCAGTCCCTGCAATCGATGCTCGAGAACATGGGCATCAACGTCAGGAACGAGACCACGAGCACCAACAATCCCCCGCGCCCGACCACGCTGCGCACCCGCAACGTCGCGGCCGTGATGGTGACCGCGGACCTTCCGCCCTCGATCGGGCCCGGCGAGCGCATGGACGTCACCGTGTCCTCGCTCGGCGATGCGACCTCGCTGCTCGGCGGCACGCTGGTGATGACCTCGCTGCGCGCGGCGGACGGAGCCGTCTACGCGGTGGCGCAGGGCGCGATCACGGTCGCCGGTTACAGCGTCGGCGGCCAGGCGCAGAACGTCAGCCAGGGCACGCCGACGGCCGGACGCATCCCGAACGGTGCGCTGGTCGAGCGCGCGGTGCAGGGAACTCTCCACGAAATGGAGTTCCTGGTGCTGGAGCTGAAGAATCCCGACTTCGTCACGGCAACGCGCATCCTCGACGCCATCAACCGCTATGCCGGCGGACGCTACCGCGCGCAGATCGCGTTCGAGCGCGACTACCGCACCATCGTGCTGTCGAAGCCGCGCCACATCGGCCCGGTCCGTTTCCTCGCCGAGATCGGCGAGCTCATGGTCGAGCCGGACACGCCGGCGCGGGTCGTGATCAACGAGCGCACCGGAACGGTGGTGATCGGGCGCGATGTGCGGATATCGACCGTTGCCGTGACCCACGGCAATCTGACGGTTCGCGTCACGGAGATGCCGGTTGTGTCACAGCCGGCGCCGTTCTCGCGGGGGCAGACGGTGGTCGTTCCGCAGACAATGGTCGAGGCCAACGAGCCGGGAGCGCAGGTGGCGATCCTCAGCGGGGTCGATCTGCAGCGCCTGGTGCGCGGGCTGAACCAGATCGGCCTGAAGCCGTCGGGCATCATCGCCATCCTCCAGGCGATCAAGACCGCGGGCGCGCTGCAGGCCGACGTCATCGTGCAATGATGCATAAGCGTCGTGCAAGCTTGGTCGCTCAATGCTGAGATCTGGAGCGAGAATCGTACGCGGCCCGATGCTGACGCTGGAACACAAAGCCAAACTTGTCCTGCTGGTCGCGGCGTCGCTGCTCGCGAGCGCCTCGCCCGGGCTCGCCCTGGACGAGGCCAGGCCGTCGAAGCCGCTCAACCTGCTGTCCTTCGCGCGCGCCCGCACAGGCGGGCCGCAGAAGCCGCAGCCGGCTGCGACGGCGCCGGGCGACAATGCCTCGATCCGTGCCGCCGCGTGGGCCGCCGAAGACCCGGGCCCCGCGGCCACCGGCGCGGTGCCTGCTGCCGAGACGCCCGCGCCGGCGGCCGCCCCTGCGCCTGCACCTGCGCCCACAGCGGTCCGTCCGGCCAAACCGGGCAATGTCACGGCGCCGCCGAAGCCCGCGCCGCCGCAGGTTGCTGCGCCTGGGGACAACGATGTCGCTCTGTTCTGCAGCAACGTTGCCGATCCCGCCGTCGATGCGAGGCTGGCCTGGCAGCTCAAGGAGCTGGAAAAAGCCGAGAGCCTGCTGCGCGAGCGGATCGCCGAGGTCGAGGCCAAGCGCGCCGAATACGAGCAATGGATGGCGCTGCGCGACGACTTCCTGAAGAAGGCCGAAGCGAGCGTCGTCGAGATCTATTCGCGCATGAAGCCCGACGCCGCCGCGACCCAGATCGCCGGCATGGCGGATGAGACCGCCGCCGCCGTGCTCGCCAAGCTCAGCCCGAGGAGCTCGAGCGCGATCTTCAACGAGATGGATACGGCACGCGCGGCGCATCTTGCCGACCTGCTTGGCGGGATGCGTCGCGTGGACGACGGAAAGACCAAATAGATGAAGAAGCCGATCCTCATCCTCTCCCTCGTCCTGACGTCCGTGCTGCTGGCAGGATGCATGCACGATCCTGCCGAAGTCCTGACCGGCCCGCAAATGTCGCCCGTCGGCAGCGGTCTCCGGACCCAGGCCGATCCGATCCCGGTGACGCCGCGCATGCGCACGCCGGTCAGCTATCGCTCGACCTGGGACGACGGCACCGATCTCTACCGCGATCCCCGCGCCCGGCGCACCGGCGACGTCGTGACGGTGATCATCTCGATGCAGGACAAGGCCAAGCTCGACAACAAGACCGGACGCTCGCGCGATTCGCAGGTCAAGTTCGGTCTGGACTGGCTGATGGACGTCGCAGGGTGGAACGACAAGGGCTCGGCCAACGCCAATCTCAGCACCAACACCCAGATCAAGGGGAACGGCCAGATCGACCGCACCGAGGACATCAAGCTCTCGATCGCCGCCATCGTCACCGACGTGTTGCCGAACGGCAATATGATGATCAGCGGCTCGCAGGAGTTTCGCGTCAACACGGAGATGCGTGTGCTCAATGTCGGCGGCATCGTGCGTCCGCGCGATATCTCGCGTACCAACACGATCTCCTACGAGAAGATCGCCGAGGCGCGCGTGTCCTATGGCGGTCGTGGAAATCTGTCCGACGTGCAGCAGCCAGGATGGGGACATCGGATCTATGACGCCGTGGCACCATTCTGAAGGTCGCGCCGGAAGGGCCGGGCAGGGGCGGGGGACGTCATGCGCCTGATTGCGGCCATCGTGGTGCTGACCCTGGTCGCGATCGGCGCGGGGGCGCTGGCCGGCCTGCATCTGTTTGCGACCGCCGAGCGCGTCGCCGACGCGAAGAAGAGCGCGACCCCGCCGCCGATCGCGTCGAGCTACGCCGGCAGCGCGCGCTTGCGGAAATTGTCTCCGATCGTGACCAACCTCGGTGCGCCCGCCAACAATTGGGCCCGCGTCGAAGCCTCCATGGTGACCGAGAGCATGAACGATGAGGAGGCCGGTATCCTGGCGGCCCACGTCAGCGAAGACATCGTCACTTACCTGCGCTCGGCGTCTGTCGCGCAGTTCGAGGGATCGCGCGGGCTCCAGCATCTGCGCGACGACCTGACCGAGCGCGCCAACATCCGCTCGTCGGGCAAGATCCGCGAATTGATCATAGAGACCTTGGTGATCCAGTGAGAGTGAGAGTCCTGCTGCTCGCGTTGATCCTGGTGGTGCTGCCCGAAGTGGCGCTCGCCCAGATTCCGGACCTCAACTCGCTGCTGCCGCCCGGAAACGGCTCGACCAGCGGCCGGATCATCCAGCTGATGGCCCTGATCACGGTGCTGTCGGTGGCGCCGGGGCTGCTCATCATGGTGACGAGCTTCACCCGATTTGCGGTGGCGCTGTCGTTCCTGCGCGCCGGGCTCGGCCTGCAGACCACGCCGGCCAATCTGGTGCTGATCAGCCTCGCGCTGTTCATGACCTTCTACGTGATGGCGCCGACCTTCGACCGCGCCTGGGAGACCGGCGTCCAGCCGCTGATGAAGAACGAGATCTCGGAAGAGCAGGCCTATCTGAAGATCACCGATCCGTTCCGCGAGTTCATGCTGGCCCATG
>RXJC01000590.1 GCA_003963435.1 Bradyrhizobiaceae bacterium | reverse complement strand
GAGTGTCGCGACGCGGCTGACGATCGATCCGCGTGCGGCCCGTATCGGCCGCGCGGCGACGCGCGATGCGGCGGTTGCTTTGGAGCGGGAAGGCGTGCGGGGCAAGGGTGCCGCTGCGATCTCCGGACGGAGCGCCGCGAACGCGCAGCCCGATGCCGCGATCGCAAGGCGCGACGCCGCTGTTTCCGCCGACCGCGCGCGTGCCGGACACAGCGAGCGCTTCGCGCATGAACGGACCAATGTGCAGACACGCAATCCGCGCGATGCCCAGGCGCGCATGATGCACGAGCGGGCCGCGAGCCCCGCCGCGATGCGTGCCCAGCCGATGGCGCGCAGTCATGAAGCACCGCGCGTGTCCGCCGCACCCGCCCCGCGCCCCGCGATGCCGCATGTCGCGCAGCCGAATGTGAGCCACGGCTCGCCGATGAATGCCCATGCGCAGATGCCGGCGCCCCGTGCCGCTGCGCCTGCAATGCCGCACGGCGGTGGCGGCGGCGCCCCGCACCTCAACGTCGCGCCCCGTGGCGGCGGTGCTCCGGCCGGCGGCCCCGGCGGCGGCCACGACAAGCACTGAGATGACCAGGAAAGGCCCGGCCCTCGCGCCGGGCTTTTCTGCGGGGCAGATCCCGGTTCCCTCCGCCTACAATTTGAGAAAGTTCTTCGCCGGCAGATTTCATCGATCGTAACACGTGTACCCAAAGATGTGGGCATTCCACTCGGGGCAGCGGGGCACGGGAGGATGAAGATGAGACAGAGCCAGGCGGAGACGCGCCGCCAGAATGTCGCGAAGCGGTCGATGACCAAAGAGGCCAAGCAGCTGGCCAGCCTGATTGCCGGACTGCGCGAGTCCCTCGATGGTATCCACAAGGAACGGACCAGCGCGAAGCTCTCTGGCGCCGAGATGGGCATGCTGGACGAGCGCCGCAACAATCTGCTGCTCACCATCGCAGCCCTCGACGACCGCCTCTCGGCGGTGCAGGGCCTGATCGATCTCGGCCGCCCCCACATCATCCGCGTGCATTAGCGGGGCACGGACATGGGACGGTCGGTTCCGTCGCCGAATGCGGCGGGCCGGCTCCCGGCGCGGATGGCACCAAATTGCCATGCTCCCGGCGAATTGCCGCCAAAGCCCGCTGCCACGAGGAGGCCGGGTGCAGGGCGACGCAAGGGGACGCGAATTGGCCTATAGGATGATCGCAGAACGCGACAACGAGAAGTACAGTTTCGCCCGTGAGAGCCGACTGCTCATCGTAGCGAAGGCGAAGGTGTGGGCCAGCGAGGGGTGGCGGGTCGTCATCACCGATCAGGACGGCAAGGCTTACGCGCCGGGCGAATTCGATCAGCTCTCGGCCGCGTGACCCGCCGGAGGGCGAGGGAACGACATTTGATATTGCTGTTTCGACCGGGGCGCGACCGGATCGTGGCCCTGATGGGTCTTGCAGCCGCCGCCGTTTTTGCGGCGACGGCCGCGGTTGCGCAAAATCTCGACGCCGGCAAGTCGCCCGCCAAGCTGTTCGCCGACGGCTGCGCGACCTGCCATCGCAGCCCGCGCGGCCTTGCCAAAGGTCGCTTCAGCCTGACGCTGTCCTGGTTCCTGAAGGACCATTACGCGACCAGCTCGGACTCGGCCAAGGTGCTGGCCGCCTATCTGGAATCGGTCGACGGTCCGCCGCCACAGGCTGCGGCCAAGCCCGCCAAGAAGCCGGCGCGATCCACCCCGCGTCCGCCCAAGCCGGTGCAGAGCCGGTAGCTTGCCCGGCGCGAACTCCAGGGATCAACGCACTGCGGTCTCGGAGAACAGGTTGATGATCACGACGCCGGATACGATCAGCGCGATACCGACGAAAGCTGCGGAATCCAGCATCTGGCGGAACAGCACGAAGGAGACGGTCGCGGTCAGGATGATCCCGACCCCGCCCCAGATCGCATAGGCGATGCTCAACGGAATGACCCGGATCGCCACCGACAGCGCATAGAACGAGGCGACGTAGAACATCACCATCGCCAGCGTCGGCCCGGGACGGGTGAACTGCGCGGACTGCTGCAGGAAAGCCGACGCGGTGACCTCGAACACGATGGCGAGGGCGAGGGCCGCGTAAGCAACGAAATTGGGGGTCATGCGAGAGATGCCGCGGGGAATCATGTCCATGGACAGCATTTTGTCGCGAGCGGATATCAGGTGTGAGTGACGAACCTGCGACACGGAATGTGAACGATGCCGCCGCGCGAAACCGTGCGGCGGCTCGAGATCCAGCGATGCTTCGGTTCGGCGTTAGTTGATCCGTACCGAAAGCTCGACGTCGTCCGCGAAGGGCGTCGACATGTAGCCGCTTCCGGGCGCACGGACGCGTGCCAGATAGTCCGGGCTGTGGTCGGCATTGTCGGCGACGATCATCGCGCCCGGCCCGAGACGGCTTTCGAGCAGGTCGAGGATCTCGGGGTAGAGCGTCTTGGCGCCGTCGAGCAGCACGAGATCGATCGTATCGGGTAGATCAGCTTGAAGTGTTGTCAGCGCGTCGCCTTCGCGGATTTCGACGAGATCGATCAAGCCGCCGGCCGAGAGATTTTGTCGCGCCCGTGCCGCTTTGGACGGCTCGAACTCGCTGGTGATGAGGCGGCCGCCGCCGTTGTCACGCAAGGCTGCAGCAAGGTGCAGCGTCGAGATGCCGAACGATGTGCCGAACTCGACGATCGACTTCGCGCGGGAGCTGCGTGCCAGCATGTAGAGCAGCGTCCCCGTCTCGCGCGAGACCGCGAGCGGGACATCCTTCAGGCGTCCGTAAAGGTCGCGGTAATCGGTCTTGCTCTGCATCATCCGCGCCTGGTCAGCGTCCGACAAATCGGCGACGGCGGCTCGCGTTGCGCCGCCTGCCGCCTCGGCCTCGTCGAACAGGCGATCCAGCAGCGGCGCAAGCGATGTGATGGTTGGGGCGGTCATTCGAGGTCTCCAGAGCTGGCGAGGAACGCGTGCTTGCGTGCGGATTGAAATACGACTAATTCGTCGCATTTCCTATTCGCATTGCCTGACAGCGCCATGGCCGACCGTCGAAGCCGTTCAGTTTCCTCGCGAAAACAGCCGCAACAGGCTCGCTCCGCCGGCCTGGTGACGGCCGTTCTCGATGCCGCTGTTCAGGTTCTGGAGAAGGAGGGCGCGCAGCGTTTCACAACGGCGCGGGTGGCGGAGCGAGCCGGAGTGAGCGTCGGGTCGCTCTACCAATATTTTCCGAACAAGGCTGCGATCCTGTTCCGCCTCCAGAGCGACGAGTGGCGGCGCACCAGCGAACTGCTCCGCGGCATCCTCGCGGACCGGGCGAAGCCGCCACCGGTGCGGCTGCGCACGCTGGTCCATGCCTTCATCCGCTCCGAGTGCGAGGAAGCTGCAATCCGCCTCGCGCTCAGCGATGCCGCGCCGCTCTATCGCGACGCGCCCGAGGCGCAGCAGGCGCGTGCCGCCGGTGAGGAGATCATCGCGGCGTTCATGCGGGAAGCGCTGCCGAAAGCCTCGGATGCGACACGCGTGCTTGCCGGCGAGCTCATCAAGACGACGCTGAGCGAGATCGGCAAGCGGTTTTCCGAAGTGCCGCGCTGCGAGGCCGAGATCGCGCGCCATGCCGAAGGGCTGGCCGACATGTTCTGCGCGTATCTCGCCGAGCTGGCGCGGCGCTGAAGCGCAATCGGCCAGAAAGCGTGGCGTGATGATCGCTGCGCTTGCGTCGCGGCGCGTTTGTCCTTACGGACCTCCTGCATGCTGGTCATCTCCATTCAAAGCCAGGTGGTCCACGGCCATGTCGGCAACAGCGCGGCTGCCTATGCCATCCAGGCCGAGGGCGTGAACGTTGCGGCGGTGCCGACGACGCTGCTCTCCAACCATCCGCGCTATCCGAGCCTGCACGGACGCGTGCTCGAGACCGAGCTCGTCGCCGATCTTCTGAAGGGGGTCGAGGACCGCGGCCTCGTCGATGAGGCGGCCGTGCTGGTGACCGGCTATCTCGGCTCCCCTAGCAACGCCGCCGTGATCGCCGATTTCGTCGAGCGGGCGCTGACGCGGAACGCGAAGCTCGTCTATCTCTGCGATCCCGTGATCGGGGACGACGGCCGCATCTATGTCGCCGACGGCATCTTGGACGTGGTCCGGCACCGGCTGCTGCCGGCGGCGCAGCTGACGACGCCGAACCAGTTCGAACTCGCGCTGCTGTCGGGCCTCACGATCCCTGACGCGCACGGCCTGCGCGCGGCGTGCGCGGCGCTGGCGGGGACCGGCCGCATCGACGTCGTCGCGACCGGCTGCATGCTCACCGATACGGCGGAAGGGCAGGTGGAGACGATCTTGTGCGCCGGCGGGGAATTGTCGCGCTTTGCGACGCCGCGCCTGCCGATCCGCCCCTACGGCACCGGGGACCTCCTCACCGGCCTGATCGCGGCCCATCTGGCCAAGGGCGAGACGATGGAGGCAGCGGTGCGGCGCGCTGTCGAGACCGTCTTTGCGGTGCTGGTCCGCACGCAGGACGCCGGCACGGCCGAGATGCGGCTGGTGCCTCTACCGATGCCGGGACGTCAGCCGTAACGGCCTCAGGTCGCGCGTTTGCCGGTCGACTGCGCCGATTTCTGTGACTTGGCCGGGCTCTTTTGCTCGCGCGCGGCCTGCGCCTTTGGCGGCTTCGCGTGGGCCGCGGCACGCGCGACCTTCTTGGATTTCGCGCTGGCGACTTGCTTGCCGTCGCCGGTGCCCCGGCGCGAAATGTACTCCGGGCCGTCGATCGGGCCGACATGCGGCGGATCACGGCCGAGATAGGGCCGGCCGATGCCATAAGCCTTGCCGTTGGCATCGACCCACTTCCACAGGATTTCGGTCGAGATCCAGCGCTGCGCGCGGTTATTCCCTTGCGTGCTGACGATGTCGGCGGCCATGCCGTGGCCGTAGCCGCCGCGCGAGCTGCCGCCATGATAGGAACGGTCGGAGGCCGCCTTCAGGCCGCTTGCGATCGACTGGCGATAATCGTCGCGGAATGCGCTGGTGATGCCCGGCGAAAGACCGGCGGCTTCCGCGGCGAGCAACGTGCGGAACAGCTTCTGCTTGAACCCCTTGTCCATGCCGCCGATGACGTAATCCATCATCGACATGCCGGCGTGCTCGGCCGCCTTCGGATCCTTCCAGCCGAAATCCTCATCGACCAGCTTGGTGAAGCTGCGCATCACCGTGACCTTCTTGCCCTTGCGCTTGACGGTGACGGGGCGGCGCTCCTCGACCTTGATCGAGTCTTCCTTCGCGGTGCGCTGATAGAGCGTCCAGAGATAGCGGTCGATGCAGGCATCCATGACGAAGCATTCGTCGAGCACGGCGACGGTGTCGGCCGGCGGCGATGCTTTGCTCTCTGGCGTGACCGGGCCGCTTGCGATCGCCGCGGGGGACAGCGCGTCAGTCGGCACGATCTCGGCGGGATCGGCAGATGCGAGCTTGACGGGCTCGGGCGCCGCGGCGGGAGCGGCCTCGCTGACGACAGGCTCCGGTTCGGGCGATATCTGCGGCGCGGGCGGCGCTTCCGCTGGCAGGATCAGCGCCGGATCGGCGGAAGCGAGCTTGACGGCGAGAGCGGGCGTCTCGGGTGCCGCTTCAGTGATCGTCGGGATAGCTGCTGCGGCCACGGCTGCCGCGATGTCGGCGGTCAGGGCGATGCCGTCCTCGATCGTCGCAGCGCGGGGAATGTCGGCGAGGTCGAGCCGGCTGAGATCTTTGGCGCGCGAGACGGCGGCCGCATTGGCTCCGCTGTTCTCGATGAGGGCAGGGGCATAGGCGGAGAGCGAAAGCGCCAGCCAGCCCGCGAGCACTGCGGAGGGGCAGGTGACCGCTACCAGAAGAGACCGCCGATCGTTCATGATCCCTGCCTCCAAACGGTTCTGCCCGACCCCGTCTTGTCCGGACAGTCATGATGCAATCAGTCTGACGCAAACAGTCTTGCCGCAAACAGTCTTGCACGGAAAGGCACGTAGTGCGTCGATTGTTCGGAGGACCATGTGGCAGCGCAATGGCGCAAAACACCGAAAACGGGCTTTTCGAAACGGGTGTTGCCGAGGTGCAACGCGGGTTCCATGAGGCGTCTTGACCGGCGCGTCGCGGCAACGTCGGGCACTATTTTGCGGCCGGCGCGATTCGGCCAAGGCATTGTGCGCATTAAACATATCGCCATGCATGGCGCGCGCTATTGCAATGCAACAAAGCATGTCGCAATGCAGCAAATCAGGCCTAAATATGCTCCGACTCTTCCACTCCGGAGCATCACCAATGAACAAGAAGACTCTGTCGATCGCCGCCGCCATTCTGACGATCGTAGGCAGCACCGCGGCTTTCGCCGCCGAACTGCCGACTTACGAGGCCAATGGATTTCCGGTCTCGCCCTTGCAGGTTCGCGTCCTCGGCGCCGCGCATGTCGAGCAGCAGGCCGCTGCGCCGACCACGATCGCCTCGGTCCACCAGACGGGCGTGCTCAGCTCTCGCAAGGTGAAGACCGCGGGCGTCACCACGGGCGCTGCCCGCTGAACTGACATCGCGTGACGGCAAGTGGGTTCCGCGGAGAGGCGGAATCCACTGCCTCACCTGACGTCTTCGACGCATCGTTGCAACTGCCTCGAGCGCGTCTCGCATCGTGCAATGTCTCGGCACGATCAATTGACACCGATGCGCTGATTGAGACTCCGGCCGCGAAACAAGTTCGCGTGAATGTGCCGGTTATGTATGTCCGTTCATAACGGGCGTGATCCCTTTAACAGTTGTTTTGCAGAACGCATTGCTTGATGCGGCGGCCGCTGTGTCGCGGCCAATTTTTGAAATCATAATGGAGGCCATCATGCCCATTGCGCAGAAAGCCGTCGTCGCCGCCGTTTCGCCGCGTGCGTTCATTCTCAAGCATGCCGCTCTGTTCGCCGCCGCCGCGCTGTTCGTGTTCGTGCTCAGCCTGACCTACGGCCTCGATCTCAGCCCGGGATTTTTCTGAGCGGCTTTGCTGCGCGCCAGGCTCGTCGCGTGCCAGCCCTGCAACTGCGTGGGTTGAGCCGACAGATGCCCTGACATAAGGCTGATCCATGGATCAGCGGACGAGCGGCGCGGACGCACTTTCCAGGACTAACGACGCAGCGCCGGCACTGCTCGGCGTCACTTGCGGCCTTGCCGCGGCGCTGTTCTGGGCGCTCGGCTTTGCCGGCACGCGGCACGGGCTCAAGGTCGGCTTCACGCCGGTCGATCTGCTCGTGCATCGCTATGTCTGGTCGGGGATCGTATTCCTGCCGCTGGTGATGCGGGCCGGCATTTCCGATCTCTGCGGCATCGGCTGGGGCAGGGGCCTTGCGCTGATGGTGCTCGGCGGCCCCGTGATGTCGCTGATCTCCTACACCGGTTTCCTGTTCGTGCCGCTCGGCCATGGCAGCGTGATCCAGCCCTCTTGCGCCACGCTCGGCGGCCTCTTGCTGGCGGCGATGATCCTGAAGGAGCACATCTCCGCCTCGCGGCTCATCGGCGCGCTCGTCATCGTCGCCGGGCTCGGCGTGATCGGCGCGGAATCGATCGGCCATATCGGCATCGACGGCGTTCGGGGCGATCTGATCTTCGTGCTGACCGGATTCATGTTTGCCGGCTTCGGCGCAGCGCTGCGGCATTGGCGCGTCTCGGCGGTGTCGGCCGCGCTCGTCATCAACGTGCTGTCGCTGCTGCTGCTGCCGGTCTACCTCGCGACCGTCGGGCTTGCGCATGTCGCGGCGATCGGCGTCACCGAGAACGCGATCCAGGCGCTGGCGCAGGGCGTGCTCGCAGGTCCCGCCGCGCTCTATCTGTTCGCCGTCTCGGTGCAGCGCCTCGGCGTGGCCCGCGCCGCCGTGTTTCCGGCCTGCGTGCCGGCGCTGACGCTGCTCACCGGCTGGCTGCTGCTCGGCGAGCCGCCGACGATGTTGCAGACCGCGGGCCTGGTGACCGTGCTGTGCGGATTCTATCTGGCGCAGCGGCAGCGCTAGATCGCCGCCATGAAACAGGAAGGCCGCCCAGGGGGCGGCCGTTCAAGTCTCAAAGCTGTGACGCAATCGAACAGGTGACCCTGCAAGCCAGCCCCGGGTTGAAACAATCGATACGCGCTGAAAACGCCAGCCCGGCGCTTGCAAGCTTACACCGATTGTTCGGCCGGTTAAGAGGAATTGTGTGTTCCGAAGCGGGAACCGGCGTTCACCTTCCCGCCGGCGAGGCTGCGCGCCACGACCACTTATGCCTTCCTCACGAACTCGGACTTCAAGTTCATCGCGCCGATGCCGTCGATCTTGCAGGCGATGTTGTGGCCGTCGGTGGCGTCCTGGAGGCGGATGTTGCGCACCTTGGTACCGCCCTTCACGACCGAGGAGGAGCCCTTGATCTTGAGGTCCTTGATCACGATGACGCTGTCGCCGTCGCTGAGCACATTGCCGTTGGCATCGCGCACGCCGGCCTCCTGCGCGGTGTCCGCGGCCGCCTCCGCCGCGCCGCTCCATTCATGGCCGCATTCCGGGCAGACCCAGAGATCGCGGTCCTGATAGGCGTGCTCGGAGCTGCAGGCAGGGCATTTCATCGTGTCGGTCATCTCGGGTCTCGTCTCGCTTCGTTTGCGGCCGGCGTCGCTCTCGAAGCGGCGGACACGTCGCTTCAGCTCTTGCTACGGGCCTCGCGTCAGGCCCTTGACGCAGATCAATTTCATCGGCCTGCGCCGACTTACGCTTCGCGTGCCGGCGAAGCAACAGCGAGGGGATGACGATGTCGCACAGTGCTCGAATCTATCTCGGTCTCGCACTCCTGATCGCGTTGTCGGTGCTGTTTCTGCTCGGCGTCGTCCACACCGCCGCCGGCGCCCCGCGCTCCGGCCCGCGCGCGGTCGCCGAGGGGCATCGCCTGGCGCAGGCGTGGTGCCAGACCTGTCACGCCGTCGAGCCGGGCATGGCGGGCTGGTTCGACGAGGCCCCGAGCTTCCAGGCCGTCGCCGACCGCAGCGGCACCACCGCGCTGTCGCTCAAGGTGTTTTGGCGCACCAGCCACCAGAACATGCCGAACCTCGTGATCTCGCCGGAGCAGGCGGATATGCTGTCGGCCTATATCCTGAGCCTCAAGCGCAGGTGAGGGCCTCCGATACGATTTTCTCGAAAACAACCCCATGCACAGTAGACGGGGCCTTGATAAGGCTCGCGTTTTCGATTTGACCGAAATGTCGTTTGCGGCGTCGGGCAAATCAGGGGCATGATGGCATGGTGCCCCTCGTCGGATGAGGCGGCATGCGGCATGATCCCGGCTTGCGCTGCGCGTCATCCGGGCTAGGCTCGCCGTGCAATTCGCGACGAGCCCGCCATGACCTTCCTCCTCAACATCGACGTCCCCGACGTGGCGCAGGCCACGCGCTTCTACACCGAAGCCTTCGGCCTCAAAGTCGGCCGCCGCTTCGGCACCGACTTCGTCGAGCTGCTGGGCTGGCCCGCGCCGGTCTATCTCCTGACCAAGCGCGCGGGCACAATGGGGGCCGGCGGCGACCGCCGCCGCTACGAGCGGCACTGGACGCCTGTTCATGTCGACGTCGTCGTCGAGGATGTCGATGCCGCGGTCGAGCGCGCGCTGCGCGCCGGCGCGATCCTCGAGGTGCCGGCGAGCGATGCGCCCTATGGCCGGATCGCGATGCTGGCCGATCCGTTCGGGCACGGCTTTTGTCTGCTGGCGTTCAGCGCGAAGGGATACGATGCGCTGGTTGCGAGTCCGTAGCCCGGATGGAGCGCAAGCGTAATCCGGGAAAGTATGCCCCGCGGATACACAAGACCCCGGATTGCGCTACGCTCCATCCGGGCTACGCCAATATCGGGACCGCATGGCAAAACAGGCGAAAAGCAAACCGACGAGGAAGCTGAAGACCTACCAGACCTCGCTCGGCTTCTACGACCAGGCCATTGCCGCACCCTCGATGAAGGCGGCGCTCGAGGCCTGGGGCGCCAGCTCCAACCTGTTCCACCAGGGCGCCGCGAAGGAGACCGAAGACCCCGACATCGTCGCGGCGACGCTGGCAAAGCCGGGCGTCGTGCTCCGGCGGCCGGTCGGCTCGAACGGCCCGTTCACCGAAAGCGCCGAGCTGCCGCGCGATCTTGCCGGGGAGGATTCCAAACCCATACGCAAATCCGGCAAGCGTGCGGCCAAAACCGCGAAGAAGAACGCCAAAAAGCCGTCCCGCGAGCTCGACGATCAGGCCGCCCGCAAGGCTGCCGCGGCGTTCGAGAACGAGGAGCGGCGGCGCGAGGCCGCGCGCCGCAAGGAGGAGGCCGCCCGCGCCAGCGAGCGCGCGCGCCGCGACAAGGCGGTGGCCGCAGCCGAAACGGCGCTGGCCAAGGCCAGGCGGGAACATGAGGCCCGCGTCGAGGAGATCGAAGCCGCGCGCGCCGCGCTCGACGAGCGCGCTGAAGCCGAACAGACCCGCTGGGACAAGCAGCGGATGAAGCTGCAGGAGGCGCTGCGCCGCGCGCG
>RXJC01000048.1 GCA_003963435.1 Bradyrhizobiaceae bacterium | reverse complement strand
TCTCCTCCTCGACCTCGCCGCGGGCCTGGCGAATCTCGGCCTGAGCCGGGATCGGCAGCTCGTCGATGCGCGGCATCCGCGGCGTACGGACCGGCGGGCGCTCGGCCTGCGGCGGGATGAAGTTTTCCGGGGTCATCGGCTCCTGCATGGCGACCGGGGCCATGTCGGGCTCCGGGAACAGGGTCGGCTTCTGCGCGATCGAGCGCACGGTGACGTCGCCATAGGTCTGCGGCGCGGGCGCCTGCGGAACCTCGGAAACGGCCGCCGCGATGGCAGCGAGCGCGGCACGCTCGACGTTCGGGCGAGGCGCGGCAGCCGCCGGGGCCGGCGCGGCGGCCGGGATCTGCCCTTCCAGCTTCTGGGCGCGTTCGGCCATGCGCCGATTGTCCTCACGGAGCCGCGCGGTCAGGTCGGCAAGGCGGCTCTCGGCGGCGACGGCCGGAGCTGCGGGAGCCTGCTGCGCCTGCGGCGCCGCGTTGGCGACCGGAGCGGAGGTCGCCTGGCTGTTGCGGGCGATCGCGGCCTGCTCGATGCCGGTGGCAACGACCGAGACGCGGATCAGGCCGTCGAGCGCTTCGTCGAAGGTCGCGCCGACGATGATGTTGGCGTCCTGGTCGACTTCTTCGCGGATGCGGGTCGCGGCTTCGTCGACCTCGAACAGCGTGAGGTCCTTGCCGCCGGTGATGGAGATCAGGAGGCCCTTGGCACCCTTCATCGACGAGTCGTCGATCAGCGGGTTGGCGATCGCGGCTTCAGCGGCGGTCAGCGCGCGCTTGTCGCCGGAGGCTTCGCCGGTGCCCATCATCGCCTTGCCCATTTCCCTCATCACCGCTCTCACGTCGGCGAAGTCGAGGTTGATCAGGCCTTCCTTGACCATCAAATCGGTGATGCAGGCGACGCCCGAATAGAGCACCTGGTCGGCCATCGCGAAGGCGTCGGCGAAGGTGGTCTTCTCGTTGGCGACCCGGAACAGGTTCTGGTTCGGGATGATCAGGAGCGTGTCGACGACCTTGTGAAGCTCGTTGATGCCGGCTTCCGCGGTGCGCATGCGGCGGCCGCCCTCGAAATGGAACGGCTTGGTCACGACGCCGACGGTGAGGATGCCCATGTCGCGCGCGGTCTTGGCGATCACGGGAGCAGCACCGGTGCCGGTGCCGCCGCCCATGCCGGCGGTGACGAACACCATGTTGGCGCCCGAGAGATGGTCGCGCAGCTCGTCGATCACCTCTTCCGCCGCCGCGGCGCCGACGTTCGGCTGCGAGCCGGCGCCGAGGCCTTGCGTGACCGCGGTGCCCATCTGCACGATGCGCTGCGCCTTCGACATCGTCAGCGCCTGCGCGTCGGTGTTGGCGACCACGAAGTCGACGCCCTGCAGGCCCGCCGTGATCATGTTGTTGACGGCGTTGCCACCGGCGCCGCCGACGCCGAACACGGTGATGCGGGGCTTCAGTTCGTGAATATCAGGAACATTGATGCTGATGGTCATGGTTGCCTCTCGATCACGCGCGCGTGGGTTCGCCCCGGCCTGCGGCCGCGGGAGTTGGTGAAATCAGGGAATTGCGGAAATGAGTCATCAAAAGCCCTCGCGTAGCCATCGTCCGACCTTTCCGAAATAGCCGCCGGTCCCTGTCTTGACCTGCTGCCGCGTATGCCGCGGTTCGACATGTTCGAGGTGAACATATTGCGGGTAGACGAGGAGTCCGGCCGGCACCGCGAACGCGGCGTTCTTCGCCTCGTTGGGCAGCCGGCCGAAGCCGAGCGGACGTCCGACCCGTACGGGCCGGCCGAGAATCTGGGTTCCGAGTTCGACGAGGCCAGTGAGCTGGGAGGCTCCGCCCGACAGCACGACGCGGCCGTTGGGCTCCGCGGCGAAGGGCGAATCCTTCAGCTTGTCCCGAACCATTTCGAAGACTTCCTCGGCACGGTGCTTGACGATGTTCGCGATGGTGGCGCGGGAAACGATCTGCGGCAGATCCTGCTCGTCACCGGCTGTCGGCACAGACATCAGCTCACGCGAGTCCGATCCGCCGGTGATGACGGTGCCGTATAACGTCTTGATTCGCTCGGCATCGGCAATGGTCGCGGAGAGTCCGCGCGCCAGATCCATCGTGATGTGTTGCCCGCCGACCGCAAAACCCGCCGCATGCACGAAACGGCCGCCCGAATAAACGGCAATCGTGGTGGTGCCCGCGCCCATCTCGACGACAGCCGCGCCCAGATCGGCCTCGTCGTCGGTCAGCACCGACAGGCCGGCCACATAAGGGCTCGCCGCCATGGCTTCGACATTGATGTGGCAACGCTCGACCGCCAGCATCAGGTTCCGTGCCACGGTGGCGTCGCAGGTGACGACGTTCATGTCGACGCCGAATTGGTGGGCAACCATGCCGCGGGGGTCGCGGATGCCCTTGACGCCGTCGAGCGTGTAGCCGACCGGCAGCGCGTGCAGCACGGTGCGGCCCTCGCCGGTGGCGTGGCGCATGCCGGTGGAGGTGACACGGCTGACATCGGCCTGCGTCACGGCGCCGCCACGGATGTCGGCGGCGGCTTCGACCAGCTGGCCGGAAAGCCGGCCGCCGGAGACCGAGAGCAGCACGGACTCGACCCGCACCTTGGCCATCTTCTCCGCGAGCGCGACGGCCTGGCGCACCGCCTGCTCGCATTCACCGAGATCGATCACCGCGCCGGCCTTCATGCCGCGCGACTGGATCTGGCTGTAGCCGATCAGCTCCACCGCATGGGTGCGGCCGCGCAGCGCCTCGCTCGGCGGCGACGGCTTCAGCCGCGCGATCATGCAGGCGATCTTGCTGGTGCCGATATCGAGGCAGGCGACAAGGCCGCCGCGCTTGTGCGGCATCGGGCGCGTCTTCGGCGTCTGGGTGCGATCGAGACCGGTCATGCGGAATCCCCGGCCTTCTTTTTCTTCTTGTCCTTGAACAGATCCTCGCGCGCCTTGGCGGCGTCCTCGGACAGCTGCACCACCAGCCGATCGGGCAGACGCATGTCGACGGCGACGATGTCGCGCGAGAACAGCCTGTCCTCCTTGTCGAGCTTGGACAGCATCGCGAGCGCGTTGCCGACGTCCTGCTCGGGCAGGCGGATGTCGAGACCGTCCTTGAGCCGCAGATTCCAGCGCCGCTCGCCGACATAGATCGCGGCTTTCGTCACCGCATTGACCTGCGGATAGCGCGCCAGCAGCGCAAGGAAATCGCGGGCCTGGGTTTCAGCGCCCTTGCCGACCACGAGCGGCAGCGACAGGAAACGGCGCGAGACATAGGGCTCGAGCACGGCGCCGTCGTCGGCGATGACGGAGAGCCGGCCGGCCTCCTGCCACAGCGCGAACGCCTTGCGCTCGGTCAGCTCGATCATGAGCTGGCCCGGATAGAGCTTCAGCACGGTCGCGTCCGCGATCCAGGGATTGGCCTTGAGCTTGTCGCGCACCGCATCGGCGTCGAGAAACAGCAGCGAGGAGCGGCCGCTGACGCCGCCGATCGCCAGAATCTCGTCCTGGGTGAGCTGCTTGCGGCCGTTGATCACGACGGAGGTAATGCGGAACCCGGCGGAATTGGCCAGCGCGTTGCGGGCATCGCTGACCGCGGTGATGAAATCCTGGAGATGGCCGCCTTTGACGATGCCGAAGCCGCAGCTGCCGACCAGCAGCAGCACGGTCATGCTGATCCCGACCCGGCGCGGCAAATAGCGCTCGACCAGCGCGACCACGCGCGGCGGCGGCTCGCGCTCGACGACGGCCTTGGCTTTGGCTCTGGCTTTGGTCTTGTCCTTGGCGGCGTCGCGCGCCTCGGCGCGCTTGTCCTGCAGCCACTCGCGCAGAAGCACGACCGCTCCGATCGCGGCCGCCTTCAGGTCAGCTTGGGGCCTCAGCGATCTCAGAAGGGACCGGGTGAGGCTTCCTGCTCCATCCATTGCACGAGCTCGTCAACAGTTTGCCCGCGACATCGCGCGGATCCTGGCGAACATGACGTTCTGGACGTGCCGGGCCGGGTGCTGGTCTTCAGCAGAAGAAGCCTCTCCCCTTCCAAGCGTGGGCTGGAGGTGACCTCACCCGCAACAGCTCACGCGCCGGCAGCCAAAGCGCCATATGCGCCGCCAGCGTTAACCTTCGGACGTCCTGGTAAACAAAAGGTAAAGTTCGTTAACGGCCGGCGCATTTTGCCCCGTTATCTGAGGCCTTTATGCCGCGATGTCCGGCATTTTACCGGTTTTGGAGCCCAAACCGGCCCGTTTCGCCCATCCGGGCGTTAACCAGTCCTAATTATTTCCGCACGTCCCGCTCGGCGAGCTCGACCAGGCCGCGCAGGAACTCGACGAACTCGATGCCCTCGGCTTTCAGCGCCTTGGGGTAGAGCGAGGACTTGGTCAGCCCGGGCAGCGTGTTGGTCTCGAGATAGACGAGGCCCTTGTCCGAGACGATGAAGTCCGACCGGGAATAGCCGGTGCAGGACATCGCGCGGTGCGCCAGCATCGCCTGCGTCTTCAGCGCGGCGGTGACCTCGGGTGCGAAGCGGCCGGGGCATATCTCCTGGGTCGACTTCAAAAGATATTTTGCGGCGTAGTCGAAATTGCCTTCGCCCGGAATGATCTCGATCGGCGGCAGCGCGATGATCGAGCCATCGGTGCGCTCCAGCACGCCGCAGGTCGCCTCGACGCCGGCGATATAGGGCTCGATGACATAGTCTTCGTGCTTGGCGGCATTGCGGACGGCGACGAGATCCTGCTTGGCGTTGACGAAGATCAGGCCATAGCTCGAGCCGTCGCGCGCCGGCTTTGCAATCAGCTTGCCGTATTCGGCGAAAGCTTGGTCAATGTCGTCGAGCGCAACGTTCGCCGGCGGCGTCACGCCGCCGAGCGCGGCGAAGCGCTTGGCCGCGATCTTGTCGAAGGCCAGATGCGAGGAGGCCGAGCCCGATCCGGTGAAGGGCACGCCGCGGGCTTCGCACATCACCTGCAATTCGCCGTTCTCGGCCCGCCCGCCATGCAGGCCGAGCACCAGCACGCGGTTCTCGGCCTTGGCCTGGTCCAGCGCCTGCTCCAGCGGAATGCCACGCGTGCCCGGCTTGAACTCGTCCTCGAAGGGACGCGCATGTTCGAGCAATTGCCTGGACTGCACCACATGCACCTGGTCCTCGACGTCCCACCACCAGAGGTCAGCCTCGGGCAAGGCTTGATGCAGCGCCTGCGCCGAGGCAACCGAAACCAGACGCTCCCGGTTGGAGCCGCCGAAGAGGATGGTGATGCGCATGTTTCCTCGCATTTCGTCATTCCGGGATGGTGCGCAAGCACCAGACCCGGAATCTCGAGATTCTCAGGTGCGCGATTGCGCACCATAGTTCGCGCTTCGCGCGCCCCGGAATGACTGTTAAATCGGAATCCCGATCCGCTTGATTTCCCAGTGTAGCTCAATTCCGGAGCTTGCCTTCACCCGTTCGCGCACGGTCTCGCCCAGCGTCTCGATGTCGTGCGCGGTGGCATCGCCGGTGTTGATCAGGAAATTGCAGTGCATCTCCGAGACCTGCGCACCGCCGACGCGCAAGCCCCGGCAACCGGCAGCGTCGACCAGCTTCCAGGCGGAATGGCCGGGCGGATTCTTGAAGGTCG
>RXJC01000647.1:6334-13908 GCA_003963435.1 Bradyrhizobiaceae bacterium | reverse complement strand
CGATCGATCTCGACCGCCCATTTCGCCATGGTGCCGAACACCGCCTTGTAGTCGAGCTCCTGGAAGGCCTCGCGCTCGCGCATGCCGGTATCGACCTGGCCGACGAACAGGATCATCGGCGTCGAATCCTGCATCGCGATGTGGACGCCGTGGCTGGCATTGGTCGCGCCCGGACCGCGGGTGACGAAGCACACGCCGGGGCGGCCGGTGAGCTTGCCATAGGCCTCCGCCATCATGGCAGCGCCGCCTTCGGCGCGGCAGATCATGACGTCGATCGGGCTGTCATGCAGCGCATCGAGGGCCGCCAGATAGCTCTCGCCAGGCACGCAGGTGACGCGCTCGACGCCTTGCGCGACAAGCTGATCGATCAGGATCTGGCCGCCGGTGCGGGTGTTGCGGATGGTCATGACGGCTCCCTCAAGGCTCTGGCGATGCGCCACTATTCGCCGAACTGCGTAAGACACGCCGACAGAGCGCGCAAGCGCGAAAGGCGATCATAGCCTGCGCAGGCGTCATGCCCGTCCGTGCCCCTTGCACGACCCCCGTTCGCACGACACGCGGAAGGATGGGCCCCGGCTCTGCAGCGCACCGTCGAAGGGACGCTGCGCTGCGTCCGGGGCAGGAACGGAGGGAGTGGCGCACGGTGTCTCCGCGTCATTGCGAGCGCAGCGACTTGTCCGCCGAAGCCTTGGCGAAGGCGGAAGCAATCCAGACTGTCTCCGCGGAGGTAGTCTGGATTGCTTCGTCGCAAGAGCTCCTCGCAATGACGGAGCAAGGGGCATGAGCGTCGCCGCCAATTGACATTTTGAATTGCAGACGCGCCTTCTTGAATTGCAGACGCGCCTTCTCCTCCTCGCGGCGCTTTGCGCCCGAGTCTTGCTGTCCTCTTCACGCCCTGAAAACGAAAGGGCGCAGGGAAGGCCGGGCGCCGGCTGGCACCCGCTTGTCCGTCGTGCGATGAGAATGCACACGCAATGCACAACGGATGACAGGTGAAGCCGGAAAACGTCCGGCCTTCCCTGCGCGATGTTTGACGGCGTATGGCGCGCTTTCCCGGGAGCCGACCTTTCCTTTGGCCTCCCTCGTCCCCGCGAATTGACGGTGCGCTTTGCCCGGTTGGGCTCGGCGCACCTCCGCAAGGCTTGACTGTAGCAACGACAGCCAGGACCACGCGCTTTGGCCGTACGCACCGGCGCCGCTCGTCCGCACGAAGGTTAGGACCTCACGGGGTTGATCCCGCCCTGCTCCCACCTCGTGCACGACGCCGCCTGCGTCCACCGCTCCCCGATCCGCGGTTCGAAACGACGTACGACCGCCCCTTTCGCAGGATCGGGATGGCCGACACATACGCCGAAACCGAATTTCGGTAAAGTGGAATATTTTCGCGCACCGCGCTTGACAGGGACCGACACAGCCACGTTTGCGTTGCCCGGGCTACGAAACCCAACCGGTTGCAATCGCGTTCGCCCAGTTGGGCATGCCCCTGCTGCGTGCCAGTGCCGCCATGGCCGTCGGATCGTAGGGCGCGTAACGGATCGTGACCGACCAGCCTGCTCCGGTGTGCTCCAGGATCGCGTAGCATGCGTGCGGCGTGCCAACCTCGACCACGTAAGGAACAGGCGACCTTCCGTCATAACCAGGCAACCCGACGCTGCCGGGATTGACTACCAATCGCCCATCTCTCAGACGCACCACGCGTGGAATGTGCGTGTGCCCGCACAGGATGATTTCAGCGTTGATGCCCGCGGCCTCGACCTCGATCGCCGCTATCGGGCTGGCACGCACCCCGCCGTCCGTGGTGACGGTGTCGAGCCAGAAGGCCGCATCGTTGATGGGCGATGCGTGGCACAGGAACACCCGTTCCTTGTACGTCAGCGTGGCGGGCATGCTTGCCAGCCAGTCGAAATGCCTGCGCTCCAGCTGCCGGAAGTCGCTCCGTGCCGAGCCACCCGCCTGCCAAAGCTCGACCAGGATTCTATCCTGATCCCCCCGCACCGACGGAAACCCGCGCTCGATGAGGAGGTCCGCCGTTGCGGCCGCTTCGAGCGGTCCACTGACATGGTCGCCGAGGTTCACGACCTCGTCGATCCCGAGCATCGCGATATCGGCAAGGACGGCTTCAAGCGCCGGACGATTTCCGTGGACATCGGCGATCGCAGCAAACTTCATATGGCCCTCTCCGTCCGAGATGGCCGAGGACTTCACGCGATGCGGGACGATGCAGGGATAGCTGTCTCTTTAGCTGCATTTTTGAAGCGCCCGCAAGCTGAGTGTCAAATCGGCGCTGACGGAACCATGACACGAACACGCCGCCGCGATCAAGCGCCGGCTACCGGGCGTGGACGTTTTCGTCTACGGTCCGGCCGGACCACATCATCGAGGACATGGCAATGCAGACCATCGGCCTGATCGGCGGCATGAGCTGGGAGAGTACCGCGCTCTACTACAAGCTCATCAATGAGCGGGTCCGCGATCGCATGGGCAAGCTGCATTCGGCTCCGCTGCTGCTGTATTCCTACGATTTCGAAGACATCAAGCAGATGCAGTATGCCGGCCGCTGGCGCGAGGCGGCGGCCAGCCTGGCCGAGGTGGCGCAGCGCCTCGAGAGCGCCGGCGCGCGGGCGATCGTGCTGTGCACGAACACGATGCACAAGCTCGCGCCCGAGATCGTCGCCGGCGTGACCGTTCCCTTCATCCACATCGGCGATGCGACGGCGCAGCGGATCCGGGCGAAGGGATACCGGCGGGTCGGGCTGCTCGGCACCAAGTTCACGATGGAGGAGGACTTTTACATCGATCGGCTGCGCGCGCATGATCTCGACGTGCTGGTGCCTCCGGCGGACGCGCGCACCGAAATCAACCGCATCATCTACGACGAGCTGTGTCTCGGAATCGTCGCCGATGTCTCGCGCCGCCAATATCGGGAGGCGATGGCGGCGCTGGTCGCCGCCGGCGCGGAGTGCATTATCCTCGGCTGCACCGAGATCACGATGCTGGTCGGCCCTGACGACACGACGGTCGAGACGTTCGACACCACGGCGATTCACGCCGAGACGGCGGCGGATTTCGCGATCGGCGCCTGAGGAAGGGCCTCGGCTACAGCGCTCCATCAAGGCACCCGGCGCCGGCAGAATCCCTCCACGGAAAGACTCTGGATTGCTTCGTCGCAAGAGCTCCTCGCAATGACGTGGATGGAGCAGTGCCCCCTACCGATGCTCGATCGCGCGGATGGCGCCGCGGAGCTCGGCGAGGCCGCGCAGGCGGCCGATGGCGGTGTAGCCGGGGTTGGTGCGCTTGGTGGCGGCGAGATCATCTAACATGCGGTGGCCGTGATCGGGACGGAACACGATTTGCTTGTCCGGCGAACGCCGCGCGTTCTCCTTCAGCAGCGCCTTCAGCACCGCGACCATGTCGACATCGCCGTCGAGATGATCGGATTCGTAGAACGACAGCCCGTCCGCCTCGCGCTTGGTCGCGCGCAGATGCGCAAAAGCGATGCGGGGGCCGAAGCGTTCGGCCATCTCGGGCAGGTTGTTCTCGGCGCGCACGCCGAGCGAACCGGTGCACAGGCAGATGCCGTTGGCCTTGGACGGCACCGCGTCGAACAGCGCCTGATAGTCGTCGGCGGAGGAGGCAATGCGCGGCAGGCCGAACAGCGGGCGCGGCGGATCGTCCGGATGCAGGGTCAGGGACACGCCGAGCTGCTCGGCCACCGGCGTCACGCGGGCGAGGAATTCGGCAAGATGCTGCCGCAGGATCTTTGGGGTGATGTCGCGATAGGTCTCGAGCCGGTCGCGGAATTGCGGGATGGTCATCGGCTCGGTGGTCGAGCCGGGCAGCGCGCTGGCGATGACCATGACGAGATAGTCGATATCGGCCTGGCTCATCGTCTCGAACAGGGCTTTCGCGCGCGCCTGCTGTTCCGGCGAATAGTCCTGCGCGGCGGCCGGACGCTTCAGGATGTGCAGCTCGAAGGCGGCGAAGCGATCCTGGTCGAAGCGCATGGCGCGGGCGCCGTTCGGCAGCTCCCATTCGAGATCGGTGCGGCACCAATCGACAACGGGCATGAAATTGTAGCAGATGATCTTGATGCCGCTTGCGGCGACCGCTTCCATGCTCGCAATCCACGCGTCGATCGACTTGGTGGCCTTCCCGCCGAGCCGCTTGACGTCGTCGGGAATCGGAATCGATTCCACCACCGACCAGGTCAGCCGGGAGCGGCCGGGCTGGCCGTTCTCGATGAAGCTCTTGCGCTCCTCCACCGCCTTGCGCGTCCAGGCTTCGCCGATCGGCACCTGATGCAGCGCCGAGACGATGTCGCTCGCACCGGCCTGCCTGACGTCATCCAGGGACACGGGATCGTCGGGCCCGTACCAGCGCCATCCCTCCAGCATCATGGGCAATCTCCAATCAGTTCGCGGTCAGCACGACCTTGACGCTCTGCGAGCGGTCGAGCGCCAGCCGCAGCGCATCGGGCGCGGTGGACAGCGGCCGCTCGGCGGTGACCAGCGACAGCACGTCGACGCTGCGATCGGCGATCAGTTCCACCGCGGTTGCGAATTCGAAGCCAAACCGGAACGAGCCGCGCAAATCGATCTCCTTGGCCATCACCGCATTCGACGGCGTCGGGATCTGGCCGCCCGGCAGATTGCCGATCTGCACCACCACGCCGCCGCGCCTGACGATGCCGATCGCGCTGGCAAGTCCCGCGGCCGTTCCCGAGACCTCGAACGCGACGTCATAGGGGCGCGCAGCGGCCTGGGCCTTCAGGCCCTCCTCACCAGCCGCCACGTTCTCGACATGCGAAGCGCCGAGCCTGGTCGCAAACGCCAGCGGCGCCGGCGCGATGTCGGCGACCGTGATGTCGGACATGCCGGCGCGGCGCGCGGCGAGCATGGTCAGCAGCCCGATCGGGCCGGCACCGAAGATGATGCCGCGTTTGCCCTCGATGTTGCCGGCGCGCGCGACTGCGTGCAGGCAGACCGCGAGCGGCTCGGCCAGCGCCGCGGCCTGATACGACACGTGGTCGGGGATCTTCACGCATTGCGCGGGGATCGCGTCGAAGTAATTGGCAAAGCCGCCCTGCATGTGCGGGGTCTTCGAGGCCGAGCCCATGAAGTAGATGTTCTCGCACAGGTTCGGCCGGCCCTCGCGGCAGGCGACGCAATGGCCGCACCAGCGCGACGGGTTGACGGCGACGCGGTCGCCGACCTTCAGATTGGCCGCACTGCCTGCGATCTCCACGACCTCGCCCGAGATCTCGTGACCGAGCACTAATGGCGACTTCACCACGAAATCGCCGGTCCGGGCATGGCGGAAATAGTGCATGTCCGAGCCGCAGATGCCGCCGGCGCCGAAGCGGATCCGCACCATGCCGTCTGCGAGCTTGTCGAGCGGATGCTCGATCATGCGCAGGTCTTCGGGACCGAACAGGGTTGCGGCGAGAGCGGTCGAGGTCATTTGGAGAGTCCCATGTATTTTGGCAGCCAGAGGGTCAGTTCGGGAATGTAGGTGATCGCGATCAGCGCGAGCATCAGCGGCACCAGCCAGGGCAGGATCGCCACCGTCGTGCGCTCGACCGAGAGCTTTGCCACCCGGGCGAGCACGAACAGCACCATGCCGAGCGGTGGATGCAGAAGTCCGATCATCAGGTTCAGCGTCATGATCAGGCCGAAATGAATTGGATCGATGCCGAGCTTGAGCACGATCGGCAGCAGGATCGGCACCAGGATCGTGATCGCGGCCGTGGTGTCGATGAAGCAGCCGACGAACAGGATCAGCACGTTGGCGAGCGCCAAGAACACCCATTTGTTGTGGGTGACGCTGAGCATCCAGTCCGAGAGCGTCTGCGCGGCCTGCGACACCGTCAACAGCCAGGCGAAGATCGAGGCGGCGGTGACGATGAACAGCACCGAGGCCGTGGTCTCGATGGTGTCGAAGGTCGCCTTCGCCACCGTTTGCAGCGTCATGGTGCGGTAGCGGACGAGGCCGAGGAACAGCGACCAGATCACGGCGGCAACCGCGGCTTCGGTCGGCGTGAACCAGCCGAGCGTCATGCCGCCGATCAGGATCACCGGCGCCATCAGCGCCATCACCGCCGAGAAGTCGAAATACCAGTCGATCACCAGCAGCGTGCCGAGGCCGATGACCACCGCCACGTTGACCGAGAGACCGGCCTGCACCATGAGCCAGATCGCCATCGGGAACGCGAGCACGATGACGATCTCGATGGCCGCCGAGCCGAGCTGCGGCCAGGAGAACGGCGTGTCGCTGCCCCATTTGTTCTTGTGCGCGAAATAGGTGACCGTCGCCATCATGAACAGCGTCAGCACGATGCCCGGAATGACGCCGCCGAGAAACAGCGCGCCGATCGAGACGTTCGCCATCATGCCGTAGATCACGAAGGGCAGCGACGGCGGAATGATCGGCCCGAGCGTCGCCGAGGCCGCGGTGACGCCGACCGAGAACTCGGTGGAGTAGCCGTGGTCCTTCATCGCCTTGATCTCGATGGTGCCGAGGCCGGCGGCGTCCGCGATCGCGGTGCCGGACATGCCGGAGAAGATCACCGAGCCGATGATGTTGACGTGGCCGAGACCGCCGCGCATCCACCCCACCAGGGCGACGGCGAATTTGTAGATGCGCCCGGTGACGCCGGCGATGTTCATGAGGTTGCCGGCCAGGATGAAGAACGGCACGGCGAGCAGCGGAAAGCTCTCGACGCCGGCAATCATGCGCTGCGCCAGCGTGACGTCGGGCGTGACGCCGCTGACCAGGATGTAGAGCAACGACGACGCGGCCATGGCTATCGCCACTGGAACGCCGAGCAGCATCAGGACGAGAAAGCCTCCGAGCAGCAGCAGCATGATGTCAGATCTCCGATCCGTCGTAGGCACCGGGGCGTTCGAGCACCGAGTAGCCTTGCCGCCAGTGTTGCAGCGCCGCCTGCACCGAGCGCAGGAACATCAGCACGAAGCCGAGCAACACGGCGTAATAGACGTAGTTCTTGGGAAAATTGATCGTGGTCATCTGCTCGTCGCCGATGATCCGGATGTAGACCCAGACCAGCTTGATGGCGTAGCCGAAGAAAGCGATGCGGATCAGGTCGATCATGGTCGACAGCGCGCGCCCGACGGGTTGCGGCAGATAGCGGTAGAGCAGGTCGACCTGGATGTGCCGCGACAGCCGCACGCACATCGCGGCGCCGATGAAGACCACGCCGATCAGGCAATAGGTCGCGATCTCCTCGGTCCAGGCGTAGCTGTCGTTGAGCACGTAGCGGGTGAAGACCTGCAGGAAGACGGCAAGCGCCATCACCCAGAAGATCGCGAGCGCCACCCAGTCCTCGAACGCGTAGACGCCGAGATCGACCTTCGGAATCGCCTCTTCCTCGAAGGTATGGGCGATCTCGTCCGCGGTGATCTGCCGGTGGATTTCGGCGGTCGACATGGGGTTGCTCCTGAAAACTCTCGATCGTCATTCCGGGGCGGCTCGAAGAGCCGAACCCGGAATCTCGAGGTTCCGGGTTCTCGCTTCGCGAGCCCCGGAACGACGGCGTTAGCTATTTCACCGCCTGG
>RXJC01000647.1:0-6284 GCA_003963435.1 Bradyrhizobiaceae bacterium | reverse complement strand
ATTTCACCGCCTGGATCTTTTCCCAGTCGGCCTTGCGATAGCCGAACGTCTCGAACGCGACGTTCTTCAGCACGGCGTCGCGGAACTCGTTCTTGTCGACCTCGGTCACGGTCAGGCCCTTGTCCTTGAAGAAGGCGACCAGCTTGGCTTCGTTCTGCTTGATCTCGCCGGTGGCCTTGGCGGCGGCTTCCTGCGCCACGTCGGTGAAGATCTTCTTGTCCTCGTCGGACAGCTTCTTCCACAGCGCGCCGGCGATCACGGTGTTGAGGTGGTCGACGATGTGGCCGGTCAGCACGATGTGCTTCTGCACCTCGTAGAACTTCTTGGCCTCGATCGTGGTCAGCGGATTCTCCTGGGCTTCGACGGTGCCGTTCTGGAGCGCGAGATAGACTTCGGCGA
Organism: Bradyrhizobiaceae bacterium; assembly: GCA_003963435.1. Classification (GTDB taxonomy): domain Bacteria; phylum Pseudomonadota; class Alphaproteobacteria; order Rhizobiales; family Xanthobacteraceae; genus Bradyrhizobium. Next base: position 5,885 of record RXJC01000647.1, on the reverse strand, counting down.
AGGCGATCGGCGCAGTGTTGGCGCCGCAGGCGCGCGGCATGGCGAGGTAGGCCGGCACGTCGGGCACGCGCATCTTCAGGCCCTTCATGTCGGCGCAGGTCTTGATCGGCTTGTTCGACGAGGTCTGGCGTACGCCGTAATAGGTCACCGCGACGATGTGGTGGCCGCTCTTGTCCTCATAGCCCTTGGCGAGCTCCTTGAAGATGTCGCTCTTGGTGTAGGCGAGTAGATGGTCGGCGTCGCGGAAGGTGTAGGGATAATAGGTCACGCCGATCGGCGGGAAGCTCTTGGCCGCGAAACTCGAGCCGGAAATGATGATGTCGACCGAGCCGAGCGACAGGCCCTGGTTGATGTCGGCCTCCTTGCCGAGCTGCGAGGCCGGATAGACGTCGATCTGGTAGCGTCCATTGGTGCGCTTGTTGATCTCCTGCGCGGCCCAGACCGAGGCGGTGTGGAACGGCTCCGAGGTCTCGTAGACATGGGCCCATTTGAGCTTGGTCTGCGCCATGCAGGCCTGGGTGGCGGCCATCAGCGTAGCGGCGGATATCACCGCGGCAATCGTCATCTTCTTCAACATCGACTTTTCCTCCATCGTTCAAGTCTGCTTCTTGTTCGCCCGCCCCGGCACGGATGCGGGCCGCCCAATCTCATCGCCGCGTGCCGCCCGTGGCGCGCTTCTTCTTCGATGCATGTTTCGATTTTGATGGCTTTGCCGGGGAGCGCGCGGTCCGGCTCCGCCCCGAAGCCGGTCCTGCCGCGCTCTCAGCGCCAAAATTCTGCGCAAAACGCTCCTGCGACCGCGCCAGATGTTTTCGCATCGCCTCGCGTGCGGCGTCCGGATCGTGCGCTGCGATCGCATCGCGCACAACGCGATGCTCGTCGAGCGCGGTGCGCCAGGTGCCCGGGCTCTCGAAATAATGCGCAAGCTTCGCAAAGTAGGGATTGAGGCGCTGGTCGAACAGCTCGCCGACCACGCGCACCAGGACGGCATTGCCGAGGCTGCCGGCGATCGCGACGTGGAAGGCGCGGTCGTGTACCATCGAGGCTTCGCCGGGATGCTCGACATTCTCCATCGCGAGCAAGGAGGCGTCGATGCGGGCGATGTCGTCCTTGGTCGCCACGCGCGCGGCCTGTTCGGCGATGGCGCTCTCGAGGAATTCGCGGGCGCGCAAGAGCTCGAACGGCCCCTCGATGACGGACGCCGCGGCGGGCGCGGCGATCGCGGCGGGCTCGATCACGTAGATGCCGGAACCGACCCGGATGCGCAGACGGCCTTCGACCTCGAGCGCGATCAGGGCTTCGCGCACCGTGGGCCTGGACACTTTGAGCTGCTCGGCGAGCTCGCGCTCGGTCGGCAAACGGCTGCCGACCGCGTACTCGCCGCGGTCGATCAGGCTTCGCAATTGATCGGCGACCTGGCGATAAAGCCGTCTCGCCTCCACAGCTTCCAGCGGCACGCTGGTCCTCCCGAAAAGGGCCGCAGCGGGCTTTCACGCCCGCGGGCCTGCCAATTTTGGATAATTGGCCTTACCAATTGACCGGAGCATTGACCTGATACGGGCGCCATGTCAAGCAGCGGCAAAGCAAAGGGGAGACGTCCATGCGCCCAGATTCAGCGCGTCTTGGCAGGGCCAACCTCGACCGGTTGCCGCCGGCGATCCGCCGCCCGGCCTATGACCGCTCGCGGGTGACGCCCGGCATCGTGCATCTTGGTCTCGGCGCGTTTCACCGCGCACATCAGGCCGTCGTCATCGACGATTGCCTTGCCGCGGGCGCCACCTCCTGGGGCATTGTCGGCGCCAGCCTGCGCAGCCCGGACACACGCGACGCGCTCGCCCCGCAAGACCATCTCTACGCGGTTGCCGTGCGCGCCACTGAGGGCACCGAGCATCGCGTCATCGGCGCGCTGCTCGACAGTGTCGTCGCGCGTGAGAAACCGGCGGCCCTGGTCGAGCGGATGGCGGATCCCACGACCCGGATCGTCTCGCTCACGGTCACCGAGAAAGGCTATTGCCACACGCCGCAGACCGGTGACCTCGACGAGCGGCACCCCGATGTCGTGCACGATCTCAACAATTTCGACGCGCCGCGCTCGGCGCCCGGCTTCATCGTGGCGGCGCTGGCGCGGCGGCGCGCGCTGGGGGCAACGCCCTTCACCGTGCTGTGCTGCGACAATCTCGCCGCCAACGGCCACGCCGTGCAGCGGATCGTGACCCAATTCGCAGCGCTGCGCTCCAGGGAGCTCGGCAAGTGGATCGCGGACAATGCCGCTTTTCCCTCGACCATGGTCGACCGCATCGTGCCGGAAACCACGGATGCCGACCGCGATGCGGTCGCGAACGCGCTCGGCATGCGCGACGCCTGGCCGGTGATGACCGAACCCTTTACGCAATGGGTGGTGGAGGACCGGTTTACGGCAGGCCGGCCGGATTTTGCCGCCGCCGGCGTCGAACTCGTCGCCGACGTCAGGCCATTCGAACTGATGAAGCTGCGGCTGCTCAACGCCAGCCATTCGGCGCTGGCCTATCTCGGCTATCTCGCGGGCTATGAGACCATCGCCGACACCATGCAGGATCCGCATTTTGCCCGTCTCGCCGCGCAGGTGATGGAAGAGGCCGCGGTGACGCTGACGATGCCCGCCGGCATCGACCTTGCCGCCTATCGCGCCTCGCTGCTCAAGCGCTTTTCCAATCCGGCGCTGCATCACCGCACCTGGCAGATCGCGATGGACGGCTCGCAGAAGCTGCCGCAGCGACTGCTTGGCGCGATGCAGGATCGCCTCGCCCAAAACCTGCCGATCGCAACGCATGCGCTCGCGGTGGCCGGCTGGATGCGCTACGTCACCGCAACAGACGAGCAGGGCCGCGCCATCGACGTGCGCGATCCGCTCGCCGCCGAGCTCGCCGCGCTCGCGCGCGAGGCGGGACCTGTTGCCGAGCGGCTCGCGCCCGCACTGCTTGCGGTCGGAAAGGTGTTCGGGCCGCTGGGTGCCGAGCCCCGCCTGCGCGAGGCCGTGACCACCGCGCTCGGCCGTCTATATCAGGAAGGCGCGCGGCGGGCGGTGCAGACCCACGTCTCGGCCTGACCATCGAGCGGGCAATGCTGCACTGCGGTCCAAATCGGATGCGCGGTCGAACGGAAGTCGCGCTTGATTTTTGGCTGTCCTTGCCCCACCCGGGAGGCATGGCAAAGGACAGCAAGATCATCGCCGCCAACGCGGCCTTCTACGCCGCTTTTTCGGCAGGCGACTTCGCCGGCATGGAACGGATGTGGGCGGACGACGACGGGATTTCCTGCATCCATCCCGGCTGGCCGGCGATCATCGGGCGCGCTACCGTGATCGGGAGCTGGCGCGACATCCTGCAAAACCCCGAGCGGCCGCAGATCGTCTGCGCCGAGCCGCAGGCGATCGTCGACGGCGACAGCGCCCGCGTGCTCTGCATCGAGATCGTTGACGGGACCGCGCTGGCCGCGGCCAACCATTTCCGCCGCGTCGGCGAGGACTGGCGCCTGGTGCATCACCAGTCGAGCCCGATCGCGCAAATTGTCGAGCAGGCTGAGGATGATAGGACAAGCCACCGCGTGCACTGAACACAGCCGGCACGCCGGCGCGTTCTACTGTGCATGGGGTTGTTTTCCAGTTTTTTGTTCAGGCGGCCAGTTCCGACAGATCGTTCAGCACGCACCGCGCCGCGCTGAAATCGTCGTCCGCGAAGAACATGCTCCGGGTGATCAGAACCGGAATGCCGGCGCGTGAGGCCGAGATCAGCCCGTTGGCGGAATCCTCGATCGCCACACAGTCGGCCGCGCCCAGCTTCAGCCGCGCCAGCGTCTCGAGATAGACGTCCGGCGCCGGCTTCTTGTGCCTGACGTCGTCACCGGCGACGATGGCGTCGAACCGCGCGGCCCAGTTCGTCCCCAGCGCCTGCGACAGCAGCGCCTCGATGTTGCCGTGCGAGGTCGTGGTCGCGATCGCAAGCCGCTGGCCGCGCAACTTCGCCGCCGCGAGCAACTCGGTCACGCCCGGCCGCAGCGGACAGCAGCCGGTTTCGACCAGTTCGGCATAATGCGCGGTCTTGATACGGTGAAGCTCCGCGATGTCCGCATCCGACAGCGGCGGCGCCACCCGCAGCCTTTCGTGGTAGGCGCGCATGCGCTCCTTGCCGCCGGTGACCCGTAGCAGGTCCTTGTAGACGGCGCGGTCCCACTGCCAGTCGAGACCATGGCGGGCGAAGGCATGGTTGAAGGCCTGCCGATGCAGCTCCTCGGTCTCGGCCAGGGTACCATCGACGTCGAAGATCAGCGCGGCCGCGCGCCGGATCAGTTCATCCACCGGCGCGAAAGCGAGCGCTTCTGCCTGCATGATCGGTGCCTCCCTGTGACAGGCGACCATCGCCGGAGGCGGGAGGCGAGACAAATCGCAATATCTTTTGCCGGACCCAAAAATCTCTTATGAGCGAAGGGCGCCGCGGCGGCGCGGACGGGAACTTTGCACAGGACACGCATGCGGCTCTTCATCCTCGGCCTCGGCTACAGCGCCCGGCATTTCGTCCGCAAACATGGCGGCAGCTTCTCGCAAGTGGCCGGCGCCGTGCGCGATCCAGCAAAGCGGGATGACCTTGCCGGCATCGAGCTGCATGCCTTTTCCGGCAGCCCTCCGTCATCGGAGAGCGTCGAGCAGGTTCGCAACGCCGATGTGCTTCTGGTGTCGATCCCGCCCGGCACCTCCGGCGATCCCGCCATCGCGGCGTTCGGCGACGTGCTGGCGACCGGCCATCGCAAGATCGTCTATCTCTCCACCATCGGCGTCTACGGCGATCATGGCGGCGGCTGGGTCGACGAAAGCACCCCGCCGCAGTCAACGCTCGACCGCGGCCGCCTGCGGGTCGACGCCGAGCAGGCCTGGATGGACATTGCACACGGCAATGCCGCGATCCTGCGGCTTGCCGGCATCTACGGCCCCGGCCGCAATGCACTGACGACGCTGCGCGCGGGAACGGCCCGGCGCATCATCAAGCCCGGCCAGGTCTTCAACCGCATCCATGTCGACGACATCGCGAACGCGATCATGGCCGCCATTCACCACGGCAGCGGCGGCACCTGGAACATCTGCGATGACGAGCCGACGCCGCCGCAGGACGTGATCGCCTATGCGGCCGAGCTGATGGGCGCTGCGCCGCCGCCCGAAGAGGCGTTCGAGACGGCCGAGATGTCGGCGATGGCGCGCAGCTTCTATGCCAGCAGCGCCCGGGTTTCCAATGCCAGACTGAAGCGCGAGCTCGGCGTTGCGCTGGTCCACCCGACCTATCGTCACGGCCTCGACGCGCTGTGGCGCGCGGGCGAAGGGCGATCGTGACGCACGACGATGACGACGACAGGGCGGCCGATCGGGCCGCCCTCGCAACATCCAGTCTCAGCTCAACACGCCGTACTTCCTGAACCAGGCCTGCGCCTGCTTCCAGGCATCTTCCGCCGCGTCCTTGCGGTAGCTGCCGCGATAGTCGGCGTGGAAGCCGTGCGGCGCTTCCGGGTAGATCTTGAATTCGGCCGTCTTCTTGTTCTCGGCGAGGGCCGCTTTCATCTGCTCGACCTGCGCGACGGGAATGCCGGTGTCGGCACCGCCATAGAGGCCGAGCACCGGCGCCTTCATCTCGGGCGCGAGCTGCATCGGGCTCTTCGGCCACAGCGGATTGGCCGGATCGACCACGGGCCCGTAGAAGGCAACGCCGGCCTTGAGCGTGCCGCTATGGGCGGCATATTCCCAGACCGTGCGGCCGCCCCGGCAGAAGCCGATGATGCCGAGCCTGGCGGTGTCGCCCCCCTGCGATCCCGCCCACGCCACTGTGGCGTCGAGATCGGACAGCAGCTCGGCGTCCGGCTTGGCA
>RXJC01000679.1:6740-7942 GCA_003963435.1 Bradyrhizobiaceae bacterium | reverse complement strand
TGGGCCAGGCCTTCCCCTATACGCCGGTCGCCAATCCGCGCTGGATGATTCCGAACTGGTCATTCGGCGTGCGCGAGGAAGACGTCCAGGCGCAGGTCGACAAGGCGCGCAAGGGCGGCGCGCAGCTCGTCGTGCTGCTCTCGCACAACGGCTTCGACGTCGACCGCAAGCTCGCGAGCCGCGTCAAGGGCCTCGACGTCATCCTGACCGGACACACGCATGACGCGCTGCCGGAAGCCGTGAAGGTCGGCAAGACCCTGCTGATCGCATCGGGCTCCTCCGGCAAGTTCGTCTCGCGTCTCGATCTCGACGTCCGTGACGGCGAGGTCAAGGCTTTCAGGTACAAGCTTATCCCGCTGTTCTCCGACGTGATCAGCGCGGACGCCGAGATGGCCGCCAAGATTGCGGAGGTGCGCAAGCCCTTCGCAGCGGATCTCGCCAAGGTGCTCGGCAAGACCGACTCGCTGCTCTACCGCCGCGGCAATTTCAACGGCACGTTCGACGATCTGATCTGCCAGGCGCTGCTGCAGGAGCGCGACGCCGAGATCGCGCTGTCGCCCGGCTTCCGCTGGGGCACCAGCGTGCTGCCGGGGCAGGACATCACCTTCGAGGACGTCACCAACGCCACCGCGATCACCTATCCCGCGGTCTACCGCATGGGCATGACCGGCGCGCGGCTGAAGGAGATCATCGAGGACGTCGCCGACAATCTCTTCAACGTCGATCCTTATTACCAGCAGGGCGGCGACATGGTGCGGATCGGCGGACTGTCCTACGCGATCGACATCGCCAAGCCGCAAGGCCAGCGCATCTCCGACATGCAGCTGGTTAAGACCGGCGCGCCGATCGACCCCGCCAGGGAGTATCAGGTCGCGGGCTGGGCCAGCGTCAACGAAGGAACCCAAGGGCCGCCGATCTGGGACGTCGTCGCGAATTATCTGACGCGGCAGAAGACCGTTCGGCTCGAGCCCAACCGGGCCGTGAAAGTTACCGGAGCGTAAGAAGCGATGTCGAAGATGGACAGTTCCCGGCAATCCCGACGCAGTTTCCTGGCCGCAGGTGCCGGCGTGGCGGCGTCCGTGCTCGCCAAGCCCGCCGCGGCCGGCGCCGGCAATCCCGCCAACCAGCCGCCCAACGTGCCGGAATGGACCAGGTCGCTCGGCGAGGGCGTTGCCGTGCGCCCCTACGGCAAGCCGTCGAAA
>RXJC01000679.1:0-6690 GCA_003963435.1 Bradyrhizobiaceae bacterium | reverse complement strand
GGCAAGCCGTCGAAATTCGAGAAGGACGTCGTCCGCCGCGACGTCGAATGGCTGACCGCCTCGCGCGAATCCTCGGTGAGCTTCACGCCGCTGCACGAGCTCGAAGGCATCATCACCCCGAACGGTCTTTGCTTCGAGCGGCATCATGGCGGCATCGCCGAGGTCGATCCGGCCGATCATCGGCTGATGATCCATGGCCTGGTCGAGCGTCCGCTCATCCTCACGCTGGAGGAGCTGAAGCGCTATCCGCGCGTCAACCGCATCCACTTCATGGAGTGCGCTGCGAATTCGGGCATGGAATGGCGCGGCGCCCAGCTCAATGGCTGCCAGTTCACCCACGGCATGATCCACTGCGTGCAATACACCGGCGTCTCGCTGCGCACGTTGCTGGAAGAGGCCGGCGTCAAGACGAACGGCAAGTGGCTGCTGGTCGAGGGCGCCGATGCCGCCGCGATGGACCGCAGCCTGCCGATCGAGAAGGCGCTCGACGATTGCATCATCGCCTACAAGATGAACGGCGAGGCGCTCTATCCCGAACAGGGCTATCCGATGCGCCTCGTGGTCCCAGGTTGGCAGGGCAATCTCTGGGTCAAGTGGCTGCGCCGCATCAAGGTCGGCGACCAGCCCTGGCACACCCGCGAGGAGACCTCGAAATACACGGACCTCATGCCGAACGGCAAGGCGCGCCGCTTCACGTGGTCGATGGACGCGAAGTCCGTGATCACGAGCCCGAGCCCGCAGGCGCCGATCAGGCACGGCAAGGGTTTTACCATCGTCTCGGGTCTGGCCTGGAGCGGCAACGGCAAGGTCAAGCGCGTCGACGTCTCGCTCGACGGCGGCCGCAACTGGTGGCCGGCGCGGCTCGACGGACCCGTGCTCGACAAGGCGCTGACGCGCTTCTACTACGAGTTCGACTGGAACGGCGAGCCGCTGCTGCTGCAATCGCGCGTGCAGGACGAGACCGGATACGTGCAGCCGAGCAAGGCCGAGCTGCGCAAGATCCGCGGCGTCAACTCCATCTATCACAACAATGGCATCCAGACCTGGCATGTGCAGGCCAATGGTGAGGTCGAGAATGTCGAAGTCGCTTAAGTTCGCTGTCGCCACGCTGCTCGCCTGCGCTCTGGGCGCGCCAGCGCTTGCGCAGCAGAAGGACGCCAAGGCCGGCCCGCGCTACCACATCGGCCGCGCGCCGACGGCGGAGGAGATCCGCGGCTGGGACATCGACGTGCGCCCCGACGGCCAGGGCCTGCCGGAAGGCAAGGGCACGGCCGCGCAGGGCGAAAAGCTGTTCATGGACAATTGCTCGACCTGCCACGGCGAGTTCGGCGAGGGCAACGGCCGCTGGCCGGTTCTGGCCGGCGGCAAGGGCTCGCTGACATCGGACAATCCGGTCAAGACGGTGGGCTCGTACTGGCCCTACGCGTCCACCGTGTTCGACTATGTGCGTCACGCCATGCCGTACGGCAACACGGGCTCCTTGTCGGTCGACGAATATTACGCACTGGTCGCCTACGTCCTCTATCTCAACGACGTCGTCACCGACCAGAATTTCGAGCTGAACAAGAAGACCCTCGCCACGATCAAGATGCCGAATGAGCAGGGTTTTGTGATGGACGACCGCGCCACCAGCGAGAAGTCGTTCTGGCAGAAAGACCCCTGCATGAAGGATTGCATCGCTCCGGTGAAGATCACCGGGCGTGCGGCCGCCATCGACGTGACGCCCGAGGACGGCAAGGATAAGAAGTCGCGGGGCGTGGAGTGAGATCCGGCCGGCCGAGCCGCCGCGCGCTGCTGCATGCGGCTCTCGCGGCCGGCCTGCTCGTCACGATCCACCCGGCCGAGGCCCAGGCGGGCGAGCCTCACAGGCTCGCGCTGCAGATCAGCGACGATGACCCCGTCAAGATGCGTGCCGTCCTCGATGTCGCCGCCAACGTCTCGCGGCATTATTCCGGGCAGGGCGAGGACGTCGAGATCGTGGTGGTCGCGTTCAACGGCGGTCTCGACATGCTGCTCGCGGACCGCTCGCCAGTGAAGGAGCGTTTGGTCAACTTCCTGAAATCGATGCCCAATGTCAGCTTCATCGCCTGCGGCAACACGCTGGAGACCCTGGCGGCGAAAGAAGACAAGCGGCCGCCGCTGATCGAGGGCGTCGGCGTCACGCAGGTCGGGGTTGCCGCGCTGATGGATTTGGCGGAGAAGAACTGGACGATTGTCCGGCCCTAAAGGAGATTGCCGCCGATGCGATGGTTCGTGGGACTGACGGTCTTGCTCGCGCTCGCGGTGCCTGTGAGCGCAGCCGAGCAGGAACTCGAACTATCGGTCGCCGGCCGCACGACGCTCGCGACCTTGCGCACACCCGCCGCGATGACGCCGGACACACCGCTCGTGGTGATGACCCACGGCACGCTCGCACACAAGGACATGGAGGTCATCCAGGGCGTTGCCAAGGCGTTGGAGCAGCGCGGCATCGCCTCGCTCGCACATACGTTGTCGCTGGGGATCGATCGCCGCAAGGGCATGTATGACTGCGCGGTGCGGCATGACTATGTCGTCGAGGATGCGATTGCGGAGATCAGCGCCTGGACAGCGCGAGCGAAGGACGTGTCCCGCTTTGTCGTCTCATTCGGCCACTCGCGCGGCGGCAACCAGGTTGCACGCTATCTCGCGGCCAGCGAAACCCCAGCGGTCGCGGGTGCGGTGCTGCTGGCGCCGGTGACCGCAAAAGCCGAAGCCGATCTGCGCGCCGCCTACGCCAAGACCTATGGCAAGCCGCTCGAACCGTTTCTGGAGCTGGCGACCAAGTCGGTCGCGGCAGGCCGCGGCGGGGAGTGGATGGACGTGCCGGGCTTCGTCTATTGCCGCAATGCCGTTGTGACGGCGCGGGCCTTTGCCTCGTTCTACGCTGCCGATGCCGGCCAGGATACCGCCGCGCTGGTGGCGCGCGCGAAGCTGCCGGTGCTGGTGCTCGCCGCGACCAAGGATACGGTCGTGCCCGATGTCGCCGCGTCCTTCGCGCCGGTGGCCGGTTCGAGCGGGGGCAGGGTGCAGCTCGACACAATCGAGGATGCCGATCATTTTTTCCGCGACCTGTTCGCGGAAGACGTCGCCGACCGCATCGCCGAGTTCATCAAGCAGACACGATAGGAGGGGGACCATGCAGCGTCGATCCATGCTTCGCGCGAGCCTTGCCGGGCTATTCGGCGCTTTCACGGTGCGCCAAGCGTCCGCGGCGACGGAAACGCCGGCGCGGCAGCGCGTCGTCTATCATCTCGCCGATGCCGATCGTGTCGTCTTCGTTCTGGGCAATCTGCAGAACCACGTCGACGGCGTCGGCGGACCCGGCAAGGCCGACATCCGGCTGGTGGTGCACGGGCCGGCGCTGCGGGCTTTCCACGCGCTCGCGGCCCAGGACCACACAATTGCGATGATGGCGAAGCTCGTCGATGCCGGCGTCGGCTTCGACGCCTGCGCCAATACGATGAAGGCGCAGGGCGTCAAGCTCGACGACCTCACGCCCGGCTTCGTGGTGGCCGAGAAGGGCGGCGTGGTGCGGCTCGTCGAGCTGCAGCAGCAGGGATTTGCCTATTTGCGCCCCTGAGGCCGCTGTGTCCCGACATCTCGCGGCGCCGGAGCCTTGATCTGCCTCATGGGATGCGACGCCGAGGTCGCTAGACTCGGATGCGCGCAGGAACAGCCGAGGCGAACGTGCTGACGTCGATCATCGATCTCTTGGGTGAAGACCGGCTGTCATGGCTCGGCGGCCTCGTGGTCGGCGGCCTGTTCGGGTTTTTCGCGCAGCGCAGCCGCTTCTGCCTGCGCGCCGCAGCGGTCGAGTTCTCCCGTGGCGAGGGCGGGCCGCGCCTTGCGGTCTGGCTGCTGACCTTTGCCGCGGCGCTGGTGGGAACCCAAGCGTTTGTCGCGCTCGGCTGGCTCGACGTATCCGAGGCGCGCCAGCTCGCGCAGCAGGGCAGCATCTCCGGCGCGCTGCTCGGCGGTGTGATGTTCGGCTGCGGGATGATTCTGGCGCGGGGCTGCGCCAGTCGACTCCTGGTGCTCTCGGCCAACGGCAATCTCCGGGCATTGCTGTCGGGGTTGGTGTTTGCGGTGACCGCGCAGGCTTCCTATCGCGGCCTGCTGTCGCCCGCCCGCGAATGGGTGACCAATCTGTGGCTGGTCGACGGCGGCCCGTCGCGCGACATCATGGCGATGTTCGGCGCCGGCACGCCCGAGAAGCTCGCCTTCGGAGCCGTGTGGCTGATCGCGGGGCTGTCCTTTGCCTTCCGCAGCCGGCTGTCCCGCCGGCTGATCCTTGCCGCGCTCGCCACCGGCGCGGCCGTCGTCGCCGGCTGGCTCTTCACTTACCAGCTGTCGCAGGCCTCCTTCGCGCCGGTGACGCTGAAGAGCCTTACTTTCAGCGGGCCGTCGGCCGAGCTGCTGATGCTGGTGCTCAACAGCGCGCAGCTGCGGCTCGGCTTCGACCTCGGCATCATCCCCGGCGTGTTCCTCGGCTCGTTCCTGGCCGCGGCGCGTGCGCACGAGCTGAAGCTCGAGGGGTTTTCGGACGGGCTCGGCATGCGCCGCTATCTGCTTGGCGCGGTGCTGATGGGATTCGGCGCCATGCTCGCCGGCGGTTGCGCGGTCGGAGCCGGCGTGACCGGTGCCTCCGTGTTCGCGCTCACCGCCTGGCTCGTGCTCGGCGGCATGTGGCTCGGGGCGGGGCTGACCGACCTGCTGGTCGATCGCGCCGGCATGCCGCGGCCGCGGCAAGCGGTGGGATCGCAGCACGTCTGATATTTTAGAGTTTGCTAAATTCATTTTGTTGAATATGATTTCCCGACGCGGCTCGATCGCGCCGCTGCCCAGGGGAAACGCACATGACCACCATCACGGAAAGCTACGTTCGCGAAACGCCGCGCACGGCGCGGATTGACTGGTCGCCTTATCTCGTCGGCGCCGGGATAGGCCTGCTGAGCTGGATCGCCTTTGCGGTGTTCGGCGATCCGCTCGGCGTTACCACCGCCTATTCGCGCATCGCCTCCCTGTTTGCCGTTCCCGTCATTGGCCCCGAGGCGGTGGCGCAGAACGCTTACTGGAAGAGCATGCCGCTGAAGTGGGACTACGGTGTCTGGTTCCTCGTCGGAATCCCCGCAGGCGCGTTCATCTCCGCGGTGATGTCGGGCACGTGGCGGCTCGAACTCGTGCCCGATGTCTGGAAGGAGCGCTTCGGCCCGTCGATCGCAAAGCGTTTCATCGCCGCGTTCCTCGGAGGCGCCGTGATCATGTACGGCGCCCGGCTTGCCGGCGGCTGTACCAGCGGACACGGCATCTCCGGCGGGTTGCAGCTCGCGGTGTCGAGCTGGCTATTCCTCGCGGTGATGTTCGCCACCGGGCTCGGCATTTCCGCGCTCATGTTCCGCAAGCGCTAAAGGGAGATGGAGATGACCGCGATGATGACGATCCTTGGTCCGCTCGTGATGGGTGCAGCCTTCGGCTTCCTGCTGCAGCGGGGCAAGGTGACGAGCTGTAACGTGATCGAGAACCAGTTCCGCCTGCGCGACTTCACCGTGCTGAAGGTGATGGGCACGGCAATCGTGGTCGGCGGCATCGGCGTGCTGCTGCTCGTCGATACCGGCAACACGAAATACTACGTGAAGGATGCCAACATGCTGGCGGTCGCGCTCGGCGCCGCATTGTTCGGCGTCGGCATGGTGGTCTACGGCTACTGTCCTGGAACGGCGCTCGGCGCCATCGCCACCGGCAGCGTTCATGCGCTGGTCGGTGCGCTCGGCATGGTGGCCGGCGCCATCCTCTACGCGCTGAGTTTCGACTGGCTGAAGGCCCACGTGCTCAACGTCTGGACACTGGGCAAGGTTCGCCTTCCCGACATGACGAACATTCCCGATATCGCCTGGTTCGCCGCACTGGCAATCGGTGCCGGGCTGTTCTTCTGGTGGGTCGAATCCACTGAAGCCCGGCAGAAGAGGGGCTAGGGGGTCCCCGCTTCCTGAAGCATGGGAGGCAAGCTCATCGTTTGCGGGGACGACAGAAGAGCCGGTGCAAGCTCGAAAACAGCTCTTCGACCCGCCGGTCTGCGATGCGATACCACATCGTTTGCCCGTCGCGTCGGGCAGCGACGACGCCCTCTGCCTTCAGCTTTGCGAGGTGTTGGGACAGTGCCGAGGCGGAAAGGCCGACGTCTTCGGCCAGAGCACTGGCGGCAACCTCGCCATATTCCACCAGCCTGCAAAGGATGAGCAGGCGGTGCTCATTTGCGAACATGCGCATGAGCGCAGCCACCTCCTTGGCCTGCCGCTCCAGTTCGGTCGTGTTCAATTGGCGCATGACAGTGATTTCAATAGCATCTGCATTACCGCAGTCAAACCCGCTCCGGGATCCGAGCTGCCACGCAGCGAAACACTCCCGATGTTCGATCTGAGACGGTCGGCCCTGCGCCCAGCCTGATCGAGTTCGAGGCCGGAGACGCGTTCGCGCTCACCGCCTGGCTCGTGCTCGGCGGCATGTGGCTCGGAGCTGGGCTGACCGATCTGCTGGTCGATTGCGCCGGCATGCCGCGGCCGCGCCAGGCGGCGCGTTCGCCGGCGTGAGGTGGTGCTGTGGATCTGCCGGCCGGCAAACGGTCAGGCCAGGCTGTCACGAAAACATCGAGGCGATCGTCTGGATGTGATC
>RXJC01000361.1:14450-18501 GCA_003963435.1 Bradyrhizobiaceae bacterium | reverse complement strand
CACCTGCTCGGCGAGCCGCGCCAGCCGATATGGAAAATATCGCTGCAGGTCCAGCTCGACGCCGTCCTGCGCCGTTGCGGCCCCCGCCGTTTCCCCGCGCGCCACGCCCGAACGTCCCATCACGCGATTCCGCCTATCGGCCCATCGGAAAAAAATCTCCGACGCCGGTTGATCCAGATCAAATCCAGGAAATAGTAACATCTGATACCAATTTCGCAACCGCAAGTCCAGGGAGCGAAATGTCATGAAGATCGAGAAGATCCACCACGTCGCCTATCGCTGTGTCGACGCCAAGGCCACCGTCGAGTTCTACAAGAAGGTCATGAACATGGATCTTCTCGGCGCCATCGCCGAGGACCGGGTGCCGTCGACCAAGGCGCCCGATCCCTACATGCACATCTTCCTCGATGCCGGGAACGGCAACATCCTCGCCTTCTTCGAGCTGCCGAATTCGCCGCCGATGGGCCGTGATCCCAACACGCCGGATTGGACCCAGCACATCGCCTTCCAGGTCAAGGACCTCGCCGAGCTCGACGAGGCCAAGGCGCGCGCGGAAGCTGCCGGTCTCGACGTCGTCGGCGTCACCGACCACACCATCTTCAAGTCGATCTATTTCCGCGACCCCAGCGGCCACCGCCTGGAGATCGCGGCCTGGACCGCCACGCCCGAGCAGATCGACCGCATGAAGTCGGTCGCGCACGAGATGGTCGAGGAATGGTCGCGCACCAAGCGGCCGCCGCGCCACACGGCCTGGATGCACGAGAAGGAATTTGCGGACGCGCATTGATCTCCGGCCCGCATCAGGAAGCGAACATGACGAGCTACATCTATCCGAAGTTCGGCTATCGGCGTTCCCAGGAGCAGGCCGAGGGGGTCGTGAAGCGGCATCCGATCGTGGTGGTCGGCGCAGGTCCCATCGGCCTCACCGCCGCGCTCGACTGCGCGGCGCGCGGCCAACCGGTCGTGGTGCTCGACGACAACGACACCGTCTCGATCGGCTCACGCGCGGTCTGCTACGCCAAGCGTCCGCTCGAAATATGGGACCGGCTCGGTTGCGCGGCGCCCATGGTCGAGCGCGGCGTCAGCTGGAATGTCGGGAAGGTGTTCTTCCAGGACGAGCTGTCCTATCAGTTCGACCTGCTGCCCGAGGCCGACCACCAATGGCCGGCCATGATCAATCTGCAGCAATATCATCTGGAAGAGATGCTGGTCGCCAAATGCAGGGCCAATCCGCTGATCGAGCTGCGCTGGAAGCACCGCCTCGTCAGCCTCAAGCAGGCCGCCGACCACGCGACGCTGGCGGTGGAAACGCCCGACGGCATCTTCACCATGGAGGCGCAATGGGTGATCGCCTGTGACGGGGCCAATTCCGACGTGCGCAAGATGGTGGGCGCCGAGTTCACGGGACAGTTCTTTCAGGACCGCTTCCTGATCGCCGACGTCGCCATGAAGGCAGACTTCCCGACCGAGCGCTGGTTCTGGTTCGATCCGCCGTTCCATCCCGGTCAGTCGGTGCTGCTGCATCGCCAGTCGGACAACATCTGGCGCATCGACTTCCAGCTCGGCTGGGACGCCGATCCCGAGGAGGAGAAGCGGCCCGAGCGGGTGATCCCGCGCATCCGCGCCATGCTCGGCGAGGACACCGAGTTCGCGCTGGAATGGGTTTCGATCTATCAGTTCGCTTGCCGGCGTATCGACAATTTCCGGCAAGGTAGGGTGCTGTTCGCCGGCGACGCCGCCCACCAAGTCTCGCCGTTCGGCGCACGCGGCGCCAATACCGGCGTCCAGGACATCGACAATCTCGCCTGGAAGCTCGCGATGGTTCTGCGCGGCGAAGCCTCGGAAGCGCTGCTCGACAGCTATCACGAGGAGCGGGCCTATGCCGCGGACGACAACATCCTGAATTCGACGCGGGCCACCGATTTCATCACGCCGAAGACGAAGCCGAGCCGCTATTTCCGCGACGCGGTGCTGGAGCTCGCCCGGCATCACGGCTTTGCGCGGCCGCTGGTCAACAGCGGCCGGCTCTCGACGCCGACCCCTTACGTGACGTCGGCGCTCAACACGCCCGACGACGGTGCGATGCCGGGCGGCATTCGGCCCGGCACGAATGCGGCCGATGCGCCGATTGCGATGGACGGCAAGCCGGCCTGGTTCCTGCATTGCCTGGGCGACGGCTTCACGGTCGTGGCTTTCGGCGAGGTGAGCGACAAGACCGAGATCGCGGCGGGGCCGTTCGCGGCAAAACTCATCCTCGTCGGCCGCGACATCGCCGATCCCACAGGTCTCCTTGCGCAGCGCTACGGCGCCTCGCCCGGGACCACCTATTTGTTCCGCCCCGATCAATATGTCGCGGCACGTTGGAGCGGATTCGACGAGGCTGAGATCACCGAGGCGCTGCTGCGCGCCGCTGGCCACGACATCGCCGACCGGACGGAGCTTGCGGCATGATGCTCAATCTGTCACCGAACATCGCCGATCCCGACGACTTCTACGCCGAGCTGATCAACAGCCAGCGCGACCTTGACGAGGAGCAGGCGCTACGCATGAACGCCCGGCTGATCCTGCTGCTCGCCAATCACATCGGCGACCGCAAGGTGCTGACGGAGGCGATCGGCTGCGCCCGCAGGGGCGGCAGCTAGGTCGAAGCAACTCCGCGTCGGCTGAATTCGGCGCCGATTCGCGCCGAAAAGCCAGCGGGCAAAATCCGCTTTCTTGACTTGGCTCAAGATAAATCCGGTGAAGTGCGACACCTTCGGAGGCCCACATCTGGGCCGGAGGACGCGCCATGCTAGGTCGAACCATTGCTGCAGCGTTGCTGTTCGTCACTTTGGCCCAGCCGGGTTTGGCTCAATCGACCGCGGACCATCAAGGCCATCATCCCGCAGAGGAGCAGGCGGCCTCGCCGCAGTCGAGCTCTCCTGCAAGCCCATCCACCGAGCGGCAGAGCCCGACGCGCGGTGGAGACATGATGGGAATGATGGGGCGCGGCATGATGGGACAGGGAATGAAGGGGCGTGGCGCGATGGGCAGTGACGCCATGGAGCCGCCGGTCGTCTTCCGCATCATCTTCGCGCTGATGGATGCCGATGGTGACGGGACCCTCTCGCTGCTCGAATTTCAGGCCGCCCACGAACGCATCTATAAGGCCATGGATCGCGATAAGGACGGGAAGCTGACCTTCGACGAGATGATGACGTTTATGCAGAGGTACAAGAGTTCCGCCCCGCAGCAGTAGCGAGTGGAAACCGGAGGGCAGGCGCGCCAGGCCATGTCGTTTGATCGGGTTTTGCGATGGGCTCTGGTTGCGATCGCAATCGCAGGGTTGACCTCGGGTATCCTTGCGCGGGCTGCGGGCCGGGCTGATCTCGCCGACGTCGCGTGGGCGCTCGGCACCGCGCCCGTGATTGCGGGATTGGCGATCTCGATCGTCCAGGACCTGCTGAGAGGCCGCGTCGGAGTGGACGCGATCGCGCTGCTGTCGATGAGTGCGGCGCTGGCGCTCGGACAGCCGCTGGCAGGGGCCGTGGTCGCGCTGATGTACTCCGGCGGCAACGTGCTGGAGGAGATCGCGGTCGCACGGGCCGAGCATGATCTGCGCTCGCTGGTTGATCGGGCGCCGCGGCAGGTCCATCGCAAATCCGGCGAGCGGATCGAGGATGCTCCGGTCGAGGACGTCGCGGTCGGCGAGGAGCTTCTGGTCAAGGCCGGCGAAATCGTGCCGGTCGACGGTGTCGTTGCATCGGCCTCTGCCACCATCGACGAATCCACGGTGACTGGCGAGCCGATTCCGGTGGAGAAGACGCGCGGAACCGCCGTTCTCTCCGGTTCTCTGAATGCGGGCGAGACCTTCCAATTGACCGTGACGGCGGTGGCTAGCGAGAGTACTTACGCGGGTATCGTGCGCATGGTGACTGCGGCGCAAACTGCGAAAGCCCCCTTCGTGCGGATGGCCGACCGCTATGCGCTGATCTTTCTGCCGCTGACACTCGTCATCGCCTTCGTGGCCTGGTACCTCTCCGGCGACCTTAGCCGCAGCCTTGCCGTGCTG
>RXJC01000361.1:0-14400 GCA_003963435.1 Bradyrhizobiaceae bacterium | reverse complement strand
GTGGCGCAGGCGGCCCGCCGCGGCATCCTGGCCAAGGGCGGGAGCGCGCTGGAGTCGCTGGCCCGTGCTCACACCGTGCTGTTCGACAAGACCGGTACCCTGACGGTGGGCGGAGCACGGCTGCTGTCCGTCGAAGTCGCGCCGGGCGAGGATCCGGATGAGGTCCTCAGGCTCGGAGCGTCGCTCGAGCAAGCGTCGCATCACGTGCTCGCGAAGGCCGTCGTCGCGGCGGCCCTGGCCAAGGGGCTCACGCTGAAGCCGCCCGAACACGTCAATGAAACCATGGGCTCCGGCCTCAGTGGCCAGATCGACGGGCGACACGTGATGGCGGGCTCGCGGGAGATGCTGCTTTCGCATGCCGAGCTCTCGCCATGGGAATTGCGCGCGATCCGGCGTGCCTCGTGGCGCTCGGCGCTGATCGTCTTTGTCGCGGTGGACGGCCGCCTGACCGGCGCGTTGCTGCTCGCCGACGAATTGCGGGCCGACACGCCACGCGCGATCCGGCTGCTGCGCGACGCCGGCATCGCGCGGATGGTGATGGTCACCGGTGATCGCGCCGCAGCGGCGCAGGCCATCGGCGCAGCGCTCGATCTCGATGCCGTGCTGGCTGACCGCGTCCCTGCGGACAAGGTCGAAGCGGTGCGGAGCGAACAGCGGCTGCATCCGACCATCATGGTCGGCGACGGCATCAATGACGCCCCGGCGCTGGCCATGGCTGATACCGGGATCGCGCTCGGCGCGCGTGGCGCGAGCGCCTCCTCCGAGGCGGCGGACGTGGTGATCCTCACGGATCGGCTTGATCGGGTCGGCGAAGCGATCATCATTGCGCAGCGGACGCGGCGCATTGCCCTGCAGAGCATCTTCGTCGGGATGGGATTGTCGTTGGTCGCCATGGTCGCGGCCGCCGTCGGCTGGCTCGATCCCGTGCCCGCCGCGATCGTCCAGGAGGTGATCGATGTCGCGGTCATCCTGAACGCGCTGCGGGCGCTCAAGCCGGCCCTCGCCAGGGGCGGCCCGCGCCTCACCGCGGAGCAGGGGCTGACGTTGCATCACGATCATCAGGCCCTGCTCAGGGATCTCGACCGCTTGCGCCAGATCGTCGATGCCCTGGACGATGCGGCACCCGAATCTGCCGCTGCCTTGATTGGCGAGGCTCACCGCCTGGTCCAGGGCAGCGTCGTGATGCACGAACGCGAGGATGAAGACAGCGTCTATCCGAAGCTGACGGAAGTATTGCGCGACCGCCACGGGCTCTCTGCCATGAGCCGTGCCCATCGCGAGATCCTGCATCTCGCCCGGCTGCTCGCCCGGATCGCGGAGGACCTGCCGTCGGAGAAGATCGATCGCTACCTCATCCGAGACGCTCAGCGCGTGATCGAGGCGATCGAGACGCTGGTGCGCATGCACACGGCCCAGGAGGAGGATATCTACGAGGCCGTCGCGGCCTAGCCGACGCCGTGGAACTCATCACGAGCGGGCTTTGCGTCAGCTCAATGCAACACGGCGCGATCGGTTCAAGCTGGCATCTCAATGTTTGCGAGGCACGGACCGCATGCAGAAGCTCAAACGGGTATTTTGGGGCGCCTTGGCGGTTCTCGTCCTGCTGTGGCTGGTTGCGGAGCCGCAGCCATTTGGCCCGGGCCCCTTCTTCCCGCTTCGCGAGAGGATGGTCCAGCTGAGCGGCGTGCTGGCAATCGGTTGCATGAGCATGGCGATGGTCCTCGCGCTGCGACCGCGCTGGCCGGAGGCCTGGCTGGGCGGTCTCGACAAGATGTACCGCTTGCACAAATGGTTCGGTATCGCAGCGCTCGTGACCGCCATTATTCATTGGCTGTGGGCCAATGGTCCGAAATGGGCGGTCGGTTGGGGCTTGCTGACCCGGCCCCAGCGTGGACCAAGGCCCGCCATCGAAAATCCGATCGAGGCCTTCTTTAACGGCCTTCGCGAGCCGGCGGAGGGGCTGGGCGAATGGGCCTTCTACGGTGCCGTGGTGCTGATCGCCTTGGCGCTCATTCAAATGTTTCCGTATCGGCTCTTCTACAAGACGCATCGGCTGCTTGCGATCGCGTATCTGGTCCTGGTCTTTCATGCGGTCGCGCTGATCAAGTTCAGCTACTGGATGTCGCCGCTCGGCTGGATCGTCGGGGCGCTGCTTGCGTTTGGGACGTGGGCGGCGGCTGTGACGCTATTGCGGCGGATTGGCGCCCGGCGCCAGGTCCAAGGCCGGATCGCGTCGCTCAAATATTATCCCGGCGTCAAAGCGATCGAGACCGAGATCGAGGTGCCCCATGGCTGGCCGGGGCATAAACCGGGCCAGTTCGCCTTCGCCACGTCCGATGTCTCCGAGGGCGCGCATCCCTACACCATCGCCTCCGGCTGGAATGCGGCAGACCCCAGGATCATCTTCATCACCAAGGAACTCGGCGACCACACCAGCCGATTGCGGGAGAAGCTCCGCGTCGGGCAGGAGGTCAAGGTGGAAGGGCCCTATGGCTGCTTCACCTTCGACGACGACTGTCCGCATCAGATCTGGATCGGCGGCGGTATCGGCATCACACCCTTCGTTGCCCGCATGAAGCAGGCGGCCATGAGGAACGTTGCTGGTTGCTCTGTCGCGCAGGCGGTTGACCTCTTTCACACCACCGCCGATGTGGACGAGGAAGCTCTCGGCAAGCTTGCAGCAGATGCGCGCTCGGCAAATGTTCGTCTCCACGTTCTCATCGACGCCCGCGATGGACGCTTGACCGGCGAACGCATTCGCGAAGCCGTACCGCAATGGCGCCAGGCCAGCATCTGGTTCTGCGGTCCGGCGGGGTTCGGGGAGGCGCTCAGGCGAGATTTCAGCGCGAACGGCTTCCCCGTCGAGCAGCGGTTTCATCAGGAGATGTTCGCGATGCGATGACGAAAGCCGTGCTCGTCCGGCTTCCCAACTTGCCCTGGAAGCCAGTCCCTGTAATCTGGTCAAAACAACAGGGAAGGGTGCGATGGGAGGAGTATTGGAGGGCGTGCGCGTGCTCGATTTCGGGCGCTATATCGCCGGGCCCTATTGCGCGACCTTGTTGGCCGAGTTCGGCGCCGAGGTCATTCGCGTCGAGAAGCGCGACGGCAGCGAGGACCGCTTCGTGGCGCCGGTCGGCGAAAATGGCGAAGGCGCGCTGTTTCTCCAGGTCAACCGCAACAAGAAGTGCGTCACGCTCGATCCGATGAAGCCGGAAGGGCAGGAGGTGATGCGCCGCCTGGTCGCGACCGCGGACGTCGTCGTCGCCAATCTGCCGCCGCAGACCCTGCGCGCGATGAAGCTCGACTATGAGTCCTTGAAGGCGATCAAGCCCGACATCATCCTGACCACGGCGACCGCGTTCGGCGGGCCGGGGCCGTGGTCCGACCGCGTCGGCTTCGACGGCGTCGGGCAGGTCATGTCCGGATCGGTGTACATGACGGGCGCCGGCGAGCCGCCGTACCGTGCAGCGGTGAACTGGGTCGATTTCGGCACCGCGCTGCACTGCGCCTTCGGCACGCTCGCAGCCCTGATCGAGCGCGGCAAATCCGGGCGCGGGCAGATCGTCGAGGGCGCGCTGCTCGCGACCGCCTTGTCCTTCACGAATGCGACGCTGATCGAGCAGGCCGTCATCAACGTCAACCGCGTGCCGACAGGCAATCTCGGCCAGACCGCAGCGCCCGCCGACATCTACCGCACTAAAGACGGCTGGGTGTTGTGCCAGGTCACGGGCCATCCGCTGTTCAAGCGCTGGGCGCGGCTGATGGGCGAGGAGGAGTTTTGGCTGAACGATCCGCGCTTTGCCGACGACATCAGCCGCGGCAACAACGGCGCGGTCATCAGCGAGCGGATGGCGCGCTGGTGCGCCGAGCGTACCACGCAGGAGGCCGTCGATACGCTCGGGCAGGCCATGATTCCGACCGGACCGGTGCTCTCGCCGCAGCAGGCGCTGGATCATCCGCACATCCGCGCCGCCGGCTTCATGCAGGACGTCGACTATCCCGGCTTGCCGAAGCCCGCCCCGGTGACACGGGCAGCAGTCCGGCTCTCGGAAACGCCGGGCGAAATCACGCACCGCCCTCCGACGCTCGGCGAGCACACCGATCTGGTCCTGACTGAGCTCGGTTACGACGAAGCCGAGATTGCGGCGCTTCGGAACGGTGGGATCATCTAGGCGACAGCAGCTGCGGAGCGCGCCTCGGATCAGTTCGACGCCAGCGCCGCCTTGGCCACTTCCGCCATCCAGCTCGAGGCCACCGGCAGGATCTCGTCGTTGAAATCGTAGCGCGGGCCGTGCAGCTCGGCGCCGTCGCGCAACTCGCCGTTGCCGATCCAGACAAAGGCGCCCGGCCGCTGCTGCAGATAGTGCGCAAAATCCTCGCCCGCCATGCTGGGCGCGAGGTCGCGGCGCACCGGTGCCTGCACCTTGTCCGCGGCGATGCGCGCGAGGTCAGCCTCGAGGGGCGTGTTGACCACCACGCCCACGCCCCAGACGATCTCCGGCGTCACCTTGACGCCAAAGCTCGTCGCGATCCCGGCGCAGGTCCGCTCGATGCCCTCGAAGATGACGTCCTTGACCGCCTCGCGATGGTAGCGCAGTGTGCCGCGGATGGTCACGCGTCCGGCGATCTGGTTCGGCGCGGTGCCTCCGTCGATGGTGCAGAGCGACAGCACGGCGGTGTCGAGCGGATCGACGCTGCGCGACACCACCGATTGCAGCGCGACGAGCAGATGGCCGGCCGCCATCACCGGGTCGCGCGTCAGATGCGGCATGCCGGCGTGGCCGGCATGGCCCTCGATGGTGATGGTGATGCGCCCGCCGGAGGCCATGACGACGCGGTCGTGCACGGCGATGGTGCCGGCGGCGAGGCCCGGCCAGTTGTGAAAGCCGAACACGCGCTCCATCGGAAAGCGGTCGAACAGCCCGGCCGCGACCATCGCACGCGAGCCGCCAAAACCTTCTTCGGCCGGCTGGAAAATGAAGTCGACAGTGCCGCTCCAGCTGTTGTCGTCGGCGAGCAGCGCGGCGGCGCCGAGCAGCGACGCAGTGTGTCCGTCATGGCCGCAGGCATGCATCACGCCTGATGTCCTGGAGGCATAGGGCAGGCCGGTGTCCTCGGTGATTGGCAGCGCATCCATGTCGGCGCGCAGGCCGACCCGCCTTTGCGCATGCCCGCGGGTCAAGGTCGCGACGACGCCGTGGCCGCCGATGCCGGCCTCGAAGGGAATGCCGAGCTCGGTGAGCCGGTCCTGCACGAAGGCGGCGGTCGCCTTCTCCTGAAGCGACAGCTCCGGGTGGGCGTGAAGGTGCCGGCGCCATTCGGTCAGTTTCGCGTGCAGCTCGGGTGTCAAGGTGGGCGTCTCTCGCAAAGTGTCGGTGGCCGCCACCATAACGGATTATCCGCGGCATGCATCACGCGTTGGGGAATGGCTCGCGTGCACCCACATCGTCATGGCCGGGCTTGACCCGGCCATCCACGTCTTGCTTTTGCAGCGCCAAGAGCGTGGATGCCCGGGACAAGCCCGGGCATGACGGAGCAGAGCCCTAAGCCGCGAGCTTCGCCAGCCCTTCCCAGTCGAAGCTGATGCCATGCCCGGGCCGGTCCGGCGCCAGCGCCAGCCCGTCTTTCAGCACCAACGGATGCTCGATGTATTTGTCCAGCCCGAATCCGTGCGCCTCCAGGTAGGAGCGGTTCGGGCAGGCCGCGAGCAGATGCACGGTGATGTCGTGCGCACCGTGGCTGGTGACGGGCAGGTTGAAGGCCTCCGCCAGCCGCGCGATCTTCATGAACGCGGAAACGCCGCCGCAATTGGTGACGTCGGGCTCGGGATAGGATACTGCGCCGCTCGCGATGTAGTTCTTGAACTCCCACAGCGAGCGCAAATTCTCGCCCGCCGCGATCGGCACGCCGCCTTCCTGCATGATGCGGGCATGGCCCGTGACGTCGTCAGGGATAACAGGCTCTTCCAGCCAGGTCAGGTCGTAGGGCACGAATGCGCGCGCGGCGCGGATCGCCTCCTCCACGGTCCATTTCATGTTGGCATCCGCCATCAACGGAAAACCGTCGCCGAGATGCTGTCGCATCGCGGCGACCTTTGCGACGTCGGCTTTCAGGTCGGGCCGGCCGACCTTCATCTTGATGGCGCGAAAGCCTTTCGCGAGATTGCCGTCGGTCTGCTTGAGCAGCGCATCCACGGAGAGATCGAGGTCGATGCCGCCGGCATAGCACGGCACGTGCGCGTCGAACCCGCCGAGCAGCTGGTATAGCGGCAGCTTCGCGCGCCGTGCCTTCAGATCCCACAGCGCGATGTCGAGCGCCGAGAGCGCCAGCACCACCGGCCCGCCGCGTCCGCCGTAATGCAGCGCCCACCAGACATGCTGCCAGATCGCTTCGGTATCGTCGGCCTCGCGGCCCTCGACCAGCGGCGGGATCTCGCGCTTGAGGATGTCCGCCGTCGCCCCGCCGTTGCGCCCGACCGTATAGGTGTAACCAACGCCCTCCGCGCCGTCGGCGTCGCGGATGCGGCAAGGGATGCGGCAAGTGATCAGCTCGAACGCCGCGATCTCGCCGTGGGTCGAGTCCGAGAGCGTGACGGGGAGGGGGATCCGGTAGAGGGCGGATTCGATATCAGCGATGCGCGGCATATGGCCTCCCTGTTTTTTCTTGCTTCGTGGTCTGTAGGATGGGTCGAGCGCAGCGAAGCCCATCATGACCAACTTCGCAAGCAGGGATGGGTTTCGCTATCGCTCGACCCATCCGACGGGGTCACCGTCTGTGCGCGACATAATTGAGGGTGATCGAGGCTCGGTGCGGCGGCGTTCGCCATACCGACATATCGAGCGTGTCGCCGCTGCCGGCGCCGACACGCCAGCTCGCCAGACGATGATTGTCGTCGTTGGACGGCTTGTCGGTCCGCTCATGGGCCTTCAACGATGTTTCGATCAGCCCGGGCACCGCGTCGGCCGAGACGCCGACGGCCGACACCGTGCAGCTCACGCTCACGCCATCGTCAGGTCCTCTGAAATAGGCCGTCATGCTGCCGAGCCGCTCGCCCCGCCTGATCAGCTTCGCCGCGTAGAGAACGTCGATGCTGGCTCGCCGCTCCATCTCGGCCGTGATCGGGCCGCCATCGTTGACAAAACCCAGAGCCGTTGCGATGTGCTCGACCTGGCTTGGCCTCGCCGGCTTCGGCGCGCAGATCTTTGCGAAGAGATCAACCAGCAAGGCGCTGTTGTCCTCTTCCGCGCCGGCCGCGTCCGCAAGCGCCAGCAGCGCAAGTCCCGCGAGCGCGAACCGGCCCATGCCAATCACCGCATCGTCGCGAGCTGCACCGCCAGCGCGCAGGCCCGGTCGTATTCGTCGAGATTGATCCACTCGTCGACCGTGTGCGCCTCGTTCTGGCCGGCGCCGAAGGTCACGGTCGGAATGCCGTGACGGACCATCCAGTTGGCATCGAGGCCGCCATTGGCGGTGCGCACGTTCGGGGTGCCGCCGAGCGCGGACACCGCCTCGACGGCGCGTTTCACCACGGGCAGGTTTTCCTTCATGCGGAACGGGTAATAGTCGGTCTCGGCCTTGAACTTGACCTTGCCGGACTTTCCTTGCGCGTTCGTCACCTTCTTGGCCGCCTTCTCGAACGCGGCCTTGTAAGCCCTGGTGATCTCCTTGAAGAACTTGCCGTCATGGCTGCGGCTCTCGCCGCGCACATGCACGTAGTCGGTGACGACGTTGGTGGCATCGCCTGCGGGGCGGCCCTCGCCGCCGGTGACGGGGCCGACATTGCTGGTGCCTTGCTTTGCGCTCGCGCCCTTGCCCTTCACCACCTTGCCGAACCAGCCGCCGGCCTGCACGTCGGCGAGCGCCAGCGCCATGATCATGGTCGAGGAGATGCCGCGCTCCGGTGCGACGCCGGCATGCGAGGCGCGGCCGAAGATCTCGACGGTCCAGCGGTCGGCGCCGACCGCGCCGATGATGACGTTGGAGGCCGAGCCGCCGTCATAGTTGAAGGCCATCACCGGTGATCCCAGCTCGTCCAGCTTGACGTGGCGCGCGCCATAAAGCCCGCTCTCCTCGCGCACGCAGAACAAGAGCGTGATCGGGGGATGATCGAGCTTCTGTTTCTCGAGCTCGGCCGCCAGCGTCACCAGCACGCCGCAGCCGCAGCGGTTGTCGCCGCCGAGCGCGGTCCTGGCCTCGTTGACGATCTTGCGGCCGGATTTCTTGGGCTTGGCGCCGGCGCACAGCGGTACGGTGTCCATGTGCGTCATGAACATGATGCGCGGCTGGTTGTGCAGCGCGCCGCGGCCGGGCAGGTCGACGATGAGGTTGCCGGTCTCGGTCGGCACGGGAATGCGGCTGTTGGCATCGTCGAGCCGGATCGCCTTGGCCGGCACGCCGCTTTCCTTCAGCGCGGCCGTGAGCTCACGCCCGATCGCCGCCTCCTGTCCGGTCACGCCCTCGACGGCGAGGAAGCGCATAAGACGGTCGGTGGCGGCTTTGGTGTCGACGGGCATGAATCGGTCCTTTGGTGCACGGGTCGTCAGCATCTCCCGCGGCAGGCCGCAGCGCAAGGCCTCGGACGGTCCATGCATGCCGACAGGTCGGCACTCCGACGACAAGGGCCTAGATTTCGAGAACCTCCTGCACGGTCTCGAAGATGTCTTCGGCGTTTCCGCCTATCCTGCCTTCCGCCCAGGCCTGGAACGCCCTGGCGTAGACCACCTTTTCCGCATCCTGATCGTTCGTGGGGGTGATTTCCGCTTCGCTCTCGCTGCGTATGACGGCCTTTGCCTCGATCGCGATCGTCGTAATCGTCGCCACGCGACCTTCATGCTCGTCGTAAACAGTGTTTGCAGTGCTCATGACAGCGGCTCCGTTTCGTCGAGTTGCAACAGTTGCCCTGGCATAACGGGCGATGCGGAGATGCCCGGCTTTAGTTCGGGATCACAACATCGTCAAACCCGACGAAAGGCGGTTCTTCTCTTCTGGCGTGGCGACACTTGCGGAGCTATCGGGAGATCACGAACCGATTCAGGCATTGCGATGGCACGACCATCGTTTCGGGGAATGACGATGGAACCGCGTTATCGGAAGAACTTGAACGTTGTCATACCTTGCCTTGCTGTCCTCGCGGTCATGTCCGGTTTGGTCGCCTATTCGCCGGTGCTCTACCGTCTATTTTGCGGTGCAACCGGATATGGGGGGACAACGCAACGCGTCTATTCGGATTCGGCAACCAGCTCTGAACGGACGGTGACGGTTGCGTTCGATGCCAACGTCGCGCCCGGGCTGCCCTGGCGATTCGCACCGGAGCAGCGCTCCGTAAAGGTTCATCTCGGCGAGCAGAAGCTCGTCTTCTTCAGTGCCGAGAACCTCGGTGACGAGGCGACGGTCGGACATGCGACGTTCAACGTCACGCCGCAAACGAGCGGCATCTACTTCAACAAGATTCAGTGCTTCTGCTTCAATGAGGAACGACTCGATCCGCATCAGAAGGTGGATATGCCGGTCGTGTTCTATGTCGATCCGGCCTTTGGCAAGGACGCAGACACGGAGCATGTCGACACGATCACGCTGAGCTATACCATGGGTCGCTCGCCGAACCCGTCCGA
The DNA here is from genome assembly GCA_003963435.1 of Bradyrhizobiaceae bacterium. Classification (GTDB taxonomy): domain Bacteria; phylum Pseudomonadota; class Alphaproteobacteria; order Rhizobiales; family Xanthobacteraceae; genus Bradyrhizobium. The sequence continues at coordinate 4,789 of RXJC01000361.1, read as the reverse complement.
AGCAAAGAATCTGTCGCGCTTTCTTGCCGGTGCTCCGCCGGATGTCGTCCATGGCCGGGAGCTCTTTGCCCAACGTTGCAGCGCTTGCCATGCGCTCGACCGGAACATGGCCGGCCCGGAACTAGGCGGGGTGGTGGGCCGCCCCGCGGGCTCTGTCGCGGGATACGACTATTCGTCGGCGCTCAGGACGGCTCACCTGAACTGGACCGGGGACGAGCTGGACGAATGGCTGGCCGGCCCGCAAAAATTGGTGCCGGGCGCGGAAATGCCGGTGCGCGTGCTCGATGCGCCGTCGCGCCACGACATCATCGCCTATCTGGCGACACTCGGCCCCAAGCATGATGCGGTCGCGCCTGGGAACGGACCGGCGGCGGGATACTGAATCAATCCGGACAAGTGCGAAGCGGTCTTCCGGAAAGATCATGCGGCGCGGATCAATCCTCGTAGCTGCCGATGACGGCATCGGCGATCACGCGCTTGGTGACGATACCGACGATGTCGTCGACGCGCGGACGTGAGCGGCCGCGAAAGACGATTGCCGCGCCGGCGCGGTGGCGACGCAGCCTCGCAAGGACGAGACTCAGGAGATCCTCATCCCGGCAAATGACGAGCCTCCGTTCGGCGAATCGCTCGACGAGAAGATCGGGGTTGGTATGAGACTCGGCCCAGAGGCCCGAGCGCGGCGGGATGAGTCCCACGATCCGGCCGTCTCTTTCGACCACGATGGCGCGGGCATCGTCGGTATCCTCGGCAGTCATGGCCTGCTTCAGTGTCGTGCCGGCCCTGGCGACGATGAAACGGTGCTCCATGATGTCCTGGGCCTGTTTGACCAGGTAGAGATTGATGTGCCGTTCCTTCGGAATGCGATGCCCACGATGGCGCAGCTTCACGGTGTATATCGTCTCGTTGACGAGCGCGCGCCGTACGCCGGCAGCCAGCGCGACCGCGACGATCACGGGAACGATGATCGCGTAGTCGCGAGTCATTTCGAACACCATGACGATCGCCGTCATCACACCACCCGTTCCGGCGCCGACGATGGCCGCCATTCCGACGATGGCGGCGGAAGACGGTGTCAGTCCGGAATGCGGAAGCATCGAGCTGGTCGCGGCCGCAAACGCGGCGCCCAGGGTGGCGCCGAGGTAGAGCGACGGCGAGAAGATCCCGCCGGAGGCACCGCAGCCGAGGCTCACGGTCGTTGCGACGAGCTTGAGTGCAAACAACAGTGCGAGCAGGCCGGCCGACGTCATCCTGTGGTCGAGGATATCCTGGATGACCGAATAACCCACGCCGTCGATGTAGGAGTGCCCGAAGGCGTGTGTAAGGCCCACCATCATCAGGCCGATCACCGCCATGCCGAGAACGTTCTGGATGTACTCGTTCTGCGTCAGCCTTGGAAATCCGTCCTCCATGAAGACCAAAACCCGAATGAAGGCCCAGGCCGCCACGCCGCAGAGCAATCCGAGCAGGACAAACGCGATCGCCTCCTGAATGTTGAACGAGGCGACCATCGGAAATTGAACGTCGGGCACGGCAAAGGCGGGATCCGGGCCGATCAGGATACGCCCGATCGTCGTTGCGGCTCCCGTGGCGACCACGACGGGAAGGAAGGTACGATTTGATACCTCCGGCAGGAGGATTTCGAGGGCGAACAGCACGCCGCCCAGTGGCGTGTTGAAGGTTGCGGCGATACCCGCGCCTGCCCCGGCGGACAGCAAGGTGATCTTCTGCCGCGTCGATAGTCCGATCAACTGCGAGAAGGCCGAGCCGAGCGCCGAGCCGATCTGGATGATCGGCCCTTCGCGTCCGACGGCTGCTCCGCTGCCGATCGATATTGCCGAGGCCAGGGCTTTGACCACCGCTACGGTGCCGCGGATGTTGCCGCGCTTGTAGAAGATTGCATCCATCACCTCGGGAACGCCATGGCCCTTGGCCTCCGGGGCAAAGCGCCTCACGAGAAAGACGACGATCAGTCCGCCGATGACCGGCGCAAACAGGACGAGATCGCCGAAGCGGCTGGCGCCTTCGCTGACATTGGCATCGTACACCAGGCTCAATCGGCCATTGTAGAACAGGTTGTGTACCAGTCCGATCAGGGCCCGAAACACCACGGCGCCAAGGCCGGTCATCACCCCGATCACCAGCGCAAGGCCACAGAGCACGAGCAGGTTCACGCGCCGCTCCTCGGAGAGCGGCTTGCGGCTCTTGGATGCAATCGGTTCTGCTGTTTCGGACACAATTGCTGCGGGCATTCGGATCACGAAAAACGAGGAATGTGAGACGTCAATAGCCGGAAATCCTCTCCCTCGAAAGACGGGGAGGCTCACATTATGGCTAACTGACGAGACTCTGGTTTGTTTCGCCTTAGTCGAGGCCTGAGGGCTCATCATACGCCGGGTTCGGCAAAATGCCTTGCTCTGAACAGGGCGGTCGACATTGCCGCGCGACCCGGGCTGACCAGGCTCCCGACGCGCTGCTCAGACTGTTCGCGTGTAGGCCAGAAAGATGAGCGTGCCCACGAGAAGCGCCGTCGCCATGAACAGCAGCACGGCGGGTAGTCCCGCGAGCGCCGCCACCGCGCCCGTCATCGACTGCATCAGCGCCGCGCCGAGAAAGAAGGCGAGGTTCACGGCCGCGAGCGCCTTGCCCGCCACCTGCGCATCGACGAGCTGGCGGGACATGCCGAAGATCAGCGGCTGGGCTGAGGTCGCAAGGCCGATCAGCACGAACAGCACCAGGTCGTATTGCGGCGGCATCACGGGGAGGCCGAACAGGATGGACACCGCATAATGCGGCGCGCCGAGCGCCATCAGCGCCAGCAGCAGCGCTCCGGCCATATGCGTGCCTGCCACCAGTTCCCGGCGGCGGCCGAGCCTGCGGTCGATCATGCCGATGAGAAGCGGCCCTATGATCATCGCCAGCGTGAACGCGCCGAGCTGGTTGCCGGCCTCGACGCGCGTGAGGTCCTTGACCTGCATCAACCACGGCCCGCCCCACAGGCCGCGCAGCACCAGCGAGGTCGCCAGCGAAACCAGCGCGAGCGCGATCAGGCCGCGCAGGGGACGCGAGAGACCGAGCCTCAGCACCTCGATCATCTGCGACAGCGGCGAGGAATCGTCCTTGTGCTCGGCCGCCTGCTGCGGCACCAGCGCGAACACGGCGAGCGCCACCGCAACACCGCCGATCGCGGAGATCCAAAAACCCGCGCGCCAGCCGTAAGCATCCACCACGAAGGCGAGTGGGCTCGACGACAGCAGCATGCCGATATTGCCGATCGAGAGGATCGCGCCCGACCACAGCCCGAAGCGGCTTGCCGACAATTGCTTGGCCGCCAGCGTCATCGGGCACATCAGCATGCCCGAGGTCGCAACGCCCAGTATGAACTGCCCGACCGCAAAGCTCGCGGGGCCGGTGGCAAATCCCGACGCCACCGCACCAAAGACTGTTCCCGCGAGCAGGCTGAGCGACACCGGCCGCACGCCGAACCGATCCATCGCCGCGCCGACCGGGATTTGCGCGGCGGCGAAGGCGAAGGGATAGATCGAGGTCAGGCTGGCGAGGGCCTGCGGCTCGATGCGGAAATCCGCGGCCATCAGGTCGAGGCTGACCGCCGGAATGGTGCGCAGCAAGGTGGAGAGCATGTGGCCGCAGGCAAGCGCGACGAGTGCAAAGATCAGCACGCGGGTGGCGGTGCCCGCGTCGTCGTTGGCTGTGGTCATGGGCGTTCCGTCCCGAGGAGGCTTTTGGCTGGGTTACAGGATCGGGAGACGGGTGCCAACCTCTGGAGCTATTGCCGAACTGCAGGGCCGCTTTGACGCCGCAGCCCCGAAGGATGGGGCTGCGCGAAGAGATCAACTCATCCGACAAGCTGACGAAGATCTGAAGTCATTCTGCTGGCTTTCATTCGTTGGCGAGCTTCACCCTGCGTTGCCTCTCCGCCGGTTCTTGCTTGCGGACAGATGTCGCAGGCGGGAGTCAGCGAGAGGTCCTTAGAGTCAAGCATTGGGTTATAAATGGACCATAAGCGAGCATATGATCCATTAATGTCTCATTCAGCCCCGGAAGCCGGCGCTTTGCTCCGTCCTTGTGGGGCGCACTCCAAATCCGTCAGCAACCTCTCCGCCTCGCCCAGCAGCTCCCGGATCGCCCTTCGCTCCGCGATCCGCTCCTGCGTGAAGGCGCCATGCTTGCGCGCATTGCGGTTTCCCCAGGGGGCGCCCGATCCCGGGGCGCCGCCGTGCATGCGGCAGCGGAGCTTGCCGCGCATGGCTGGCGCGCGGCAGGCGTGGCCGCCGCGCGTGCCGGCGCCGCAGCGCGGGCTCGCCGACATCGCGCGCGTGTTGCGGACGTGATCGGCGCTCACGCGGTGGAGCCTTGGCCGACCTCGGCCCGGTCGTGTCCGCGTTCGCCGCCTTCACGGGACGGGGCCAAGCCGGCCTCTGTCGCGGTCCCCGGCTCGCCGACGGTCAGGTGCGCATGCTGCGCGACATTCCCCACGATCGCACTGCCGCCATCCTGCACCGACAGGTTCTGCACCGTGATCGGACGCTCGCCGTTGCCGCGGTGGCGGTTCAGAGCCTCCATCTGGGCTGCGAAGGTGCGGGCCAGCCGGGTCAACGTCCGTGTGATGCCTTCCTGCTGCGAGACGTCCTCGGTGAAGGCGAGGCGGCAGGCGGAGCGCATCGTGGCGACGTGAACGGACACCATCTGCGCCGTGAGCATGGCCTCGAGCGAATCCCTGGGCGCGATGCTCTTCATCATCGAGATCATGAAGGCGAGATTGGCCTCG
>RXJC01000661.1 GCA_003963435.1 Bradyrhizobiaceae bacterium | reverse complement strand
GGAGTTGCGCGAGGCGGTGCTGGGTCTCGGGCAGGCGAATTTGATGATCGCGTTGCGGCCCGACCTCGACACGGCCGCACTGACGACGCGGCTGTCGGGGGTCCGCGGCAAGCAATCGCTGGCAAACTTCCTGCGCAAGGCGGCGCAGCTGTCGCCGGTCGGCATCGGCCTGATGCAGGAGGCCGCCATCGCGTCCGGCCGAACGCTGGCAGCGTTCTCGCCGGCAGAGCTTGCGCAGCTGATCAACGCTATTCCGGTCCGGCTCACCGGCGTGGCGCCCATCGAGCGCGCGATCTCGACCGCAGGCGGCATCACCTTCGACGAGATCGACGACCATTTCATGCTGCGCAAGCTGCCGGGCGTGTTCGCCGCCGGCGAGATGCTGGATTGGGAAGCGCCGACCGGCGGCTATCTGCTGCAGGCCTCGTTTGCGACCGGGGCCGCCGCGGGCAGGGGTGTGCTGGCGTGGCTCAGCCGCTAACCACCGTCATTGCGAGCGCAGCGAAGCAATCCAGAAATCTTTCTGCAGAGGTAGTCTGGATTGCTTCGTCGCTTCGCTCCTCGCAAAGACGGCTGAGAGAGTAGCGGCGCGCTACCGCAGCTTCCCCCGCGCCGCCACCGGCAGCGTGCCGATGATTTCCTCGCCGCGGACCATCACCACCTCGTCCATCATGTTGACGACGACGCAGACATGGTTCGGCACGATGCGGACGACGTCGCCGACGTTCGGCCGAGTGTTGCTGCGGGAGAGGTCGAGGAAGCCGTGCTCCTCGGCGAACTTTGCGATCTTGGCTTCGGGATGCTCCAGGATCAGGCCGTGGCCGTCGAGGCCGCCGGTGTCGGTCGTCAGTGTCTTCGATCCGGCATCGAGGATGCCGCGCTCGGGCGCGGCGCGGCTCACCACGGTCGAATAGATGTGCAGCGCGCAGTCGTCCCAGGTCGCAGAGCCGGCTGCGACCTGCATGCGGTCGTTGTAGATGTAGGTGCCGAAGCGATGCTCGGTGCCGCCCTTGAGCTTGCCGATGTTGACGAGGTTCGGCGTGCCGCCTGTCGAGACGATCTTGGCGTCGAGCCCGTGCGCGCGCACGCCGGCCAGCGCCTCGTCGTAGAACTTTTGCGCCTCCGCCCAGCCGGTCTCGGTCGGATAGAGCATGAAGCCGGCGAACGCGAGCCCCTTGGACGCCGCGATCTCGCGCGCCAGTGCGATGGCTTCCGCCGGCGTCTCGACGCCCGCGCGCTTGCGCCCGGTGTCGCATTCGACCACGACCGAGAGCGGGCGGCCTGACGCGGCCGCTGCCTTCGGCAGGCCGGCGACAACGGTCGAATTGTCGGCGGCGACCGTCATGTTGGCCTTTGCCTGCAGCGCGCCGAGCCGCGCCATCTTCTCCTCGCCAAGGAGATTGTAGCTGATCAGGATGTCGTCGATGCCGGCATTGGCCATGATCTCGGCCTCGCCCAGCTTCTGGCAGGTGATGCCTTTCGCACCGGCCGCGACCTGCATCCTGGCAATGGTCGGATTCTTGTGCGTCTTGATGTGCGGCCGGTTGGCGATGCCGGCGTCGTCGCAGGCCTTCTGGATCCGCGCGATGTTGCGCTCGACCCGGTCCATGTCGATGACGGCGCAGGGCGTGCCGTATTCGCGGGCGATTTTTGCGGCGAGGGGAGTGGTCATGGAAGTCTCTTGGTTGGCACGCATTCTGATCGCAAAACCGGTACCCGCTTTTGCGGAATGCGCGCTAGGCCTGCTCTATTTCTTCGCGAAGCATTTCAAGTTCGAGCCAGCGCTCCTCGGCGGCGGACAATTCGTCATGCGCTTTGGCGATGGCGGCGGACGTGTCGTCGAATTTCTTGCGATCCTTGGCATAGAGGTTGGGATCGTCCAGCACCCGCTGCAGCCTGGCGATATCCGCCTGCAGCGTCTCCATCTTCTTCGGCAAGGTCTCCAGCGCATGCTTCTCGTTGAAGCTGAGCTTGCGCTTGGGCGCGGACGAGGGAGCGGCGGGGCACTCCTCCTTCTTCTCCGCAGGTGCTTGCGCCTTTGCCGTCTCGCGCTTCAAATCCGCACCGCGCTGGATCAGCATGTCGCTGTAGCCGCCGGCATACTCGACCCATTTGCCGTTGCCCTCGGGCGCGATCACCGAAGTGACGACGCGGTCGAGGAAGTCGCGGTCGTGGCTGATCAGGATAACCGTGCCTTCGTAATCGCCGAGCATGTCTTCGAGCACGTCGAGCGTTTCGAGGTCGAGATCGTTGGTCGGCTCGTCCAGCACCAGAAGGTTCGAAGGCTTGGCCAGCGCGCGCGCCAGCATCAGCCGTCCGCGCTCGCCGCCCGAGAGCACCTCCACCGGCGTGCCGCGCTGCTCTTGCGCGAACAGAAAGTCCTTCATGTAGCCGACGACGTGCTTGGGCTTGCCGCCGACCATGACGTGATCGCCGCGGCCGCCGGTGAGGGCTTCCGCCAGCGTCGATTTGGGATCGAGGCTTTCGCGGTGCTGATCGAGGGTCGCTATCTCCAGATTGGCGCCGAGCCGCACGGTGCCGGAATCGGGCTGCATGCCGCCGGTGAGCAGGTTGACCAGCGTGGTCTTGCCGGCACCGTTCGGCCCGATGATGCCGAGCCGGTCGCCGCGCTGGATCCGGGTCGAGAAATTCTCGACGATCTTGCGGTCGCCATAGGATTTGGTGATGCCCTTGGCCTCGATCACCAGTCTGCCGGATTGCTCCGCTTCGGCTGCTGCGAGACTGGCGGTGCCGGCCGTGCCGCGATAGTTACGGCGCTGGTCGCGCAGCGTGTGCAGATTGGCGAGACGCTTGACGTTGCGCTTGCGCCGGCCCGAGACGCCGTGGCGCAACCAGTGCTCCTCATCGACGATCTTGCGGTCGAGCTTGTGCTGGTCGCGCTCTTCTTCCGCCAGCACCTCGTCGCGCCAGGTCTCGAACGAGGCAAAGCCGCGGTCGATCTGCTTGATCTTGCCGCGGTCGAGCCAGGCCGTGGATCGCGACAGGTTGGTCAGGAAGCGGCGGTCGTGGCTGATGATGACGAGGGCGCTGCGGCGGCTGTCGAGCTCCTGCTCCAGCCATTCGATGGTGGCGAGATCGAGATGGTTGGTCGGCTCGTCCAGCAGCAGGATGTCAGGCGAGGGCGCCAGCACATAGGCCAGCGCCGCGCGGCGTGCCTCGCCACCGGAAAGATCGTGCGGGTTCTCCTCGCCGGTGAGGCCGAGCTGCTCCAGGAGATAACGCGCCTGGTGCTGGTCGTCGCCGGGCGCGAGCCCGGACTCGACATAGGCCAGCGTGGTCTTGTGCTCGCCGAAATCCGGCTCCTGCGGCAGATAGCGCACGGTCGCGCCGGGCTGCACGAAGCGCGTGCCGCCGTCGGGCTCGACCAGACCGGCTGCGATCTTCAGCAGCGTGGATTTGCCGGAGCCGTTGCGGCCGATCAGGCAGACGCGCTCGGATGGCGCGACGTTGAGCTCGACACCCGACAGCAGCGGCGTGCCGCCAAAGGTCAGCCTGATGTCTTTCAGTTGGATCAGCGGGGGCGCCATGGTCAGCCCTGATGTGTTGCGGCCTGATCGGCGCGGCGGCGCTGGATCCGGCGCAGTGTCTGGTCGAGCGCCGAGAGGAAGGTCGAGCGGTCGCGCGGCGCGAACGATCTGGGGCCGCCGGTGACCTCGCCGGCCGAGCGCAGATCCGTCATCAGGTTGCGCACCGCGAGCGTCATCCCGATCGATTCCTCGGTGAACGGCTTGCCGTTGGGTGCGATCACGTCGGCGCCCGCCTTCACGCAGCGGCTCGCCAGCGGGATGTCCGATGTCACGACGACGTCGCCCGGCTTGGCGCGCTCGGCGATCCAGTCGTCGGCGGCGTCCATGCCGCTGCCTGCGGCGATGCGCTCGATCAGCGGGTCCTGCGGCACGCGGATGAAATTGCCGGCGACGACGCTCACGGGCACGCCGTGCCGGAGCGCGACGCGGTAGATCTCGTCCTTCACCGGACAGGCGTCGGCGTCGACATAGATGCGGGTGGGGGTATCAGTCATTCCGCCGCGTGGTACCCCATTCGGGCCGCAAAGGCGAGGGGGATTGACCGCTGTTCCCTCTGGCCTACGATCGGGCGGGAAACAACAAGAATACAGGGAAGATGACCCCATGCCGAACCGGCTCGAAACCTGGCGCGTCGAGGCCTACAACACCGCAAAACAGTCCGAGAACAAGATGCACGACGACACTGTGGCGCGCCGCTTCGGCTTTTCCGGCGGGCTGGTGCCGGGCGTCGACGTCTTCGCCTACATGATGCACGTGCCGATCGCGCGCTGGGGCCGGGACTTCCTCAGCCGCGGGCTGATCGAGGCCCGCTTCATCAAGCCGGTCTATGATGGCGAGACCGCCGACGTCGATGCCACCGAGCACAACAGCTTGCTGACCATCGAGGTGTTCAGCCGTACCGAGCTGTGCGCGACCGGCACGGCCTCGTTGCCCGCCGCGGCACCGGCGGTGTCGCTGAGCGACTATGTCGAGGTCGCGGCTGTGACCGAGCGCAGGCCGGTCAGCGCGACAACGTTCGAGTTGGGCAAATGGCTGGGTACGGCGCCGCGCCGCTGGGCCGGTCAGGACGCGGCGGACTATCTCGCCGACATCAGGGAGACCGATCCGATCTTTGCGCGCGAGGGCCTCGGCCATCCCGGCCTGATCCAGCGCGTCATGAATCGCGTGCTGGTGGACAATACCATCCTGGGCCCGTGGATCCACGTCGGCAGCCGCATGCAGCTGTTGTCCGCCGCACGCGCCGGCGACGAGATCACCGCGCGGGCGAAGGTCACAGCGAACTACGAGAAGAAGGGCCACCGCTTCGTCGAGCTCGACGCGCTCGTCGTCGCCAACGGGACAACACCAATCGCGCATTGCCACCACACCGCGATCACCCAGCCGCGCGAGCAGGCGGCGGCGTAGGTCGCAGGAGGGGGCACGCCGTCACCACCACATCGTCATGCCCGGGCTTGTCCCGGGCATCCACGTTCTTTGTGCGTCAAGACGTGGATGGCCGGGTCAAGCCCGGCCATGACGACGGAAAGAGATACTCCTCCTTATGCCGCCTTTGTCTTCGCGTCCTGGATCGCGCGCCAGACGCGCTCCGGGGTCAACGGCATGTCGATGTGCTTGATGCCGTAATCCGAGAGCGCATCGAGCACCGCGTTGACCACGGTCGACAGGCTGCCGGCGCAGCCGGCTTCGCCGCAGCCCTTGCTGCCGAGCGGATTGGTGGTGGCGGGGACCGGATGGTCGCCGATCGTCATGCTCGGCACGTCCTCGGCGCGGGGCAGGGCGTAGTCCATCAGCGAGCCCGTGATCGGCTGGCCGCTCTCGTCGTAGCGGATGTGCTCCATCAGCGCCTGGCCGATGCCTTGGACCACGCCGCCATGGAGCTGGCCCGCGACCAGCATCGGGTTGATCACCGTGCCGAAGTCGTTGACCGCGCTGTAGCGCACGATCTGCACCACGCCGGTGTCGGGGTCGATCTCGACCTCCGCGACGTGGCAGCCGTTCGGGAACGCCGAGGCGACCGGTTCGCTGGTGTGGTCGACGTCGAGCGAGTCAGGCACGCCCTCCGGCATCTTGCCGTCGTGCAGCTTCTTGGCGAGCTCCATGATGTCGATGCTGCGATCGGTGCCGGCGATGGTGAAGCTACCGCCGGCGAATTCGATGTCGGCTTCGGACGCCTCCAGCAGATGCGCCGCTGCGCGCTTGCCCTTCTCGATGACGAGCTTGGCAGCGCCTACGATGGCCTGGCCGGTGGCGGTGATCGAGCGCGAGCCGCCGGTGCCGTTGCCGCTGTGGACGATGTCGCTGTCGCCCTGCACCAGCTTGATGCTCTCGAAGGGCACCCCTAACTGCGCGCTCAGCACCTGCGCGAACGGGGTGGCATGGCCCTGGCCGTAATCGAGCGTGCCGGTGATGAGTTGCACCGTGCCATCAGGCTCGAACACGATCTTGCCGAGCTCGGGGCTCGGCGGCGCGGTGACCTCGAGATAGGAGCCGACCGCGATGCCGCGCAGCTTGCCGGCCTTCTTGCTCTCCTTCTTGCGCTTGGCAAAGTTCTCGTGGTCGGAGATTTCCAGCGCCTTGTTGAACACGGCCTGGAAGTCGCCGCTGTCATAGGTGACGCCGGAGGAGGCCGCGAACGGGATCTGGTTCGGCTTGATGAAGTTGCGCTTGCGCAAGGTCAGGCGGTTGATGCCCATCTCGTCGGCGGCGCGGTCGATCAGCCGCTCCATGTAATAGTTGGCCTCGGGCCGGCCGGCGCCGCGATAGGCGCCCATCAGCGTGGTGTTGGTCAGCACCACCTTGATGTCGACGCCCATCAGCGGGGTACGGTAGACGCTGGAGAAGTTCTTGCCGGTGTTGAGCGAGAGCGGCCCCGGCGCGACGCCGGTGATGTAGGCGCCGACATTGCCGTAGCCGGACAGTTTCGCCGCGAGGAAATGCCCCTCGGCGTCGAGTGCGAGCTCGGCATGAATCTTCTGCGCGCGACCGTGGCTGTCGGAGAGGAACGCGGTGGAGCGCTCGTCCAGCCACTTCACCGGTCGTCCCAGTGCCTTCGCCGCGTACAGGATGCACATGTACTCGGGATAGTTGATGTTCTTCATGCCGAAGGAGCCGCCGACATTGGCGGTGAGGATACGCACCTTCTCGTTCGGCACTTTCAGGTTTTTGGCGAGATTGGCGCGGTTGCCGGCGACGCCCTGCGTCGGCACCTGCAGCGTGTAGCGCTCGGTCGTCTTGTCATAGGAGGCAAGGCCAACGCGCGGCTCCATCGAGACCACGGCGACGCGGGTGTTCTCGATGTCGATCCTGGTGACATGGGCGGCGCTGGCGAACGCCGCGTTGACCTTGTCCGTATCGCCATAGTGATAGTCGAGCGCCACGTTGTTCGGGATGTGCTCATAGAGCTGCGGCGCGCCGGGCTTGGACGCTTCCTCCGGGTCCGTCACGGCCGGCAGCGGCTCGATGTCGAGCTCGACCGCCTCGGCGGCGTCGCGGGCCTGCGCCAGCGTCTCGGCCACCACGAAGGCGACGGGATCGCCGACGAAGCGGACCTTGTCGGTCGCCAGCGGCTGGCGGTTGGTCTGGAGCAGGGGCGAGCCGTCGCGGTTCTTCAGCGGCAGGCCGCAGGTGAAGGGGCCGTAGCCGGCGGCATCGAGATCCTTGCCTGTCCACACGCCCAGCACGCCCGGCATCGCCTTGGCGGCGTCGATGCCGATGCCGCGGATGATGCCATGGGCATGGGTGGAGCGGACGACCACGGCATAGGCCTGGCCGGGCAGGTTGAAATCGTCGGTGTAGCGGCCCTTGCCGCGCACCAGCGTGTCGTCCTCCTTGCGGCGGACAGGCTGCCCGACGCCATATTTTTGCAGTGCAATAGCGTTTTCGAGCGTGGACGATTTGGTGTGTTCTTGCATGGAATTGACCTGAAAAGCCGGCAATTGCGCGTTTTGGGGGGCGCCGAGGGGACCGGAGCCTTCAAAAATAGCCCACCACCCCGTACACGACAACGCACGAATGGGCATGGTCCCATGTGTTGCGTTGTTGCGCAGGCCCGCCGCGCTGCTAATGTTTCAGGCGAAAAAGCAATTCCAGACCGGCCCGACCGGCCGCGGAAAGACAGTTTGTATGAATGACCACACGCGGCTCCGCGACGGCCATGTAAGCCAACATGGGCCGCACGGTGAGCTGGAGGGGTCGATGGCGGCGGTGGCGTTGGCCACTGAACCGGCCGTCGGCGCGCAGGCGCCGGGAACCGGCGTCTATGCGGCGCTGGACCTCGGCACGAACAATTGCAGGCTGCTGATCGCCTGTCCGACCCAGGACGGCTTTCGCGTCGTCGATTCCTTCTCACGCATCATTCGGCTCGGGGAGGGCGTCTCCGCGACCGGGTGCATCAGCGATGCCGCGATCGAGCGCGCCATCGCCGCGCTCAGCATCTGCCGCGACAAGATCAATCTGCGGAAAGCGCGCCGGCTGCGGTTGATCGCAACCGAGGCCTGCCGCGCGGCCTCGAATGCGGAAGCCTTCCGCAGCCGGGTCGCGGCCGAGACCGGCATCGAGCTCGAGGTGATCGACCGCGAGACCGAGGCCGCGCTCGCCGTGCTCGGCTGCTCGCCGCTGGTCGACCCGCGGGGGCGCGGCGCGGTCCTGTTCGACATCGGCGGTGGCTCGACCGAGCTGGTGCGGATCGAGCGCGACGCGGACAATCCGGAGCCGCGCATCAAGGCCTGGATGTCGATCCCCTACGGTGTGGTTACGCTCGCTGAGCAGTTCGGCGGCCGCGACGTGACGGCTGAGATTTACGCGGCGATGGAGCAGGAGGTCGCGAGCCACGTCACGCCGTTCGCGGAAGAGCATGGCGGCGAGCTCGCCGACATGCACTTGCTCGGCACGTCGGGCACGGTGACGACGCTCGCCGGCATCCATCTCAACCTCGCGCGCTACGACCGCCGCCGCATCGACAGCATCTGGATGAACGATTCCGACATCACTGCGACCATCAACAAGCTGCTCGGCATGAGTTACGAGGAGCGCGCGAACAATAGCTGCATCAGCGTCGAGCGCGCCGATCTTGTGCTCGCCGGCTGCGCCATCCTCGACGCGATCCGCCGCGCCTTTCCGCTGCCGCGCCTGCGCGTCGCCGACCGAGGCTTGCGCGAAGGCATGCTGGTCGAGATGATGCGCGAGGACGGCGCGCTTAGGAGCTGGTGAGATGGCCAAGGACACCACCGGCCGCTTGCACGTCCAGGTCAAGACCAAGGTCAAGACCGGCGGCAAGCGCAAATTGTCGTCGAAGCTGTGGCTGGAGCGGCAGCTCAACGATCCCTATGTCGCCAAGGCCAAAGCGGCGGGCTATCGCTCGCGCGCCGCGTTCAAGCTGCTGGAGATGGACGACAAGTTCCGCTTCCTGAAGCCCGGCATGGCCGTGGTCGATCTCGGCGCGGCACCCGGAGGCTGGAGCCAGATCGCCGCGAAACGCGTCGGTTCCACGGAAGGCAAGGGCAAGGTTGTCGCGATCGACCTGCTCGAGATGCCCGAGATTCCCGGCGTCGATTTCGCGCAGCTCGATTTCATGGACAACGACGCCCCCGAGAAGCTCACAGCGATGCTGGGCGGCGGTGCCGACGTCGTGATGTCCGACATGGCCGCCAACACCACCGGCCACCGCAAGACCGACCAGCTCCGCATCGTAGGCCTGGTCGAGACCGCCGCGGCGTTCGCCTGCGACGTGCTCAAGCCCGGCGGCACGTTCCTGGCCAAAACCTTCCAGAGCGGCGCCGACGCCGATCTGCTCGCCCAGCTCAAGCGCGACTTCGCCACGGTGCGCCACGTCAAGCCCGCCGCGAGCCGGCAGGATTCCTCGGAACGTTACGTGCTGGCGACGGGGTTTCGAGGCGAAGCCAAGAGCGAGGCGTGACGTCCGCCGCCGGTGCCTACAAGGCCTGGATGGCGGAAAGAACGGGCGGAGGCACCCTGAAGTTGAAGTCGTAGAAGTGCCCCTCCGTGATGCCGTGCTGGGCCAGCAATGCGCCATACTGCGCGATCTCGGCCGGCGTCGCGCAGTCGATCTCACCGGCCATCGGGAGGATGGGTTTTGCCGCTTCCGCGTAAGCTGCCAACCCCCGGGCCATGGACGATGCGGGCGTGGCGCTGTTGATGGGCACGGGATCTCCGTGGCGGTTGCGCGCACGCCAATAGGCCTGGGGATAGACGCGATCGCTCGCGCTGAAAAACTGCGCCCACGGAATTTTCGGCTGACCCGTCGGGTAGGTGCATCCCGAGGTCGTTCCGAACACGAAAGGGTGACCGCTGTGGGCCGCCGCGGCCTTGATCGTCGCGCAGAACGCTTGCGCCAAGGCGGCCGTGTTCACGTCCGTGCGCTGCCAATCGTTGACCCCGTCATCATTGTCCGACTCGGGATCGACGATGTAACCGTCGAGGCCTGCCGGGATGAGAGTGCGGGCCACATAGTTGGCCTGGTCCATCGCGAAATAGAACGGCGGTGAGTGTGTCTGAACCACCGCCGGCCAGCGCCACCCGTAAACCTTGATTCCGATGCCGTGAAACATCGCAATCGAGCTCTGCAGCAACGGCGAGCTCGTCCTGATACAAACCACATTTGCCCTGATCATGTGAGCGGCTTGTGCAAGCATGTTCTGCTCGGCAGGGGTGTCCATGCTCACGGCCCAAAGAACCTTGTCGGTCAAAGCCATCTTGCGTCTCCAAATGCATAAAATATTGAGAGACGATACAATCTGAAATTGTATCTTGCAACAGGGGGCGTCAAGGCCTGCGATCACAGCTACGAGTGGTGAGCGAAAGATCGCATCGACGAATTGCCGAGCAGTTTGCCGACAGCTTGCGTCCGGCCCACTGTCGCTTCTAGCCCAGCCGTTGGTCGCGCACGTCCTGCGTATCTTCGGACGCCGCCTTGACGCCGGCCTTCGCCGCGCCCTTGCCGGCCCCCTTGCGGCTGGCGATCTCCACCGCCTTGCGGCCGGAGATCTCGTGGCCGGCATCGCTGGGCATCTGCCAGAAGAACCAGCTCGACGCCGCCGAGGTCAGCGCGACCACGACGAAGGCCGGCGCGAACACGGTGGCGTTGAGCTCGCTGACATGGCTGAACCACATGGTGGTCTCGACGCAGGCCGCACCGACGGCAACGCCGGCCGAGACCGCCAGCTGCTGGTTGACGCTGACGAGCGTGGTGGCGCGGCTCATCTGCGCTGTCTCGACGTCGGCATAGGCGACGGTGTTGATCGCGGTGAACTCCAGCGAGCGGAAGAAGCCGCCGACCACCAGGATGACCATGATGATGAGCAGCGGCGTCGTCACCGTGAACAGCGCGCACACTGCGAGGAAGAACGCGCTGACGATCGCGTTCACCGTCATCAGGTTGCGGAAGCCGAAGGTGCGGATCAGCCGCGCCGCCAGCGTCTTCATGCCCATGGCCCCGAGCGAGGAGGCGAAGGTGACGAGGCCGGAATGGAACGGCGACAGCCCGAAGCCGATCTGCATCAGGAGCGGCAGCAGGAAGGGCAGCGCGCCGATGCCGAGCCGGAACAGGAAGCCGCCGAACACGGCCGCGCGCAGCGTCGGCAGCTTCAGAAGCGAGAAATCGAGCACCGGCGAGCCGGTGCGCCGGGCGTGGAGGACGTAGAGCGTCATCGAGATCGCGCCGCCCACGACCAGGGCGGCGACCGTGCTCCACGGCAGCAGGTTGAGGCCGGCAACCGACAGCCCGAAGGCGATGCCCGCGAGCCCGATGCCGGCGAGCACCATGCCGTAGAGATCGAACGGCTCGCGTTCCTCGCTCTTGATCGGGTCGATGAAGCGCAGCGCCATGTAGATGCCGAGCAGCCCGATCGGGATGTTGATCAGGAAGATCCAGTGCCACGACGCGTAAGTGGTGATGAAGCCGCCGAGCGGCGGCCCGATCACCGGACCTATGAGGGCGGGGACCGTCACCCACGCCATGGCGTTGACCAGCGCGCTCTTGTCGACCGAGCGCAGTAGCACGAGCCGCCCGACCGGCGTCATCATCGCCCCGCCCATGCCTTGCAGGATGCGCGCGAACACAAAATCGGTGACCGAGGACGACAGCGCGCAGCCGACCGAGCCGACCATGAACACGCCGACGGCGATCGCGAACACCATCCGCGCGCCGAACCGGTCCGCCGTCCAGCCGCTCGCCGGGATGAACACCGCGAGCGACAGCAGGTAGGAGGTGATGGCGAGCTTCAGCGTCAGCGGACTGGTGCCGATGTCGGCCGCGATCGCCGGCAGCGAGGTGGCGATCACCGTCGAGTCCATGTTCTCCATGAAGAGAGCAGTGGCCACGATCAGCGGAATGACGCGTTGCTTGTCGACCATGACGGATTTGGTAAGGGAGATCGGAAGGAGGAGGTGCTTTGCGGCTTATCACCGCTGCCCGCCTGCGACCATTGCGGATCGACGCATGGCACCTAAATCCTGCGTGACGACGGTGTGACCCTCGGCCCCGTCATTCCAGGGCGGTCGCTTCCCGCACTCTTGTCATTCCGGGGCGCGACGAAGTCGCGAACCCGGAATCCATCGCGCAGCGGATCTTGCGGCCCAATGGATTCCGGGTTCGCGCCAAGTGGCGCGCCCCGGAATGACGGCGGAGCGGAGGGCGTGCCGAGCCTATCCCCGCCGGATTCGGCTAAAAAACCCTGTGCATGGCTGGCCAGCGGTCCGAATTGCTTTGATTCGTCACGCGGCCGTGCTATCGACCCGCGTCAACCCCACCGATGGGCTCCGATTCTCAAGGCGATGCCGCAAGGTACGCCGAGGGCGGCGCTCATCCATTAGCATTTGCGGCAAGGCCGCAGGAAGGAGTTGGCAAATGGCCACGGTGCAACTTCAGGGCATTCGCGAAGCCTATACGTTCGACGACGTGCTGCTGCAGCCGGGCCTGTCGGATGTCATGCCGGGCGAGGTCGACATCCGCTCCCGCGTCACCCGCGCCATTCCGCTCAACATCCCGATCATGGCCTCCGCCATGGACACCGTCACCGAGGCGCGCATGGCGATCGCCATGGCGCAGGCCGGCGGCCTCGGCGTCATCCACCGCAATTTCGATCCGGAGGGGCAGGCCGCGCAGGTGCGCCAGGTCAAGCGCTACGAGTCGGGCATGGTGGTGAACCCGCTTACCATCAGTCCCGAGGCGAGCCTCGACGAGGCGCTCAAGCTGATGAGCGACCACGGCATCTCGGGCATTCCCGTCGTCACCGGCGCCGGCAAGAACACGCCAGGCAAGCTGGTCGGCATCCTCACCAACCGTGACGTGCGCTTTGCCACCAATCGCCAGCAAAAAATCTCCGAGTTGATGACGCACGAAAACCTCGTGACGGTCCGGGAGAATGTCAGCCAGGACGAGGCGCGGCGCATGCTGCACCAGCATCGCATCGAGAAGCTGCTCGTCGTCGACGAGCAATATCGCTGCGTCGGCCTCATCACCGTCAAGGACATGGAGAAGGCGGTCGCCCATCCGCTCGCTTGCAAGGATGCGCAAGGGCGTCTGCGTGTTGCCGCTGCCACCACCGTCGGCGACACCGGCTTCGAGCGCACCGAGCGCCTGATCGATGCCGGCGTCGATCTCGTCGTCGTCGACACCGCGCACGGCCATTCCCGTCACGTGCTGCACGCGGTCAACCGCATCAAGCGCATCTCCAACTCGGTACAGGTCGTCGCCGGCAACGTCGCCACCACCGACGGCGCGCAGGCGCTGATCGACGCGGGCGCGGACTGCATCAAGGTCGGCATCGGCCCGGGCTCGATCTGCACCACCCGCATCGTCGCCGGCGTCGGCGTGCCGCAGCTCACCGCGATCATGGATGCGGTGGAGGCCGCGAAGAAGGCCGACATCCCCGTCATCGCCGACGGCGGCATCAAGTACTCCGGCGATCTTGCCAAGGCGCTCGCCGCCGGTGCCGACATCGCCATGGTCGGCTCGCTGCTCGCCGGCACCGACGAGACTCCCGGCGACGTGTTCTTGTGGCAGGGCCGTTCCTACAAGGCCTATCGCGGCATGGGCTCGGTCGGCGCGATGGCGCGCGGCTCCGCCGACCGCTACTTCCAGCAGGACATCAAGGACACGCTCAAGCTCGTGC
>RXJC01000671.1 GCA_003963435.1 Bradyrhizobiaceae bacterium | reverse complement strand
CCTCGGGCGGCATCGACGACAGGATCGACTCGACATTGCCGCCGGTCTTGAGCCCGAAGATGGTGCCGCGATCATAGAGCAGGTTGAACTCGACATAGCGGCCGCGCCGGATCAATTGCTCCTCGCGGTCCGCTTCCGTCCAGGGCGTTTCGAAATTGCGCCGTACGAGTTCGGGATAGATCTTCAGGAAGGCGCGGCCGACGTCCTTGGTGAAGGCGAGGTCGGCCTCCCAGTCGCCGCTGTCGTGCCAATCGTAGAAGATGCCGCCGATGCCGCGCGCCTCCTTGCGGTGCGGCAGGTAGAAATACTCGTCGCACCATTTCTTGTACTTGTCGTAGTCGGCAACGCCGCTGTGCTGGTTGCAGGCTTGCTTCATCGCAGCGTGGAAAGCGACGGTGTCGGTATCGTCCTGCGTGCGTCGCCGGTCGAGCACCGGCGTCAGGTCGGCGCCGCCGCCGAACCAGGCTTTGGTGGTGACGACGAAGCGCGTGTTCATGTGCACGGCGGGCACATGCGGATTGCGCATATGCGCGATCAGCGAGATGCCCGAGGCCCAGAATTTCGGATCCTCTGCGGCGCCGGGGATCTGCGCCCGGAATTCAGGCGCGAACTCGCCGTGCACGGTCGAACAGTGCACGCCGACCTTCTCGAACAGCCGGCCGTGCATCATCGACATCACCCCGCCGCCGCCGGGCGCGCCGGTATGATCGGTGCGCTGCCAGGGCGTGCGCCTGAAGCGGCCGGCCTCGCCCGGATAGAGGCTTGGCGGGGCGTCGTCCTCGAGCCGCTCGAAGCTCGCGCAGATGTCGTCGCGCAGGGCTTCGAACCAAATGCGGGCGCGGGTCTTGCGGTCTTCGATCGTCGACATGTCCATCTGCATTCGCGGGTCGCGTCCTATCTGATGCCGAGCGATTTATGCGTCTGCACGCTGAGCCGCCATTGCGGATGGCGCAGGCAATAGTCGATCGCGCGCGCGGTGTTCTCGACGACCTCGGGGCCGTCCATCGGCTGCAGTGAGAAGCGCTCGAAGGCGAGGTGCTCGAACGTCTCGGGCGCGGCGAGGGCCTGCGGATAGACCAGCTTCAGCTCGTGGCCCTGGCGCAGCACCAGCTCGGTGCCGCCCTTGGGGCTGACGCAGATCCAGTCGAGGCCATCAGGCGCTTCGATGGTGCCGTTGGTCTCCACCCCGATCTCGAAGCCGCGGGCGTGGAGCGCCTCGATCAAGGCAGCGTCGACCTGCAGCAGGGGCTCCCCGCCGGTGAGCACGACGTAGCGGTTGGCGGCGGAGGCGGTCCATTGCGCGGCGATGGTGTCGGCGAGCTCTCCGGCGGTGCCGTAGCGGCCGCCGAGCGTGCCGTCGGTCCCGACGAAATCCGTGTCGCAGAACTTGCAGGTGGCTTCAAGGCGGTCCGCCTCGCGCCCGCTCCAGAGGTTGCAGCCGGCAAAGCGGCAGAACACGGAGGCGCGCCCGGCATGGGCGCCTTCGCCTTGCAGGGTCAGGAAGATTTCCTTGACCGCGTAACTCACTCGTCTCTCCTCAAACCTTCAACCTTGCGGGGCCCGGATCTGGCGCAGCGCCTCGCCTGCGGCCATCGCCGCCGTCATGGCGACATTGAGCGAGCGCAGCCCGGCCCTGATCGGGATCACCAGCCGCGCATCGGCGGCCTCGACCACCGCCTCGGTGACCCCGGCGCTCTCGCGTCCGAATAGCAGGATGTCCGAGGTCTGGTAACGGAAATCGCGATAGTCGGCGGCGGCCTTGGTGGTGAACAGCAGCAGGCGGTAGCCATGCGCGGCGCGCCAGTCTTCGAATTTCTGCCAGGAGTCGTGCCTGACGATGCTGACATGGTCGAGGTAATCCATTCCCGCCCGGCGGAACGCACGGTCGGACACCGGGAACCCGGCCGGTTCGATGATATGGGCATCCAGTCCCAGGCAGGCGCAAAGCCTGAGAATCGTGCCGGTGTTCTGAGGGATGTCGGGCTGGAAAAGCGCTATCTGCATCTGGGGGCGGTGGGTTGGTTGCGGGGCGGAAATGTCTCAATAAAACATCGCCTGCCCGGGAATTCGTGCATGGCGCGCTCCCGCGCCGATAGCGGGCTTGCGCTCGCCCGGCAAGGGTGCCAATAGAACGATTCTGGACTGCTGTTTCGCCTGTTTAGAGGTGGATAAGCGAAGTTCTGCCGCCGCGGGGGGCCGCGGGCGCCGGCAGCCTTTCCGGGGACCTCATGGGCGCCCCCTGGAGCGGTTCCACCGGCTGCACAAGAAGAAAGGGTTGGAATCGTGACGACAGCGTCTTCGGCGGACCATCCGACACGCCGTGATTTCTTATTCGTTGCAACGGGGGCAGCCGCAGCAGTAGGGGGCGCGGCCGCGCTCTGGCCCTTCATCTCTCAAATGAATCCGGACGCCTCGACCATCGCCGCCGGTGCGCCGATCGAGGTCGATCTCAGCCCGGTCGCCGAAGGCCAGGACATCAAGGTGTTCTGGCGTGGCAAGCCGATCTACATCAGCCACCGCACCAAGAAGCAGATCGACGAGGCGCGCGCCGTCAACGTGGCGAGCCTGCCCGATCCGCAGACCGACGAGGCGCGTGTCAAGTCGGGCCACGAGCAATGGCTGGTCGTGATCGGCATCTGCACCCATCTCGGCTGCATCCCGATCGCTCATGAAGGCAACTACGACGGCTTCTTCTGCCCCTGCCATGGTTCGCAGTACGATTCGTCCGGCCGCATCCGCCAGGGGCCCGCGCCCGCGAACCTGCCGGTGCCGCCGTACACGTTCGTTTCCGACACCAAAATCCAGATCGGCTGAGCTTCGGACCTTCGTCCGAAGCTTCGCGCCGTCTCGTCGTATTATTTCCTCAGGATCGCATCATGAGCGGACCATCCGACTACCAGCCGAGCAATCCGGCCCTGCAATGGATCGAGCGGCGCCTGCCGATCTTCGGCCTCATGCACTCCTCGTTCGTCGCCTATCCCACCCCGCGTAACCTGAACTATTGGTGGACCTTCGGCGCCATCCTCTCCTTCATGCTCGGCATGCAGATCGTGACCGGCGTGATCCTGGCGATGCACTATACGCCGCATGCCGATCTCGCCTTCAAGTCGGTCGAGCTGATCGTCCGCGACGTGAACTACGGCTGGCTGCTGCGCAACATGCACGCCTGCGGCGCGTCGATGTTCTTCTTCGCGGTCTACGTCCACATGCTGCGCGGCCTCTATTACGGCTCCTACAAGGAGCCGCGCGAGGTGCTGTGGATCCTCGGCGTCATCATCTACCTCCTGATGATGGCGACCGGCTTCATGGGCTACGTGCTGCCGTGGGGCCAGATGAGCTTCTGGGGCGCCACCGTCATCACCAATTTGTTCTCCGCCATTCCCTATTTCGGCGAGAGCATCGTGACGCTGCTCTGGGGCGGCTATTCGGTCGGCAACCCGACCCTGAACCGCTTCTTCTCGCTGCACTATCTGCTGCCCTTCCTGATCGCGGGCGTCGTCGTGCTCCACGTCTGGGCGCTGCACGTCGCGGGTCAGAACAATCCTGACGGCGTCGAGCCGAAGACGGAAAAGGACACGGTGCCGTTCACGCCGCACGCGACCATCAAGGACATGTTCGGCGTCGCCTGCTTCATGCTGCTCTACGCCTGGTTCATCTTCTACATGCCGAACTATCTCGGCGACGCCGACAACTATATTCCGGCGAACCCGGGCGTGACGCCGCCGCACATCGTGCCGGAATGGTATTACCTGCCGTTCTACGCGATCCTGCGCTCGATCCCGAACAAGCTCGCGGGCGTGGTGGCAATGTTCGGCGCGATCATCATCCTGTGCTTCCTGCCCTGGCTGGACGCCGCGAAGACGAGGTCGTCGAAGTACCGCCCGCTGGCCAAGCAGTTCTTCTGGATCTTCGTCGTGGTCTGCATCCTGCTCGGCTATCTCGGCGCGCAGCCGCCGGAAGGCATCTACGTCGTTGCCGGCCGGGTCCTGACGGTCTGCTACTTCGCCTACTTCCTGATCGTGCTGCCGCTGCTGTCGCGGATCGAGAAGCCGCGGCCGGTGCCGAACTCGATCTCGGAGGCGATCCTGGCCAAGGGCGGCAAGGCTGTGGCCTCCGTTGCGGTCGTGCTCGTCGCCGCTGGCGCGCTGTTCCTCGGCAGCCTGCAGGATGCCCGCGCCTCCGAAGGCAGCGACACGCCGCCCGCCAACAAATGGTCGTTCTCCGGCCCTTTCGGTAAGTTCGACCGCGGCGCGCTGCAGCGCGGCCTGAAGGTCTACAAGGAGGTCTGCTCCAGCTGCCACGGCCTGTCCTATATCTCCTTCCGCAACCTCGCCGAGCCCGGTGGGCCCGGCTATTCGGTGGCGCAGGCGGCAGCCTTCGCGTCGGAATACAAGGTCAAGGACGGTCCGAATGATGCGGGCGACATGTTCGAGCGTGCGGGCCGGCCGGCGGATTATTTCCCCTCGCCATTCCCGAACGAGCAGGCCGCCCGTGCCGCGAATGGCGGCGCGGCGCCGCCGGACCTGTCCCTGATCACCAAGGCGCGCTCCTACAAGCGCGGCTTCCCCTGGTTCATCATCGACTTCTTCACCCAGTACCAGGAGCAGGGCCCGGACTACGTCTCGGCGGTGCTGCAGGGCTTTGAGGATCACGTCCCCGAGGGCGTCACCATCCCGGAAGGCTCCTACTACAACAAGTACTTCCCGGGCCACGCCATCAAGATGCCGAAGCCGCTCAGCGACGGCCAGGTGACCTATGACGACGGCTCGCCGACCACGGTCGCGCAGTACGCCAAGGACGTCACCACCTTCCTGATGTGGACCGCCGAGCCCCATATGGAAGCGCGCAAGCGCCTCGGCTTCCAGGTCTTCGTGTTCCTGATCCTGTTCGCGGGCCTGATGTACTTCACCAAGAAGAAGGTCTGGGCGGGCTCGCACTGAGCGGGCTCTGGATGAGACGAAATTAAAAAGCCCCCGCAAGGGGGCTTTTTTGTTGGTCTCGTGTCCCGGACGCGCTGCAGCGTGCAACGCTGCTGCGCAGAGCCGGGACCCAGCGCGCTCGCAACTGGGCCCTGGATCAGCAATGCACTACGCCGCGAAGGGCGGCGCATTGCACTGCATCCGGGGCACGAGACTGTGTTGTTTGCCACGATTGCGTATCACTCGCTCAATCGCCAAAATGCCGCCAACGCTCCCCTCAAAGAACTCACCGGAGGACACCATGGGAACCGCCATCACCTTCAAGCGCCCGGACGGCAAGGACGCCTCGGGCTATCTCGCCAACGCCGCGCGCGGCAATGCGCCGGGCGTCGTCGTGATCCAGGAATGGTGGGGCCTGTCGGACCAGATCAAGGGCCTGTGCGACCGCTTTGCGCTGGCCGGCTTCGATGCGCTGGCGCCCGATCTCTACAAGGGCAAGGTGGTGCCGTATCACGACACGGACAGCGCCAACAAGGAGATGAACTCGCTCGACTTCATGGACGCGACCACGCAGACCGTGCGCGGCGCCGCGCAATATCTGTCGCGCAATGGCGCCAAGGTCGGCCTGACCGGCTTCTGCCTCGGCGGCGCCGTCACCATCATCGGCGCAACCAAGATTCCGGAGCTCGCGGCCGGCGTCGTGTTCTACGGCATTCCGCCGGAGCAGGCGGCCAAGCCCGCCGACGTCAAGATCCCGCTGCAGGCCCATTTCGCCAACAAGGACGATTGGTGCACGCCGGAGCTGGTCAACGGCTTCGAGAAGGCCATGAAGGCCGCCGGCAAGTCGCTGGAGCTGTTCCGCTATGACGCCGAGCACGCCTTCGTCAACGAGCAGCGCCAGGCCGTGCACGACCGCGAGGCCGCCGAGCTCGCCTGGGGCAGGGCGACGGAGTTTTTCAGGAAGCATCTGGGGTGAGACTGGAGCGATCATCGGGACGGTAAAGCATGGCGACGTCGTCTCTCACGCGTCGGGGGCTCGGCCTGATCGTTCGGATCATGGTCGGCATTGCTGGCATCGTCGCGTTGACGATGGCTCCAGCGGCAGCAGAGCAGGCATTCGTCACGCTGAACGGCGACCTCAAGAAGGAGGCCTGGTGGGTCATCGCTGAATTCCATCCGTACACAACCGAGGTTCGCGGCATCCCGGCGAACCAGATCCGCACGAGCTGGTGCAAGGCGACTGAATTCCGCAAGGATCTGATTCCCAAAGAGCTGCTTTTCGAGAATGGCGCCGACGTGATGAAGGGCGCCGACATGTTCTTTGCGGTCGAGGGGCGGTTCGACGGCTCCGCCTCGAAGCAAATCGCAGTGGTCGGTGTGTTTCAGGAGTGTGCCGGCCCAAAGGGCAGGTTCATGCTGATCCTCGATCAGCCGGACGGCGAGAAGCCGAAGGTGCGCTTTGTCGACGCCATACGTACCAACCGCCAGTTCGCGGCTCTTTCGAAGGACAAGCGCGGCAAGCTCGTCCTTTGGGGGTGCATGGAATGCGACGGCTATTCTGTCCTCAAATGGGATCGAAAGAAGAGCAGGTTCGGCTGGGAGCCTGACCCTCTCGAGCAATAGTCCAAAACCGGCTGTCGCAGGCGGGCGGCCCTTGACGCCGTCCCTGCGCCATGGTGAGTATCCGACCCATGAGCACCGCCGTCCGCCCAGCCCGTCTTTGGTGGCGCACCTCCTAACGAGGTGGCCGGTGCGATTTTCCTTTCCCAAATCGTCTGAGGTCGCCTGCACAGCGCGGCGGCCTTCTCGTTTGTCCTGTGTGGCGTTCCCTCGGCAAGTTTCGTAAGAGGACGACATGAACAGGACAGTCTTTGCCCTCCCGGCCAGAAGCGACTACGCGACCCGCGCGGGTCTCGCGATCACGCGCGTGGCGGAGCAGTTTACCGGCGGCGCCAGCCGGCTCGATGATCTCATCAACCTGCTCGATCGCCGCCGCGGCGTGGTGCTGTCCTCGGGCACGACCGTCCCTGGTCGCTACGAAAGTTTCGACATCGGCTTTTCCGATCCGCCGCTCAAGCTCGAGACCACGGGCGTCAATTTCAAGCTGGAAGCACTCAACGCGCGCGGCGAGGTGCTGATCGCTTTTCTCGGCGACGTCCTGCGCGAGCCTTGCGTTGTGATCTCGGAGAAGAGCGCCACGCGGCTCGCCGGGCACATCATTCGTGGCGATGCGCCGGTCGAGGAAGACCAGCGCACGCGGCGCGCCAGCGTGATGTCGCTGGTGCGCGACATCATCGCCGCTTTCTCCGCCAACGATGACGGGCTGCTCGGCCTGTTCGGCGCCTTCGCCTACGATCTCGTGTTCCAGATCGAGGACCTCGTGCAGAAGCGCCCGCGCGAGGCCGACCAGCGCGACATCGTGCTCTACGTGCCCGATCGCCTGCTGGCCTATGACCGCGCCACCGGCCGCGGCGTTGTGCTCGCTTACGACTTCACCTGGAAGGGAAAGTCGACCGAGGGGCTGCCGCGCGAGACCGCCGAGAGCCCGTACCTGAAGACGCCGCGCCAGGGCTTTGCCGATCACGCGCCCGGCGAGTATCAGGCCACCGTGGAGACGGCGCGCGCCGCGTTCGCCCGCGGCGATCTGTTCGAGGCGGTGCCGGGTCAACTGTTCGCCGAGCCCTGCGACCGCTCGCCGGCCGAAGTGTTCCAGCGGCTCTGCGTCATCAACCCGTCGCCCTACGGCGCGTTGATGAATCTGGGTGAGGGCGAATTCCTCGTCTCCGCCTCGCCGGAAATGTTCGTGCGCTCGGACGGACGCCGCGTCGAGACCTGTCCGATCTCGGGCACGATCGCGCGCGGCAGCGATGCGATCGGCGATGCCGAGCAGATCCGCCAGCTCCTGAACTCGGAGAAGGACGAGTTCGAGCTCAACATGTGCACCGACGTCGACCGCAACGACAAGGCGCGGGTCTGCGTTCCCGGCACGATCAAGGTGCTGGCGCGCCGGCAGATCGAGACCTACTCAAAACTGTTTCACACCGTCGATCACGTCGAGGGCATGCTGCGTCCCGGCTTCGACGCGCTCGATGCCTTCCTCACCCATGCCTGGGCGGTGACCGTCACCGGCGCGCCAAAACTCTGGGCCATGCAGTTCGTCGAGGACCACGAGCGCTCGCCGCGCCGTTGGTACGCTGGTGCGATCGGCGCGGTGAACTTCGACGGCAGCATCAACACCGGTCTCACCATCCGCACCATCCGCATGAAGGACGGTCTTGCCGAAGTGCGCGTCGGCGCCACCTGCCTGTTCGATTCCGATCCGGCCGCGGAGGACCGCGAATGCCAGGTCAAGGCCGCCGCGCTGTTCCAGGCGCTGCGCGGCGATCCGCCGAAGCCGCTCTCGACCTTTGCGCCGGATGCGACCGGCTCGGGCAAGCAGGTGCTGCTGATCGATCACGACGACAGCTTTGTGCACATGCTCGCCGATTACTTTCGCCAGGTTGGTGCCAGCGTGACGGTGGTGCGCTACGTGCATGCGCTCGACATGCTCAAGAAGAAGCCGTGGGATCTGCTGGTGCTGTCGCCCGGTCCCGGCAGGCCCGAGGACTTCGCCATCAAGAAGACCATCGATGCGGCGCTGGAGAAGAAGCTGCCGGTGTTCGGCGTCTGCCTCGGCGTCCAGGCGATCGGCGAATATTTTGGCGGTGAGCTCGGCCAGCTGACCCATCCCGCGCACGGCCGGCCTTCGCGGGTGCAGGTGCGTGGCGGGCGCCTGATGCGTAATCTGCCGAACGAGATCGTCATCGGCCGTTATCACTCGCTGTTTGTCGAGCGCGACAGCATGCCCGAGGTGCTCGACGTCACCGCCAGCACCGAGGACGGCGTCGCCATGGCGCTGGAGCACAAGACCCTGCCGGTCGCCGGCGTGCAATTCCACCCGGAATCGCTGATGTCGCTCGGCAATGAGGTAGGCTTGCGTATTGTTGAGAATGCGTTCCGGCTGGATGCGCCGGTCAATTGAGAGGCACGAATGACCTTCGACCACGACATCAAGGCGAGCGTCCGCACCATTCCCGACTATCCCAAGCCGGGAATCATGTTCCGCGACATCACCACGCTCCTCGCGGACGCGCGTTCCTTCCGCCGCGCGGTGGACGAGCTCGTCAATCCCTGGGCCGGTAACAAGATCGACAAGGTCGCCGGCATGGAGGCGCGCGGATTCATCATCGGCGGCGCGGTGGCGCACCAGCTCTCGGCCGGCTTCGTGCCGATCCGCAAGAAAGGCAAGCTGCCGCACACCACCGTGCGCATCGCCTATTCGCTGGAATACGGCATCGACGAGATGGAGATGCATGTCGACGCGATCCAGCCCGGCGAGCGCGTGATCCTGGTCGACGACCTCATCGCCACCGGCGGCACCGCGGAAGGCGCCGTCAAGCTGCTGCGCCAGATCGGCGCCAACGTGATCGCCGCCTGCTTCATCATCGACCTGCCCGAACTCGGCGGCGCCGCCAAGCTGCGCGCCATGGACGTGCCGGTGCGCACGCTGATGACGTTCGAAGGGCACTGAGCAGGCGGTCAGATCATCTCGGCGTTCAGCTCGGCCCGCCAATGCAGCAGGCGCTCCTTCAGGAGCGCGTTCCTGACATAGGTGCTCTCCTCATCCTCCAGACGCTCGCATTCGGCAAAGCTCACGCCGGCCTCGCCATGGGTGCGCCAGGCGGCCTGCAGGCTGCGGCAGGTGTGGTTGCCGTGGCGCAGCGAGAACCAGATGCGGTTCTGGATCGTCTCCAGATTGGGCGCCTGACCCACCCAAGTCTCGCCTGAGGCCGCGCAGCGCACGACGAAGATACCCGCAATCGTCTTGCGCTCCTTGTAGGCGGTGATCGCTGCTTTCCGGTCGATGCTCACGAGTCGTAGGCCTTATTGAGGGGATATCGATGCCGCTCAATAAGCCGTTTCCCGTGCGCAGTCAATATTATCCGGGTAAAATATTTCAGGACCGTTGCAGGATCAGGCTCAGCTCGAGCTCACGGAAGGCGAGGTAATTGCGCCGGGTCCACTGATGCAGCTCGGTGGACGAGTCCTTCTCTTGGCGCAGGTAGCGGGTGAAGGAGAAGTTCAGGCGGTCGACATAGGTCTTCAGGAAGCCGGGCAGCGCGGGCAGGCGGAACACCCGGCCGCCGGCCATCGCGGCCGGCAGCTCGCCGCGCACGACATATTCGTTGTCCACCGTGATCAGGTTCATGCGCGGGATCTGCCCGCGCAGCATTTCGTGGGCGCGCGCCGAGACGCGGTCGGTGTCGGCGACGAACAGGATCTGGGGCGCGACATGGCGGCGCGCGGCCTCCTTCAACAAGCCGATCTCCTCGGTCATCTTGAAGAACTCGTCGAACGCATGGAAGCCGAGGTCGATCACCTTGGCGAGGCCATCATCGACGATGACGCGGTCCATCAGCTGCATCTTGCCGTAGGTGTCGATCACGTCGGCGGTCTCGGTGACCCCGGGCAGATAATCGAGCAGCGACGGCTCTTTCAGATTGACGTCGAAAGCCGCGACATTGCCGTTCTTGAGCAGCAGGAATTCGCTCAAAAGCCGCGCCAGCAGGGTCTTGCCGACCTGCGGGCGAGGGGAGCAGATGATGTAGACGGGCGTTGCGGGCATCGACGGCTATATCAGTCGAACTTGGCGACCAATCCAGCCGTATCAGCCCGGCTTGCGCAACTATTTTTCGCTGTTGCGGGTGACCGACTTCGACCCGACGATGTCGGTCAGCCGGATGCGGTCGAACTCGCTCCAGACATTGGCCAGCCAGTGCCGGACATAGCCCCGCAGCACGAAGGAATAGTTGGCGGCCTCGTCGTTGATGCCCTTGTTGGCGACGAATTTCAGGAACGGAACGGACGAGACCTCGACCTGCTCATAGGCCATTTCGTTGAGCTTGGGGATGGTCAGCTCGGTGGCGTCCTTGATGCGGTGGAAATAGGAATTGTAGGTCGCCTGGTCCCACTGGAAGAACTGGGTGTCGTTGATGAAGTTCTTCACCAGGAAATATTTTGCACCGGTCATGAAGCCGGCGGTTTCGGCGATCTCGTCCAGCGAGGCGATCGAAGGTCCCAGGATGTGGAACACCGCGAAAGTGATCTGCCCGGCCTTGGCGGCGTCGAGGAAGCCGATGTCGCGCAGCGAGGCGAGCGCCGGCGAGAGCAGGCCGGCGCGGACGTCGATCACGGTCACCGACGGGCTGGTTGCATTGAGCGTATCGAAAATCTTCATCTGATCGGCCGTCGTCGTCATGTCGACGATCTCGGTGATGTCAGGGTGGAAGCGCTTCAGGGTTCCGCGCGGCGACTCGGTGTCGAAGGCGCGGGTCGGCACGTTGTTGGCCGAGAAATAATCGAGCAAGGTACGCGACACCGTGGTCTTGCCGACCCCGCCCTTGTCCGCGCCCACCACAACCACTGCCGGCTTTGCCATTGCTGTCCCCTAACGCGCCCCCGAATCGCGAGGTCGCGATCGGCCGGGCCCCAAATCGATGTCCCAAGGAAGTCCCAAGAAGGTCCCGAGTCTGCTGTTGGGCGCGAACATGGCAGAAACAAGGGAGAATTCAATTCTGCAGGCCGCCGATAGGGCGATTCCCGAAGTTTTTCCCGTTCGCGACGAAATGGCCTCGGATGACGGGACATTGCCCGCTCAATGACGACCCCAGGGGCCCATGGGATTGCCATTTGCGGTCCCGGAGGAGCCGGATGCAGGCACCGGCGGCGGAGCGGTTGGCCCGTCGGCATCGCTCCAGGGACCATGATTGAGCGGCGGCGGAGCGTCCTGCTGGTCGGCCGGTGCCTCGGGCTCGGCCGTTTCCTCGGCCGGCGGCAGCGGGCCCGGGTCGTGGCCGCCGGCAAACTTGACCAGTGCATCGACGCGGGACTGCACCGAGGGGTGGGTTGCGAACAGATCGGCAAAGCCCTCGCGGGGATTGTCGACGCAGAGCTCCATCACGGCCGAGGTTGCGCCGGGTAGCTCGCCGCGATTCTCGATCTTGCGCAGCGCCGAGATCATGGCATCGGGATCTTTCGTCAGCTCGACGGAGCCGGCGTCGGCCAGATATTCGCGCGAGCGCGACAGCGCGAGCTTGACCACCTGGGACAGCAGCCAGGCCACGATGATCAGCACGATCGCGATGATGATCACGATCACCGCGCCGCCGCCGGAATTCTTGCTGTCGCTCGACGACGAGGACGACCGCGACGACGAGGAGGAGCCCGAGGACCACGAGCCGCCGGAGCTCCAGTTGAAATTCGTGAACAGGCGGAAGAACAATTCGCCGAAGAAGCCGACCACGCCGGCGATGATGACGGCGACCACCATCAGCTGCACGTCGCCGTTCTTGATGTGGGTCAGCTCGTGCCCGAGCACCGCCTCCATCTCCTTGTCATCAAGCGCGTCGAGCAGACCCGTGGTGACGGTGATGGAATATTGCCGGGGATTGAGGCCGGTCGCGAACGCGTTCAGCGCCGGGCTTTCCATGATCTTCAGCTTCGGCATGGTGATGCCGCGCGAGATGCAGAGGTTTTCGAGCAGGTTGTAGAGCCGCGGCTCTTCCTTCCGGGTGACGTCGTGGCCGCCCGTCACCGCGTCGATCATCGACTGGTGGAAGAAATAGGCGATCACGATCCAGGCCGCGGCCGCGATGGTCGCGAAGGGGGCGGCCTTGAGCAGGTCGGCGAAGGCGCGGTTCAGATAATAAGCGACGGTGCCGTTGCCGTTGATGACGACTTCGGCGACCAGCGCTCCGGCATAGACCAGCACATAGACCAGCGCGAACAGGCCGGCGAGCAGCAGCATCGAACGAAACTTGTTCGAGGCGATGTGCGTGTAAAGACCATACGCGGCCATGACGCGTCTTTGTCAAAGTCCGTCGTTCCGGGGCGCGCCGAAGGCGTGAACCCGGAACCTCGAGATTCCGGGTTCGTCGCTTCGCGCCGCCCCGGAATGACGGAGATAAAAAATGAACATGTCGGGTGTCAGAACTTCACCTGCGGCGCCGCTTCGACCTCGGTGCGGCTGGCGCCGAGATCGAAGAAGTCCTTCTTGGTGAAGCCGAACATGCCGGCGAACAGCGCCGCGGGCATCTGCTGGATGCCGGTATTGTATTCCTGGACCGCGTTGTTGAAGAAGCGGCGGCTCGCCGCGATCTTGTTCTCGAGGTCGGAGAGCTCGGACGCGAGCTGCTGGAAATTGGCGTTGGCCTTGAGGTCGGGATAGGCCTCCGACAGCGCGATCAGCCGACCGAGCGCACCCGAGAGCTGGTTCTCGGCGGCGGACACCTGCGCCGGTCCCTGCGCCGACATCGCCGAATTGCGCGCCTTGATGACGTCGTCGAGCGTGCCGCGCTCGTGCGAGGCATAACCCTTCACCGTTTCGACCAGGTTCGGAACGAGGTCGTGGCGCTGCTTGAGCTGCACGTCGATGTCGGCAAAGGCCTGGCCGACGCGCTGGCTCAGCGCCACCAGGCGGTTGTAGGCGCTGAATGCCAGGAAAGCGAGAACGACGATGACGCCGAGAACGATCCAGCCGGTCGACATGGAGAACTCCTGAAGGGGGAAGAAGGCGGGCGCTAGGTTAGACCAAATTGGCGCAGAGCGAGAGCCCGTCGCGGAGGGGAGGTAAGACTTGGTCGGATCAAGAACCGGCCGAGTTCAAGGCAACGGGCCGGAATGAGGTTAACTTTCGGCAATAACGGCGTCGCCCCAGCGCCAGCGACGGGCACTTGCATAGGCGGCCTTGTCGCGCCGCGGGACTTTGGCGAGCGCGACACCTTCCTCGGTGCAGAGCTTCGCCGTGATCTCGGCCTTGCCGACATCCGGTGGTGCCAGCACGCGCGCAGCGCGGCTCTCGGGCGCCGTGCGGGTCAGGGCGACGTAGATGAAGCGCTCGTCCTCGAACGGAACCTCGGCGCCCTTGATCTGGCGATGCGCCTGCGAGCGCGGCAGGCGCTGGCTGAAATGGCACCAGTCGGGCGCGGTGAGCGGGCAGGATCTTTCGTGCGGGCAGGGCGCGACGACATAGGCACCTCGTGCGATCAGTTGCTGGCGCAGCGCGAGGATGCGAGCGTAGCCGGCGGGCGTGCCGGGCTCGATCACGACCAGCGCGTGGCGCGCTTTGGCCCACATCGCCTCGGTAAGCTTGCGCTGGTCGGCCTCGCTGAGCTCGCCGATGATGTAGCTGGCAATGACGAGATCGGCTGGCGAGACCTCCGCGAGGTTCACGCCGGCCTCGCCGGGCAGATAACGGCATTCCGCCAGACGCGTGCTGTCGCGTGCGAGGTCCAGCGCGAGCCGACTCAGTGTGGCGTTGGCATCGAGCAGAGTGAAATCCTGCAGCGTCGGAAACGCTTCAGCGGCGGCCCAGCTCGCGGTGCCCGGGCCCGCGCCGACGTCGAGCAGCGTCTCCGGGGCGAGATCAGAGGCGATCTCGCCGAGCGCATTCAGGCTGGCGGCCACCGCCGCGTAAGTCGCCGGCATGCGCGCCAGCGCATAGGCAAGCGCGTCGGCTTCGGACTTGATGGTGCCGGAGCCGCCGCCGGCGCGATAGGCGGTCGAGATCTTCTGAGAGCGCTGGGCCGCGTCGGTGCGCGAGAAGCCCTGGAGCTTGCCGTCGAGCGCGGCTTTCAGTTCAGCGGGGAGGGTGGGGGAGATCATCTGTGCCCACCGTCATCCCGGGGCGCGACGCAGTCGCGAGCCCGGGAGTTCGAGATTATCGCGCGAGATTCCGGGCTCCCGCTTCGCGAGCCCCGGAATGACGCCGGAGATGTCACGCCACGTTCTGGTCGAGAATGTCCACGGCCTCGGCGAGGCTCACCGACACCAGCTGCGACACGCCGCGCTCGGCCATGGTGACGCCGAACAGGCGGTTCATCCGCGCCATCGTGATCGGATTGTGCGTGATGATGATGAAGCGCGTGTCGGTCGAGCTGGTCATCTCGTGCAGGAGGTTGCAGTAGCGTTCGACGTTGTGGTCGTCGAGCGGCGCGTCGACTTCGTCCAGCACGCAGATCGGTGAGGGGTTGGTCAGGAACACCGCGAAGATCAGCGCCATCGCGGTCAGCGCCTGCTCGCCGCCCGAGAGCAGCGACAGCGTCTGCGGCTTCTTGCCCGGGGGCTTGGCGATGATTTCGAGACCGGCCTCGAGCGGGTCGTCGCTCTCGATCAGGTGCAGCGCGGCCTCGCCGCCGCCGAACAGCTCGACGAACAGGCGCTTGAAGTGGTTGTTGACGACCTCGAACGAGGTCAGCAGGCGCTCGCGCGCTTCCTTGTTGAGGCTCTGGATGCCCTGGCGCAGCCGCTTGATGGCTTCCACGAGGTCGTCGCGTTCGGTGACCAGGCCGGTGTGCTGGGTCTCCACCTCGCGCAGCTCTTCCTCGGCGCGCAAATTGACTGCGCCGAGGCGCTCGCGGTCGCGGCGCATCTTTTCGAGGTCTTCCTCGATGTCGTGCAGCGGCGGCAACTCGGCGCCGGGCTCGATCTCGGCAAGGCCGGCAACGGCCTGCGGCTCGACCTCGAGCATGTCGCGAATCTCGCGCTCGATGTCTTCCAGACGGCGGCGGGCGCCTTCCATGCGCTCCTCGGCGCGGGCGGTGGCCTCGCGGGCGCTGGAGAGCGCTTCAAGCGTCAGCTTGGCGACGCGGTCGGTCTCGGCCATCGCGCTTTCGGCGGTAGCGAGCGCGTCGGCGGCCATGCGGCGGTCGTTCTCGGCGTACTCGATCTCGGTGATCAGCGCGCTGCGTTTCTCGGCGAACACGGCCGGCGCGTTTTCGAGCTCGCTGCGCTCGATGGTGAGCTCGGCGATGCGGGCCTGGATGGTATCGATGTGGGAAGCCGCGCTCTCCTTGCGGTTCTGCCACTCGGTGCGCTCGGCGAGGATCGCCTGCACGCGGCGGTCGGCGAGCTCGGCCTCGC
>RXJC01000013.1 GCA_003963435.1 Bradyrhizobiaceae bacterium | reverse complement strand
AGGGGTGGCTCGAATTCCAAGCCATGAAACGCGGCGCCAACCTCATGCTCCCCCCACGGGTAGCCAGAAGTGATGTGTGAATCCAGTAGCCCTCCAGGGGAGGGTAAGAGAAAAGCGAGCCTACCCGCGATGCCTTCCAAGCCGGCGATCAGCTACCGAGAGGTCACCAAGCGCTTCGGCTCTCTCAAGGCCGTGGACGATTTGTCGCTCGACGTCGCCGAGGGTGAGTTTGTGGCCATCGTCGGCGGCTCGGGCTCCGGCAAGACGACGCTGCTGCGGCTCGCCAACCGCCTGATCGAGGCCGACGGCGGCAGCATCACGGTCGAGGGCGAGGACGTGCAAAGCGTCGATCCGGTCGCGCTGCGGCGCCGGATCGGCTACGTGTTCCAGAGCGGCGGGCTGTTTCCGCATCTGAGCGTCGCCGACAATATCGGGATCACGCCGAAGCTGCAGGGCGAGCCGGCATCGGCGATCGCAGCGCGCGTCGACGAGCTGCTGGCGCTGGTGCAGCTTGATCGTGACGCGCATCGCGACCGTCTGCCGGAGGCGCTGTCCGGCGGCCAGCGCCAGCGCGTCGGCGTGGCGCGGGCGCTGGCCGCCAAGCCGCGTATCGTGCTGATGGACGAGCCGTTCGGCGCGCTCGATCCCCTCACCCGCGACGCGCTCGGCGACGATTATCGTTCGCTGCATCGCAAGCTCGGCCTGACCACCGTCATGATCACCCACGACATGACCGAGGCGATCCTGCTCGCCGACCGCATTGCGGTGATGCGCGGCGGCAGACTGCTGGCGCAGGGCACGCCTGCCGAGCTGTCGAGCAGCAGCGACGCTTACGTGCTGGAGCTGCTGCGCACGCCGCGGCGTCAGGTCGAGCGGCTGAACGCCCTTCTGCCAACGAGCGGTGTGGCATGAGCTTGCTCGCCGATCCACGCTGGGGCGAGGCGCTGGCGCATCTGCCCGATTATCTCGGCAATCACGTGCGGGTAAGTCTCGCCGCGCTCGCGCTCGGTCTTGCCGTCAGCCTGCCGCTGGCGATCCTGACGCGCAACCGTCCGGCGCCGCGCGCCATCCTGCTCGCAATCGCCAGCATCGTGCAGACGGTGCCGGGACTGGCGCTGCTCGCGCTGTTCTACCCGCTGCTGCTGCTCGCGGCCTCGATGACACTGGCCTGGTTCGGCGTCTCGTTCTCGGCGTTCGGCTTCCTGCCGGCGATGCTGGCGCTGGCGCTCTATTCGATGCTGCCGGTGCTGCGCAACGGCATCACCGGCCTCAACGGCATCGATCCCGCGCTGATCGAGGCTGCCAAGGGCGTCGGCATGACGGCGCGGCAGTCGCTGCTGATAGTCGAGCTGCCGCTGGCGCTGCCGGTGATGATGGCGGGCATCCGCACCGCCGCGGTGTGGGTGATCGGCACCGCGACGCTATCGACGCCGATCGGGCAGACCAGCCTCGGCAATTACATCTTTGCGGGGCTGCAGACCCAGAACTGGGTGTTCGTGCTGTTCGGCTGCCTTGCCTCGGCCCTGCTCGCGCTCGCCGTCGATCAGCTGCTCGGCCTGATCGAGGGTGGACTGCGCCAGCGCAGCCGCCTGCGCAGCAGCCTCGGCGCAGCCGGCATCGCGGCGCTGGTGGCGGCAACACTGGTGCCGACGATGGGACGCTCGTCGCCAGGCTATGTGGTCGGTGCAAAGACCTTCGCCGAGCAATATGTCTTGTCGGCGTTGCTGCGGGACCGCCTCCAGGCCGCCGGCCTGTCCGCGACGGCGCGCTCGGGCCTCGGCTCCAGCGTGATCTTCCAGGCGTTGAAGGCCGGCGACGTCGATCTCTATGTCGACTATTCCGGCACGCTGTGGGCCAATCAGCTGCATCGCACCGACATCAAGCCGCGCGCGGAGCTGGTTGCGGAGCTCAAGGCCACACTGGCCAAGGAGAACATCACGCTGCTCGGCGAGCTCGGTTTCGAGAACGCCTATGCGCTGGTGATGCCGAGGAAACGCGCCGAGGCGCTCGGCGTCCGCACCGTCGCCGATCTCGCGGCACATGCGCCGACGCTGTCGATTGCCGGCGACTACGAATTCTTCTCGCGCCCGGAATGGGCGGCGCTGCAAAAGGCCTACGGTCTGTCGTTCCGCGCTCAGCGCCAGATGCAGCCGGATTTCATGTATGCGGCGGTGGCCAGCGGCGAGGTCGACGTCATCGCCGGCTACACCAGCGACGGCCTGATCGCGAAATACGATCTGGTGGCGCTCGACGACCCCAGGCACGCGATCCCGCCTTACGACGCGATCCTGCTACTGGCGCCGAAACGCGCCGGCGACGAGAAGCTCAAGACGGCCCTGCAACCGCTGCTCGGCAAGATCGACATCGCCACCATGCGCGAGGCGAACCTGCGCGCCAGCGGCAACGACGCGAACTCCTCGCCGGATGCGGTGGCGAAGTGGCTGTGGGAGAGGATCAGATAGAACAAGTCGAGGGGGCGGCCGAGATGGGGAATTCCGGCCACCCCCTCTTGCCCATCTCCTGGAGGAAGAGAGGGCAATGCCCATCGGTCTCAGCTCACGCTCTCACCTCCTGGCGCTGGAACAGCACGTAGCTGAACGCGAACAGGATGATGGTGCCGGCAACGAGGCCGACGGTCTGCGGCCACGCGATCATGATGCTTTCGCCGAATGGAAGAGGCGCACCCATCACGGCGCCGCGGAGCTGATCGAGGAAGACGGGGCCGAGCGTGCGCGTCGTCGGCGACAGCACGGCGAGCATCGCCTCGCCGAACAGGTCATTGGGCGACAGCCTCAGCAATTCCTGCGTCCAGACGGCGGTCGCCGGATCGTTCAGGCCCAGCAGCGCATAGCGGGGATCGGCCGGCGCGATCGCCTGCGCCACGGCCGGGGCGAGCATCGGCCACAGCACAGTCAGGAACAGCCAGATGCCCAGCGAGACCAGCGCCGCGGTGGCGGCCGACCGGAATACGATGGACAGCAACATCGCAAGCGATAGCCAGACGCCGGCATAGAAGATCGCGACGATCAGGAAGACCAGTGATCTTGCGATCTCCTCGCCGCCGGGAGGTACGCCGAGGAAGATCAGACCGAGCCCGATCACCAGCAGCCACAGGGCGGCGAGACTGATGCCAATGGTGGCAAGTGCCGCCAGGAATTTCCCCATCAGCAATGCATCGCGATAGATCGGTTGCGCCAGGATGCGCGACAGCGTCCGCCTGTTGTGCTCGCCGTTGACCGCGTCGAAGCCCAGACCTATCGCCATCAGCGGAATGAGGAAGCCGAGGATCGCGACGAACGACGGCAGCGGCGCCCGGTCAATGGTGAAGAGCCGCAGCAGCAGGAACGGATCTTCGGCGGTGTTCTGCCTGAGCGTGCTGATCGCCTCGTAGAGGGCAGCCATTGCCGTCACCACGACCAGAAACTCCAGCATCAGCATCCGGATGCTGGAGATATGATCGGCGAGCTCCTTGACGAAGACGGTCGACAATCCCTGGAACGGTGATCCCTCACGCCGCATGACGTACGTCTCCCGTGGCCTCAGTCTGGAAATAGCGCGCATAGATCGCTTCCAAGCTCGGCTCGTCGACGGACAATCGTCGCAGAGCCCCGTCGCCGGCGACCACGGCGCGGGCCGCATCTGGCCGCACATCGCGCTCGGCGGTCATGCGGAACCGGTCGGCGGCAAGGGTTTCCACCTGAGTCACGCCCGGGATCATCGCCAGTCGTCGCGCGATGCCGGGCCCCTCGGCCTCGACCTCCACGACGAAGCCCGCGCCGAGCACCTTGACCGCGAGCTCCGGCACGGCTCCCATCAGCACGATCCGGCCGGCCTTGAACAGAGCGACGCGATCGCAGATGCGTTGCACCTGGTCGAGCATGTGGGACGAGAGCAGCACGGTGACGCCCTCGGCCTTCAGCTCTTCGATCAATCCCAGGAATTCCAAGGTCGCCTGCGGGTCGAGCCCGGAGGTGGGCTCGTCCAGTATCGCGATCTCGGCCCGCTTCATGATGATTTCGGCCAGGCCCAGCCGTTGCCGCATGCCGCGGGAGAAGGTCGCAACACGCTTGGAGGCGACGTCCGCCAACCCGACCCGGGACAATGCCGCTTCGATCAGACGGGCCCGTTCGGCGCGCGCAAGACCCATCAGCTTGGCCGTGTAGGCCAAGTTCTCGGTAGCGGTGAGCTGATCGTAGAAGCCTACCGCGTCCGGCAGATAGCCGACGCGCCGCTTGACCTTCAGTGGCTCGCGAGCCGGATTGAATCCGAGCACATTGACTTCGCCCGACGATATCTCGGTCAATCCCAACATCATCAGGATGGTTGTGGTCTTGCCCGCGCCGTTCGGACCGAGCAGGCCGAACACCTCACCGCGGGCAATGTCGAAGTCGATGGCATCCACCACGGCGGTGGCGCCATAGCGCCGCGTCAGCCCCCGCGCGGCAATGACGGGATCCGGTGCCGTTCCTCGGCTGTGGCTGGATTGATCGCTCATCGCCGTCCGAACCTCGCGACTGCACCCAGCATCAACAGAAGCGCGATACCGATGACGCCGGCGCCGGCCATGCCCCAAACGGTCGACGTGCCCACGGTGATGCGGAATTGGCTGGAAGCGCTTTCTCCGCGTGATGTGGCGCGGATCGTAGCCTGGTAGTCACCGGCGAGCGACTTGTCGCTGGGTGTGAGCAACGCCTGCACTTCGCTATCCTTGCCGGGCACGAGGCGCTCGATGGTCGCCGGCTCGAAGGTCACCTTCCAGCCGCTCGGCGCCGTTCCCGCCAGCGTGATATTCTCCGCCGGGGCCGTGCCGGAATTGGTCACGACGATCGGAATCGAACTTTGCTTGCCGGCAACCGCCCGCGCACTCAGCAGACCGTCGCGACCCGAAATCTGGAGCTGCGGCTCGCCGACGACGTCGAGCGCAAGCTCGGTCGACGCCGACGCATCCTCCGCCTTCACGTTCACCTTGACCGGGAAGTGGCCCGCGTCGATGGTGGTGGGCGGCCGCACCTTCAGCTTGATATCCTTGGACTGGCCTGCATCGATCGGGATCGAGGACAGCTCCTGCGTGCCATAGGCCTCGGTGAACGAGGTCTCGAAATTGGCGGGAGCCTCCGCCGAAAAACTGGCCACCAGATTGCGGCCGGAATCGTTCTTGATCGAGAGCGTGTAGTCGAAGTTCGACTTCGGGCTGCCGCGCAGCGACGGCAGGGTCGATTTCACGCTGAGCTTGGCCGGCAACTCCTTGGCGAGCGAGACCGCAATCGGCAGCTCGGCCGTCGTGCCTTGCCCTTCGGCCTTGACCGTGAGCGTGTGCGGGGCGAGATCGTTGCCCGCGGGCACGTCGAGCCTGAGCTGAAGCGCAACGCTGCCGTCGGGAGCCGGCATCGCGGCGCCGACCGGTTGGCCGCCGCCGAGCAGCGTCGCGGTCCAGCCGTTCGGTACGCCCGCGACCGAAAGCTGATAGCGCTCCGGCGCCAGACCGTAATCCTGCAGGCGCAGCGAGATATTGGTCGTAGTCCCCGGCCGCACCGTGACGGCCGGATAGTCGGTCATGAGATAAAGGCCCTTGATGTCGTGCACAGCCTCGGCGGCGTGGGCAGCCGGGCCGAGCAGCACGAGGGCAAATGCAAGACGCGCAGCATCAAGCGCTCGCATGGACGATACTCCTGCAAGAAAAGGTGGACCAGGGACTGGCTTCGCACCGCCGGCAAGAAAGCTTTGGCGGCGTGACGAATGATGGGAGTAATCGTGACGAAGTTGCGGAAGGGAAGCGGGCCGCCAATTACAAGTCGGTGATTTCGGGCGCTTAGGCCTGAGACTTTAGTCCGAGAACGGCTTGAAGCCGCGGAAGATTAACACATCGTAATGCGATACATCCTGCTCGTGCCGATCTCCAACCGCGACGATGCTTCACGCAAACGCCGTCGCCAGGAACGCGGCCAGCAGCGCGCCGATCAGGGCGTACTTCACCGCGTAATAGATCCGCTTGTTCCAGGCTTTCATGCGCTTGCCGACGAGGCGTATCTGGTAGGCATAGGCGAAGATTCGGTTGATCAAGCCGACGCGCTCGCCCTCTTCGTTCTGCGTCGCGCTCTGATTGATGATGTGACGGGAGACCCAGCGGTTGACGGCCGTCATGGCACGCGTCTTGAGCGGACGCTCGACGTCGCAGAACAAGATCAGGCGGTCGTCGCTGGTGGTGTTCTCGGCGTAGTGCAGATAGGTTTCATCAAACAGCAGCCCCTCGCCGTCGCGCCAGCTATAGGCGATGCCGTCGATGAAGATGCGGCACTCGCCCGGCGAGGTCGGTATCTGCAGGCCGAGGTGATACCGCAACGAACCGGCATAAGGATCGCGATGCTGCACGAGCCTGCCGCCCGGCGGCAGGTTCGCAAACATCGCTCCCCTGATCGTTGGGATGGCATTGAGGAGGGCGACCGTTTTCGGGCAATTCGCTACAGCCGACGGCAGCGGCTCCTCGTACCACTTGAGATAAAAGCGCTTCCAGCCCGTGCGGAAGAAGGAGTTGAAACCCCAGTCATTGTATTTGTCGGCGGCCTTGATCGCGCCTTGCGCAAACAGCTGCTGCGCCTCCTCGCGAATGATAAGCCAATTGTCGCGCAGCATGCCGAGTTCAGGCACCATCTCGACGTCGAGGATCGGCCGGTTCGGCACGCGAGAAAAAATGTACATCAGGACATTATACGGCGCCATCAGCGTCGAATGATCGGAGAGCTGGCGCCAGAAGCCGAGCCGCACCTTTCCGCGATAGTGCACGGCTAGCGTGGAGCCGATGAAGGCCCACAGCACGAGAAATTGCGGCGACAGCAAGCGCATAACCATCGCAAAAATCCGAACAAGAGAAATATTTCGGAAGATTAGCAGGAATAAGCAGCTTGATTCAACTGCCGATCCGCGGCTTTACAACCCTCTGATCATACCGGCGTCGATCAACAGGCGGTTCAGCCGCCGCGCTTCGGCGCCGTCCTTGCAGCCGTAGAAGATGCCTTTGCAGCGCAGCATGATCTGCTTCTGCTCGGCGAAGGACGGGTCGAGCGGGATGCCGGCGGCCTCCTGGATCACCAGCGGCAGATAGGGGCCGTCGATCGTGTCCATCACGGCCTCGCTTCTCACCGGCTCGAAATTGACGGCGTCGATCGCGTAATAGGTCGCGTAGAGGCGCGGATCGTAGGCGTCGAGCTTCTTGCCGATGGCGCCTTGGTCGAGGCCGGGCTCGAGGATGGCAGGCGCGAACTCCGGCTGGTGATCGCCATAGCGCACGATCAGGAAGGGCTCGCCCGGAAACGTCTTCTTGAGACCCGCGACGAACGCCTTGTACTGCTCGGCGCTCATCGCCTGCCGGCGCAGATATTCGTCGATCAACGGCACATTGCCCGGCGCGCGCCAGTTCGGCAGCAAATCGGGACGGAAGCGTGTTTCCCAGGGGAAATGATTGGCGCCAAGATAGATGAAGGTGAAGAGCGGCTTGTTCGGCGGCTGCTGGCCCATCAGCTGCAGCGCCTTGGCGTAGAAGAAGCTGTCGGGCTCGACGTCCTTGGCGCCGAGGTCCTTGGAATCGAGAAAACGCTCGATGCCGGTCGTGATCTGGAAGCTGCGCGCGCCCATGAAACCGCCATGGGCGGGATAGAGCGACATGGTGTCGTAGCCGCAGCGGCGCAGCGCCAGCGGCAGCCCGCGCTCGACGCGGTTGGAGGCGATGCGCGTCACGAAATAGGCGAAGCGGCCGAACGAGCGCGAGGAGAGCCCCGCAAGTACGTTGTATTCGGTGAACCAGCTCGGCCCGCCGTTGCTCTCTGCGAGGAACGTGCGCTGCCTGCCGTCCCAGGACTTGAAGTGGCTGCCGTAGCCTTGCGGCACCTTGATGCCTCGTGCGGCGCGGATGTCGAAGCTCGATTCATCATGGATCATGATGATGTTCGGCCGGCGGCCCGCGGGATGGCAGGAATCGAGCAGCGGCATGTTGAGCCGCTCATTGCCGGCCGCGGCCGATTCCATGAAGCCGTATTGCACGAAGTCGGAAACCGAACTGACGCCGGAGCGGAAGAATTTCGACAAATAGCCGTCGTCGTAATAGCCGCGCCAGGCCTCGTCCGGATGATACAGCGAATAGCCGGCCAGCGCGGCGAGACAGGCCAGCTTGCACGCGAGCGCCGGCAGGCGGCGGATGCGGAACGGATCGAGCCACCACAGCGCGTACATCAGCGGCAGCGTGACGAGGCCGGCCAGGATCACCGACCAGCGCAGGTTCGGGAAGATCGTGAACAGGAACGCCACGGTGTCGCGGTCGATCATCATCAGGTCGATGAAGTTGACCGTCATCTGAACGACGTCGTGCTTGAGCCGCGACAGCAGCACCAGCACCACGACCATGGTCAGCGACAACGCGCCGGACAGCGCGGGCCGGCGCAGCAGCGTGATCCAGAAGAAGTTGAGAATGCCCCAGGCCAGGGCAAAGGAGAGCCGCGAGCCGAAATCGGTCTCGGTCTCGTACATCAGGGCGAGGGCGGCCAGGTGCGGCGCAGCAACGGCGAGCAGCCGCCAGATGCCGAGCGCGGCGACGCTCGCCAGCACGGCGGTGGTGGCAGAAGGGCCTGGATTGGGCGCGGACGCCATCGACGACACGCAACTCTGGTCCGGCGCGGTGAATACCTAGCCGGCTGACCGGCCCGAGGGCGGCTAGGGCGTCCGGCGCAGCCGGAAGCCTGCACCGTGTCATAAAACTGTAACGGAACGGTCAAGGACAGGCAACGCGCATCGCAATTCGACCTTCGCTTGATGTCGATGGGCAAGCAGGCCGCAGGCGCGTGCCGCGGCGGTCAGCTAGAGACCTTCCACGCTGACCAGCCGGGCGGAGCTACAGGCATCCCGGATCGATTTCAGGCCCTGGTACGTCGAACCGTTGTAAAACTCTTCCCAGGCCGCAACAGACGGGAATTCCAGCAGGACGATCCTGCGGGGATTCCAATCTCCCTCGTAGACCTTGTGCGCCCCGCCGCGCGCCAGATATTTCGCCCCCGCCGCCTCCAACGCGGGTTTCACGCCCAGCATGAAGCTCTGGTACTGCTGGGGGTCGCTGATCTCGACGTCGAAAATTACGTAAGCCGCCATTTACATTTGCTCCCCACTGCCCTCGGATATTGGATATCTGGACGCCCCGAACAACTCACGCCGGCTATTCGATGACCTGGTCGGCTCGGGCGAGCAGGTTCGGCGGAATTGTCATGTCGAGCGATCTCGCGGTCTTCAGATTGATGATCGTCTCGAACTTGGTCGAACGCTGAACGGGAAGATCCGCCGGCTTGGCGCCCCTGACGACGCGCGCAGCATAGCCCCCGACCAGCCGCGAGGCGTCATGGGCGCTGGCCCCGTAGCTCACGAGGCCGCCGAGATCGACGAACTCGCGCTGGAAGTACAGCGTCGGCAGCCGCTGTCTCGCCGCAGCCTCGATGATCTGAACGCGGTTGACGATGAAGACGGGATCGACCGTCACGAACAACGCATCGATGCGCGCTTGCGCCATCTCGGCAAAGGCCCGGTCGATGTCATCCTTCTGACTGGCCCTGAGCACGTGGATAGTCTTCCCGATGGCCTTGGCCGCGGCCTTTGCGCCTTCGAGCTGGGCCTCCGCGGTCGGACGGTTCGGGTTAACCAGCACGCCGATCGTGGCGGCCGCCGGCACCAGCTCGCTGACCAGCTCCAGATTCTTTGCGCCGAGCTCGCCGGCAAGCCAGGTGATGCCGGTGATGTTGCCACCGGGCCTGCTCAAGCTGTCGACCAATCCGGTGGCGACAGGATCGTCGCCGGTCAGGAACACGATCGGAATGGTCGACGTTGCCTGCTTCGCGGCCAACGCAGCGACGTTGCCGCCCATGGTGACGATCACATCGACCCGCTGCTGGACGAGCTCTGCGGCAAGAGACGGCAGCCGGCTGAATTGTCCCTGTGCCCAGCGATATTCGACGGCGAGGTTGCCGCCCTCCGTCAGCCCGGCCGCCTTGAGGCCTTCCTGAAATCCTGACACGACCGTGACGAATGTCTCCGGCGAACCGCTGGCGAGAAAGCCGATGGTCGGTC
>RXJC01000314.1 GCA_003963435.1 Bradyrhizobiaceae bacterium | reverse complement strand
GCCGCAGATTGTTGTAGGCGACATAGCCAAACAGGCCGCACACCATCGCCG
Organism: Bradyrhizobiaceae bacterium; assembly: GCA_003963435.1. Taxonomy (GTDB): domain Bacteria; phylum Pseudomonadota; class Alphaproteobacteria; order Rhizobiales; family Xanthobacteraceae; genus Bradyrhizobium. The sequence continues at coordinate 7,429 of RXJC01000314.1, read as the reverse complement.
TGATCGCAAAGCCGATCGCCGCCACGATGATCGCGGTCTGCTCCGCGCGGCGCACCGAGTTGGTCTTCGCGTAGTAGCCGAGCTGCCAATCACGACCACCGAAGCTCACCGTGCGCGTCGCCGACGGCGCCGGCCCATCCGCCGCCACCGCGCGCGTCGAGACCACGCCCTGGTCGTTGGCGATCAGCTCGCCGCCTTCCTTGCGCGGATCCCTGAGCGCGACCGAGAACAACGACATGTCGTCATTGGTCAGCATCAGCGACGCCAGCTCGTAGGAGAACGTGACGAAGCCCGCCGGCTCGGTCGCCCCCTCGGGAATGACGGGCGCCGCCACGATGATTCCGACCGGCCCGTTTGCGCGCAACAGCGGAATCGGGTCGGAGGCAACCGACCGCTTCTCGATCCGGGCGCGGGTCAGCATGGCGCTGCGAACCGGGTCCTGGTCGTAACTGCGGCCCGGCAGAGCCTTGGTCTCGTCACTGCGCGGCTCGAGATCCAGCAAGACGTCGATCGGCTGGGTGGTCTCGGCCGGATTGATCGGCTTGTCGTCAAAGCTGCGGATCGTCGGATTCGGGAAGCCGGCGCCGCCAATGGCGGCCTGCGCCGCGGTCAGCTCGTTCGGTTTCAGCCGGGCGATCCAGCCGGCCACCACGAAGTCCGTCTTGAACGCGTAGATGGCCGAACGCAGCGGCTCCAGCATGTTCGGCTTGATCACGGATGGCGTGCGGAACAGGCCTGAAGCGACGCGCGCGAGCAGTTCGCGCTCGGTGAGCCGATCCTGGACCAGGCTGGCGTGAACGTCGATCGCACGCGCAAGCGCGATACGGTCCAGCGCCAGCTCCTGGTCGTGGACGCGATAGGCCGCGAGCCCGGAGAGCAAGGCTCCGAGCAGAGCGATGAAACCGATGATGAAACCCAGCCGGACCACGCGACTACTCAAGCGAAAGCGGAAGGTCGGCAAAAAACAAGGAGCATATGAGCGCCGCTCGAACGGCCATGTGCCGAAACAGGGTGAACCCCGATGGCAGAGATAATGGAGGAGGAGACATCAGTACGCAACGTAGGTCGCCTGAAAAGCTTAATCCGTCCGGCCGGGGGTCTGGCCAGGATGGATTGCCCGGCGCCGGAGGTAATCAATCGCCGTGTCCGGAATTTGTTCCGTAGTTGCGGCTCAGGCTGCAAGGTTAACGGGGAAAAACGCGTGCGCCAAGTCGTCGCGCAGTCAGCCCGCCCGTTTCAGGCCGCCTTTGGCCTCAATGAAGCCAACGATGCGGTCAAGCCCCTCGCTCTTCTTCAGGTTGGTCATGACGAAGGGACGCTCGCCGCGCATGCGCCTGGCGTCCGTGTCCATCTTCTCCAAGGAGGCGCCGACATGGGGGGCGAGGTCGATCTTGTTGATGACCAGAAGATCGGACCGAGTGATGCCGGGGCCGCCCTTGGACGGAATCTTGTCACCGGCCGCCACGTCGATCACATAGATGGTGAGGTCGGCCAGCTCCGGGGAAAAAGTGGCAGCGAGATTGTCGCCGCCGGACTCGATCAGCACGAGATCGAGCCCGGGGAATTTGGCGCGCATGTCCGCGACCGCGGCGAGATTCATCGAAGCATCCTCCCGGATCGCGGTGTGCGGGCAGCCGCCGGTCTCGACGCCGGCAATGCGGTCCGGCGTCAGCGAGCCCGAACGCACCAGGAATTCCGCATCCCATTTGGTGTAGATGTCGTTGGTGATGGCGGCGATGTCATAGCGTTCGCGCATGGTCTTGCAGAGCAGGTCCATCAGCGCGGTCTTGCCCGATCCGACCGGGCCGCCGACGCCGACACGCAAAGGGCCGTGAGATTTCGACATGTCGTTCGCTCGCTCTCGATGGGGTTAAGGCCGCTTCGCTCTCACGAGCGGAACAGCCGCGTATATTGGGTCTCGTGCCGCAGGCTGGCCAGATCGGCGCGGAAGGTCGCGCTGCCGAGATCGTCCAACGCTGCATTCAGCGCACGATTGGCGGTAGCGGCCACGGCGGCTTCCAGCCTCACCAGCACGCGCTGGCTGTCGGTCTGGCCGAGCGGAATGAGACGGCTGGCCGCGGAGATCCAGTTCGAGACCAGCGCATGCAGGAAGGCGTGCAGCGTCGACGCCAGCGGAACGCCATGCATGGCTGCGACGACACCGACTGCGACTGGATAGACCAGAGGCGTGCGGCATGCCGCAACCATGGCATCCAGCCCGTCGGCATCCCAGGCGGCGCGGGCGATCTCGATAAAGGCGCGGCCTTGCGAACTCGTCTCAAGCTGCCGCTCGCGCGACGGCACGAAGGCGGCGGCGAGCTCGGCGATCTCGTTCAGCGCGGTCTTCTTATCCGCTTCCGTGGCGCGATAGGCCTGGACCAGGAACGTCGCATCGCAAAAGCCGGGGCCGTCACCGAGCATCGCGTCGAGCCAGTCGGCGAGCGTTGCCGTGTCGACGATGTCGCCTGCCTCGACGGCCCACTCGATGCCGCTGGAATAGGAGAACCCGCCGACCGGAAAGGCCGGCGACAGCCAGGTCATCAACCGGTACAGCGCCGCCGCCTCGTCCTCGTCGAGGCCACCGGCACCGGCCCGCTCACTTGTGGTCATGAGCATGCTTGTGGCCGTGGCGATGGTCGGGATGATCGCAATGCTCGTCGTGGTGATGGTCGTGACCATGGTCATGCGCGGCATGGCCATGATGGTGGTGATCATGGTCATGGTGATCGTGACCGTGGTGATCGTGGCCGTGATCGTGATGCGCATGGTCGTCGTGACCATGCGCATGGCCGGCATCGGCGTAGGCGCCGCCTTCCGGATCGAACGGCGCCTCGATCTCGATCACGCGCGCGCCGAGGCCCTTCACCATGGCCTCGATGACGTGATCGCGGCGAATGCGCAGGGCTTTGGCCATGATCTGGGTCGGCAGATGACGGTTGCCGAGATGCCAACCGACACGGACGAGATGGTGCGGATCACGGCCGCGGATCTCCAGCAGCGGCTCGGGCGCCGCCACCACCTCGACCAGCCGGCCGTCCTCCAGCACCAACGCATCGCCGCCGCGGAGCGCCGTGGCGTGCTCGAGGTCGAGCAGGAATTCGAGCCCCCGAGTGCCCGTCATCGCCATGCGGCGGCGGTGCCGATCGTCGAAATCGAGCACGACCGTATCCGCCGGCGCTTCCGTGAAGCGGTGCTGTCCCCTGACCTGCGTCGCCCGGATCATGTTTTGCCTCGTTACCGTGTCTCGACCTTCTCGGGCGTTATGTATTCGATCTTTGGCGGCGCGGTGAAACACTTCACCGCGACCCGGCCGAACGTCTTCATGTGCTCGGCGGCGCGATGCGGTCCCAGCGCCTCCATGTTCTCCCACTGCTCGACGAACACCATCTTGGCGGGATCGGTGACGCTCTCATGCAGATCGTAGGCGATATTGCCGGGCTCTTTCCGGGTCTCCTTGATGCAGGCAGTGGCGGCTGCAATGAATTCGGCGCGCGTTTCGGGCTTGATGGTCAAGGTGGCAACGACGTAGATCACGAGGAATCCTCCCGGCTTTTCTTCTCTGGGTTACGATACCGCGCGGGACATTAGACCAGGCGGGTCCGAACGCAAAACCGGAAAAGCCACCCCCGGATACCCCGGAGCCATGCGTCGAGGCGCTATTTCAGTACATGAAATATCGCTGCGCCATGGGCAGAACCTCGGCGGGCGCGCAGGTGAGCAACTCCCCATCGGCGCGGACCTCATAGGTCTCCGGATCGACCTCGATATTGGGCGTCGCGTCGTTGTGGATCATGCTCTTCTTGGAGATCTTGCCGCGCGTGTTCTGCACGGCATACAGCTTCTTCTCGATCCCGAGCTTTCGCGCGAGACCGCCGGTGATCGCCGCTTTCGAGGTGAACACCACGGATGACGCCGTGCGCGCCTTGCCGAAGGCGCCGAACATCGGCTGGTAATGCACCGGCTGCGGCGTCGGGATCGAGGCGTTGGGATCGCCCATAGGGGCGGCCACGATCGAACCGCCCTTGACGATGCAGTCCGGCTTGACGCCGAAGAACGCCGGCGACCACAGCACGAGGTCGGCGAGCTTGCCCTTCTCGACCGAGCCGATCAGCTTCGACACGCCATGCGCGATCGCGGGGTTGATGGTGTATTTGGCGATGTAGCGCTTGACGCGGAAATTGTCGTTGTCCTTGCCCTTGTCCTGCGGCAGCGACCCGCGCTGCTTCTTCATCTTGTCGGCAGTCTGCCAGGTCCGGATGATGACCTCGCCGAGGCGGCCCATGGCTTGGGAGTCCGAGGACATCATCGAGAGCGCGCCGAGATCGTGCAGGATGTCCTCGGCCGCGATGGTCTCCTTGCGGATCCGGCTCTCGGCAAAGGCAAGGTCTTCCGCGATGGAGGGATCGAGGTGGTGGCACACCATCAGCATGTCCAGATGCTCGTCGATGGTGTTGCGGGTGAAGGGGCGCGTCGGGTTGGTCGAGGACGGCAGCACGTTCTTCAGCCCCGCGACCTTGATGATATCAGGCGCATGACCGCCGCCGGCGCCCTCGGTGTGGAAGGCGTGGATGGTGCGGCCCTTGAAGGCCTTGATCGTGTCCTCGACGAAGCCGGACTCGTTCAGCGTGTCGGTATGGATCATCACCTGGATGTCGTGGGCATCAGCGACCGACAGGCAATTGTCGATCGCCGCCGGCGTCGTGCCCCAGTCCTCGTGCAGCTTCAGCGCGCAGGCGCCGGCCTTGATCATCTCGACCAGCGCCGCAGGCCGCGAGGCATTGCCCTTGCCGGAGATGCCGAGATTGACCGGGAAGGCATCGAACGACTGGATCATCCGCGCGATATGCCAGGGGCCGGGCGTGCAGGTGGTGGCGAACGTGCCGTGCGACGGACCGGTGCCGCCGCCCAGCATCGAGGTCACGCCGCTCATCAGAGCGTGCTCGATCTGCTGCGGACAGATGAAATGGATGTGGCTGTCGAAGCCTCCGGCGGTGAGGATTTTTCCTTCGCCCGCGATGACGTCGGTGCCGGGACCGATGATGATGGTGACGCCGGGCTGGATGTCGGGATTGCCGGCCTTGCCGATGCCGGCGATCATGCCGTCCTTGATGGCGACGTCGGCTTTCACGATGCCCCAGTGATCGACGATCAGCGCATTGGTGATGACGGTATCGGCCGCGCCCTGCTTGTTGGTGACCTGTGACTGCCCCATGCCGTCGCGGATCACCTTGCCGCCGCCGAACTTCACCTCCTCGCCATAGGTGGTGAAATCCTGCTCGACCTCGATGATGAGATCGGTGTCGGCCAGCCGCACCCTGTCGCCGGTGGTCGGGCCGAACATGTCGGCATAGACGGAACGTTTCATCTTGACGGACATCACAAGCCCCGTTTGCGTTTGAATATCTGTGCGGCGCGCCGCATGTCTTGGTGAGCGCCTGCCCTACAGTTTGCCCATCACATCGCCGCGGAAGCCGTAGATCGTCTTCTTCCCCGCCAGCGCGACGAGTTGCACGTCGCGGGTCTGGCCGGGCTCGAAGCGGACGGCCGTGCCGGCTGCGATGTCGAGGCGCATGCCGCGGGACTTCTTGCGATCGAACTTCAGGGCCGGGTTGGTCTCGAAGAAATGGTAGTGCGAGCCGACCTGGATCGGACGGTCGCCGGTGTTGGCCACGGTCAGGGTCACGGTCTTGCGGCCGGCATTGAGCTCGATCTCGCCGTCCTGGATGAAGAGTTCACCGGGGATCATGTTTGACTTCCTATGTCATTCCGGGGCTCGCGGAGCGAGAACCTGGAATCTCGATCAACAACCTCTGGATTCCGGGTTCGCCCTTTGGGCGCCCCGGAATGACGAATTCAAACTACCTGATCGGCTCGTGGACGGTGACGAGCTTGGTGCCGTCCGGAAAGGTCGCCTCGACCTGGATATCGTGGATCATCTCGGGGATTCCCGGCATCACCTGGTCGCGGGTCAGCACCTGCGCGCCGGATTGCATCAGCTCGGCCACGGTGCGGCCGTCGCGCGCGCCTTCGAGGATGAAATCAGAGATGATCGCGACCGCCTCGGGATGGTTGAGCTTGACGCCGCGGTCGAGCCGCCGGCGGGCCACGATCGCCGCCATCGAGATCAGAAGCTTGTCCTTTTCGCGGGGAGACAGGTTCATGAAGAATCTCTTCCGTTCAACACGCCAATTCAACCGGTCAGTTCAGCCAGAGTCGCGGCAGGGCCGCACCGGTGCGCGCCAGCACAGCCATCATGTCGGCCCGCAAACGCGCCGCATCTTGGGCACAGAACCGCGCCATTGCAAAGCCATTCCACGCCGAGATGCCAACCTCGCCGGAGAAGGATTCCGAGGCCTCCCGGATGCGCTCGACCAGCGCCTCGTCCCCGGGCACGATCAGCGCCGTGCCGATCGCGGCGCCATCCTTGGCCACCGCTGATCGCGCAAGCTTTGCGCCGATATTTCCGTCGAGCCGGACCGTCTCGGCAAACACCAGCTTGCCGCCACGGCGCAGCCGCCAGCGGTCGACGAACTCGCCCTGCTCCATCCGCTCGCCCATGGCGGTGCGGCCGAATACGACAATTTCACAAAGCAGCAGCGAGGCAGCCTCGTCGAGTTCGATGTCGAAGCGGCGATGGGCCCGCGCGCGGTCGAACAGGATTGTCTCCTGCGGCAGCCAGGACAAATGTGCGCCAGCGGCAATCTTCAGAGAAATCGTGAGCTGCGCAGCCGCGCCTGGTGCGCGATAGACCTTTTCGGCGGCTGCGGTCGTCAGCGTCAGCCGCGAGCCCTGGCCCGCAATGATGTCGATATCGAAACTGTCGCCGCCGGCGACCCCGCCGGCGGTGTTGACGAACACGCCGGAAAGCCCCTCGCCTTCCGGCGAGGGAAAGCGCACGCGTAAGGAGCCGGATTCATGCAAGGTGCCGCGCCGTGTCACGCCATCACGTGCGTGCACATCGAAGCGCACCGCGCCGCGAGCCCGGTTCGCCTCGAAAACTCCTGACGTGACCAAAACGTCGCTGCCCATCCGCCTCCCCAGCCGGTCGCGGCAGAATGGCCTACAGCGCCATCTGGCGGCTGATCTCGGCCGGATCGAGATTGGCGCGGTCGCAGGTGAACTTCACCGCGCCGCGATCCATCACCGCGAAACTGTCGCCGAGTTCGCATGCAAAGTCGAGATATTGTTCGACCAGTACGATGGCGATGTTGCCGAGATTGCGCAAGTAAGAGATGGCGCGGCCGATGTCCTTGATGATCGAGGGCTGGATGCCCTCCGTCGGCTCGTCGAGCAACAGCAGCTTCGGCCGCATCACCAGCGCGCGCCCGATCGCGAGCTGCTGCTGCTGGCCGCCGGAGAGATCGCCGCCGCGCCGGCCGAGCATGGATTGCAGCACCGGGAATAGCGAGAACACGTCGTCCGGAATGTG
>RXJC01000274.1 GCA_003963435.1 Bradyrhizobiaceae bacterium | reverse complement strand
TTGGTGAAGGCCTTGTTCTCGCCGCGCTGGTAGCGGTCCCACATCTCGGCGGCGAGGTTGCGGTCCATCAGCCGGCCGATGTCGAGCGACAGCGATTCCAGCGGATTGCTGCCGGCTTGCGGGGCCTGCGGCTGCGGGGCGGGAGCGGCGCGGCCACGGGGAGCCTGACCAGTCGGTGCGCCCTGGTTGGCGTCGGTCCGGTTGAGCAGGTCAGACAGCCAGCCGTCACGGCCCTGGTCGTTGCCCACAGGCGCGACCGGCGGCGCTTCGGTGCGGCGCGAGGGCGCGGGCATGCCGAGATCCGGCGGCGGCAGCGTGGAGGCGCTGCCGGTGTCGCGCATGCGGGTCTCGGCGGCGCGGGCGCCCGCAACGGCCATCATCGGCTCTTCCTGGCGCTGGACCGCGACGGAGGCGCGGCCCGCCGTGGTGACGTCGAGGCCGCGGCCGTGCTGGGCCACGATGCGGTTGAGCTCGGCGAGGGCCTCGATCTGGTCGACGATCACCTTGCGCATCTGCGCGGTGCTCTCTGCGGCCTCCTGCGGCATCTCGAGCACGCCGCGGCGCAGCTCGTTGCGGGTGGCTTCGAGCTCGTTGTGCATCTCGAACGCCATCTGCTTCATGCTCGACACGAGGTTGGTGAACTTCTCGGTCGACTGCTTGAACATCGCATCCGCTTCGTCCGTGGTCTGGCGGTAGATATCGTGCATCGCCTCGACGGTCTGGCGGTGCTCCTCCTCGGACGCCGCGCGCACCGCCTCGAACTGGCGGGTGATCGCGGCCGAGCCGGCGCCGGCGGTCTCGGCGACGACGCGGGCGATGTCGCGGGCGCGCTCTTCGGCCGCGGCAAGCGACTCATCGAGCAGGCCGGTGAAGCGCGACAGCCGCTGGTCGAGATCGGCCGTGCGCAGGTCGATGGTGGTGACGAGCGATTCCAGCGCCTGCTTGCGCTCGGCCAGCGAGGCGGTGGTGTTCTTGTTGCTCTGCTCGACGACCTGCGCGGCCTCGACCAGCGCCTGGCCGTGCTTGTCGAACTGGGTCGACAGCTCGCCGAGATCCTGCAGTGCCTTCGTGGTCTTGCTGTTGAAGACGTTGAGCTGGTCTTCCAGGTTCTGCGTCGCCGCGCCGTTGCGCGAGGTGACGTCGTTCATCGCCGAGACGAAGTCGGCGACACGCGTCACCAGCGCCCGCTCGAGCGAGTTGAGGTTGTCGTGCGCACCGGTCAGCACCTCCTGGAGCAGGATGTTGCCCTCGCGCAGACGCTCGAACAGCGCAACGGTGTCGGTCCGCAGGATCTTGCTGGTCTCCTGCATCTCGGTGACGGCCGCGATCGAGACCTGGCGCGACTGGTCGATCGCCGAACGCGAGGCCTGCTCGAGGTCCTTGAGCGACTTGCTGACCGCGCCGGTGGCGACCTCGCTCGCCGCGTTGATGGTGCGCGCGACTTCCGAGCCGTTGCCCATCATGGTCTGCGAGAAGGCCTGGCCGCGCGTCTCGATCGACTTCAGCGCGTCCGAGGTGACGCGGTCGATGTCGAGCGTGAGCTGGCTGGTCTTCGAGCCGATCGCGTCGACCAGGGCGCCGCGCTTGGCGTCGATCATGTTCGACAGGCGATCGGCCTGCTGCGCCACGTAGGTGACGATCTCGTCGGTCTTGCCGGTCATGGCCTGGCCGAAGCTGGAGCTGGCGGCGAGCACCGAGCGCTCGACGTCGGCCGAGCTCGACTTGACCCGCGAACTCGCCTCGTTGGAGGCCGAGATCAGCGCGTTCTGGGCGTTGAGCGCGCTGGTCTGGATGTCGTTGGTCGCGTTCGCGGCGGCCGCGCTCAGCGTGCGCTCGATATCGGTCGAGATCGTGCGGATCTGGCTTGCGGCGTCGGCCGAGGTCGAGGTCAGCGAAATCTGGGCCTCACGCGCGCTGCTGAGGATGGTCGAGGCGGTGTCGGCGCCGACCGCGGTCAGCGTCCGCTCGATGTCCGTGGTCAGCGACTTGATCTGGCTTGCCGCGTCGGTGGACGCGGAGATCAGCGAGCCCTGGGCCTCGCGCACGCCGCTGGTCAGCGCCTCGATGGTGGCGCCGCCGGCGGTCGCCAGCGCGCGTTGCATCTCGGCCGCAAGCGAACGGACCTGGCTGGTCTGTTCGGCGGAGACCGTGAGCAGGGTGCTCTGGGCGTCGCGGGCGCTGGTGGTGATCGTCTCGGCGGTCGACTGGCCGACCTGCGAGAGCGAGCGGTGCACTTCGGCCGCGAGCGACTTGACCTGGTTGGCGGCCTCGGACGACGCCGTGACCAGCATGTTCTGCGCCTCGCGCGCGCCGGCGGTGATGGTTTCGGCGGTCGAGGTGCCGGCCATCGAGAGCGAGCGTTGCACATCGGCGGTGAGCGACTTGACCTGGGCCGCCGCATCCGCCGAGCCGGCGACCAGCGTGTTCTGCGCCTCGCGCGCCCCGGTCGTGAGGATCTCGGCGGTCGAGGTACCCGCCATCGTCAGCGAACGCTGCACGTCGGAGGACAGCGCCTTGATCTGGTTGGCGGTCTCGCTCGAGGCCGCGATCAATGCGCTCTGCGCGTCGCGCGCGCCGGCGGTGATGGATTCCGCCGTGGTGGTGCCGGCGAGCGACAGCGAGCGCTGCACGTCGGCGGTGAGCGTCTTGACGTGATTGGCCGCGTCCGAGGACGCCGTGACCAGGGTGGTCTGCACCTCGCGGGCGCCGGCCAGGATCGAGGCCGCGGTGGCCGAGCCTGCCGCCGACAGCGTGCGCTCGACGTCGGCCGCAAGGCCCTTGATTTGGTTGGAGGCGTCGCCCGACGCCGCGACCAGGGTCGATTGCGCTTCGCGGGCGCTGGTCAGGATCGCGTTCGCCGCGCCGGTGCCGACCGCGGTCAGCGCCTGCTCGACTTCGGCCGAGGTCATCTTCAACTGGGCGTTGACGTCGGAGGAGACCGTCATCAGCGACTGCTGGGCGGTGCGCGCACCGGTCTGGATCGTCTCGCTGGTGTTGACGACGAGGTTGGTGAGCGAGCGCTCGGCGTCCTCGACATGCGAGCGGATCGCGGTCGAGATCATCTCGGCGCGGGACATCATGTCCTCGCTGGCCTGGCGGCCGCTGCTCTCGATGCGGCCGGCGACGGCCTCGACGCGCGAGCCGAGCAGATCCTCGAACTGCGCCACGCGGACGTCGATGTCGCTCGCGACCGAGCCGACCTTGGTCTCGATGGCCTGATGGATCTCCTGGAAGCGCACCGTGACCGTGTCGGTCAGATGCGTAGAGCGGCCGTCGATGATCTCGGTGACGCCGGTGATGCGGCGGTCGATCGCGTCGATCGCCTGCGCGGTGCCGTCGGTGAGCGTCGAGGTCAGCAGGGTCAGGCGCGTGTCGATCGACTGCACGGCCTGCGAGGCGCCGTTCGTCACCGCGGTGGTCAGGTAGGTGAGGCGGGAGTCGATGGACTCGAGCGACTGCGTCGCGTTGCCCGTCAGCGTCGTCGTGAGGTGCGTCAGGCGGGTATCGATCGACTGGATCGCCTGCGTGGCGCCGTCCGTCAGCGTCGTCGCCAGCGTGCCGAGGCGGTTGTCGATCGTCTCGGTAACCGATCTGGCGCGGGTGTCGAACGACTGTTCCAGCGCGGCGACGCGGCCGACCAGCTGCTCGTCGAAGGTCTTGATGTGGCCTTCGATCGTGCCGTCGAGGCTCGCGATCTTGCCGGTCAGCGCGGCGTCGAAATTGCCGACGCGTTCGCCGATCGTGGTCTCGAACTGCATCAGGCGCTGGTCGAGGATCGCGGTGATCTCGCCGCCGTTGGCGGTGAAGCGGTTGTCGAAGTTCTCGACGTAGGTCTTCAGCGATTCGTGGATGTCCTGGGTACGCTGGCCCATGCGCTCGACGATCTCGCCGCCGAAGGTCTTCACGGTGCGGTCGAACTCGGAGATGTGGCGCGTGATCAGGGCGCCCAGCGTGCCGGAGTCGCGGGCGAACTTCTCGACCAGCTCGGTGCCCTGGTTCCTGACCAGTTCGTCGAACGCGCTCATCTGCAGCGACAGCGAGTCGTGCGCGGTCTCGGTCTGGCTGACGACCTTGGCGACGAGGGTGTTGACGGTGGCGTCGAGCGCCTCGCTCGCCTTGTCGCCGCTCGTCATGATCTGGCCGGCGAGGCGGTTGCCGGCGTCGTCGATCTTGGCCGAGAGGTCGTTGGAGCGCAGCTCGAGCTCGAGCAGCAGCGAGTCCGAGGAATTCTTGAGGGAATCGTGCACCTGCTCGGTGCGCTCGGAGATGCCGTCGACGATGGCGGCGGAGCGCTGCTCGAACTCGCCGGTGATGCGGTCGATGCGCTCGTTCAGCATCTCGTGGACGCGGTCGGCGAGGTCGACGAACTCGTCGTGGACGTGGCCGGTCTTGAAATTGAGGCTGGTGGTCAGCCGCTCGCTGGCGTCGAGCACGGCGCGCGTGGTCTCGTTGCTGGCCTCCTCGAGGCGGTCGAGCAGGTCGCCGCCGCGCTCGCCGAGCGCCAGGATCATGTTGTCGCCGGCATTGCTCAGCGCCTGGGTGATGTGGGCGCCGCGCTCTTCCAGCGCGCCGGTGATGGATTTTGCGACCTCGTCGACGCGCGAGGCGATCGCGTCCGAGATCAGCGCGATGTCGTGGCGCAGATCGATCTGCACGCCGGAGATGGCGCTGCGGACCTGCTCGGCCTGGCCGACCAGATTGTCACGCTGATGCGCGATGTCCTGGAGCAGGGCGCGGATGCGCACTTCGTTGTCGCTATAGGCGCGTTCGAGCGCCGCGACCTCGTTGGCGACCAGCGTCTCCAATTCGCCGGCGCGCGCGATCGCGCGTTCGATGCCGTCGCCCATCGCCGCGACCTCGCGGCGGATGGCCTGGCCGACGGTGACCATGGAATCGGAAGCCGAGCCCTCGGGCTCGGAGAAGCGGATCGCGACCTGCGCCATCGCTTGCGCGATCATGCGCATTTCCTGGCCGCGCCAGACCAGGCTCGCCAGGAAGTAGAACAGCATGATCGGCGCGAACAACATCGCGATCAGGCCGGCGATGACGAGCACGCCGCCGCTCTGGCCCATGGCGGCCTGGATCGACGGCAGGAAGCCGACGGTCAGCGCGGCGCAGGCGGCGAGCCAGACTCCGGCGAAGATGGTGGCGAAGGTGTAGACGCTGCGGGCAGGGCGGCCCTTCTGCAGCGCCTGGAGCAGCTGACCGATGGTCTCGCGGTCGTCATTGGCGGCACGACGCGACGAGCGCGGCTCCTCGATCTGGTCGAACACGGTCGACCGTTCGTTGGCGGCAGGGCGCGGCTCGAAGCTCGGCTCGTCGAAGGCCGGGGGCGCCGGCGGCACCACCGGGGGCGCGGTCTCGTTGCGCATGGCGGCGTTGCGGCTGGTGTCGGCAGCCGTGTCGCTGATGTTCAGGGCTTCCTGGATTGCAGAAAGCGCGACTTCTGTGGGGTCTTTGACCTTTTTCGGAGTGTTCGCCATGTTCAGTCCGAGCCCTCGTTACTTGTACGCGTCCCCCCGCGAGCCCTGCGCGCTGCGCAAGCCCACAGACCGGATCATGCCGCTTGCGCGGATCTCCGAGCCATCCCCACCCGGACGGCTTGTCCGCCAATTTCCGCAACATCCTATTGGCAGAGTGTCGCGAATGAAATGCCCGCGATTAAGACATTCTTAATCATCGTTAACAGGATCGCGCCGTAACGCCTTAGCAATAAATGCAATTCTCCACCGAACTCGGCGGATTGCGGCAACTTTTCGTCAATTAACGGGCGGAACTGCGTCTGGAACCCGAAACATTTCGTTAACCATTTCCGTGCTTGGGTGAGGTCAGCTCACCGCCGGACCGGCGGAACCGTCGCGCGATGCCGGGGCCTTTCGCCATGACGCCTGAACTGCAACGGATGGACTGGATGCCCTCGCCCCCGCTTGCACCGATCGACAGCCCGCTCGACCTCGACCATCTCTCCCGGATGACGCTTGGCGATGCCGAGCTGGAGCAGGAAGTGCTGGCCATGTTCGCCGAGCAGGCGATCCGCCTGATGGCGGCGATGGCGGCCCTGCCGAACGAGGCGGGCGCATTGGCCCACAAGCTCAAGGGCTCAGCCCGCGGGATCGGCGCTTTTGCGGTGGCTGACGCCGCAGCCAGCCTCGAGACCGCGATCCAGACCGGCCAGAACCAGCGCCACGCCTTCGCCGCGCTGAAGGAGGCGGTGACAGAGGCCCGCGCCGCCATCGAGGCGATCCTGAAGCCTTGAGGCCGGGTGGGGCGAGCCGGACTCTAGTCTCTTGTTTTGACGCATTTTCTTGCCGCAAAGCGGGATTCACTTCGCAGCAAAACCCTATGGCGCCGGGCTGATCGACCCGTTATAGGACAGCCCGGACCCTCCTTCATTCCCAGTACCGCGGCAGCACGAGCACACATGGCCAAGATTCACTTTGTCGACCACAAGGGCGAAACCCGCACGGTGGAAATCGAGAACGGCGCAACCGTGATGGAAGCCGCGATCCGCAACAGCATTCCCGGCGTCGAGGCCGAGTGCGGCGGCGCCTGCGCCTGCGCCACCTGCCACGTGTATGTCGACGAAGCCTGGCGCGAGAAGGTCGGCAGCCCGACGCCGATGGAAGAGGACATGCTCGATTTCGGCTTCGATGTGCGCCCGAATTCGCGCCTGTCCTGCCAGATCAAGGTCACCGACGAGCTCGACGGTCTCGTCGTGACGACGCCGGAACGTCAGGCCTGATCGTCCCTCGACAAGACTAACTGCTCGGCGGCGCGACCTCGATGCCGCGCTTGTGCCAGGGTCTGAATTTCTCGATCACCTCCGCCGTCAGCGGGGCCGGCCGGCGCGTCGCCTCGTCGAGCAAGACTCCGACCGAAATCGCCGACGCCACGCATCTGCCTTCCGAGAACACGACCTGCTCGAAGGTCACGGACGTCCGTCCCAGCTTCACCACGCCGAGGCCGAGCTCGATCGTGTTCGGCCAGTGCAGCTCGGCGCGGAAATGCATGTCGAGCCGCACCATGATCCAGGCGAGGCCCGGCGGGGTCAGGCCGTACTGGGGAAGCTTCATCAGCGTGACGCGGCCGGTCTCGAAATAGGTGGCGTAGACCGCGTTGTTGACGTGCTGGTTGGGGTCGAGATCGCCGAAGCGGACATTGTCGCTGAGGCGGAAGGGGAAGTCCTCCAGACGCGGCGTCGTGTCGAGGCGGCTTGGTGCGTTCACCGATTGATCTCCGTCATATCCATCCTCGTTACAACCCAGTTATCCTGCCCCGGCAAGTGGGCGCGGCTGCGGGGCGCTCCCGCTTTTATGCCTTCCCTGATCCATCCCCGTTGGCTAGACAGGCAGGGTCACCTCTGCCCGAAGGGCGCCGTCCAACCGACAACAGATCGATAAAGAGACGACATGAGCGACGTGATCAAAACTGATGTGCTGATTGTTGGCGCCGGCCCTTGCGGTCTGTTCGCCGCCTTCGAGCTTGGCCTTCTCGACATGAAGGCGCATTTCGTCGACATCCTCGACAAGGTCGGCGGGCAGTGCGCCGAGCTCTATCCGGAAAAGCCGATCTACGACATTCCCGGCATTCCGCAGGTTTCGGGGCAGGGCCTCACCGAGGCGCTGATGGAGCAGATCAAGCCGTTCCATCCGACCTTCCATCTCGGCGAGATGGTCGAG
>RXJC01000155.1 GCA_003963435.1 Bradyrhizobiaceae bacterium | reverse complement strand
CTCGACCAACCCGCTGTTCACCGAGCGCAAGCTCTGGAACGTGGCGCGCGTCTGCGGCCGTGACGATCAGCAGGGCCTGATCGCGGCGCAGTACATTGCCAAGAACTTCAAGGGCAAGAACATCGCGATCCTCAACGACAAGACCACTTACGGCAAGGGGCTTGCCGACGAGACCAAGAAGGCGCTCAACAAGGCCGGCGTCACCGAGAAGATGTACGAGTCCTACAACAAGGGCGACAAGGACTTCAACGCGATCGTCTCGCGCTTGAAGCGCGACAACATCGACCTCGTCTATGTCGGCGGTTACCATCAGGAGAGCGGCCTGATCCTGCGTCAGATGCGCGACCAGGGCCTCAAGACCGTGCTGATGGCCGGCGACGCTCTGGCCGACAAGGAGTACGCCTCCATCACGGGCCCGGCTGGCGAAGGCACGCTGTTCACCTTCGGTCCCGATCCGCGCAACAAGCCGACCGCGAAGAAGATCGTCGAGGCCTTCAAGGCCAAGAACATCGATCCTGAAGGCTACACCCTGTACACCTATGCGGCGATGCAGGTGTGGTCGCAGGCTGCCAAGAAGGCCGGCACCACCGACGCCAAGAAGGTCATGGCAGCGATGAAGGCCGGCAAGTGGGACACCGTGATCGGCCCGATCGAGTATGACGCCAAGGGCGACATCAAGCAGATCGACTACGTCGTCTACAAATGGGACGCCAAGGGCGGCTACGCCGAGATCAGCGGCAACGGCACCTGAGCGCGGCTCCGGGCCTTGAGGCCCGACATGCGAACCTCATCAACGCCCCGGCCTGCCCCGGGGCGTTTTTCCTTTTAGCGAAGGATCAGACGGCTGCCGGCAACTCCCCGGCGGCCGCCGCCTGGGCCTTCCGGAGCGCTTGCAGCAGATCGTTCGGCCGGAACGGCTTTTGTAGGCAAATCACGTTGGCGAGGTGGGGCGACTGTTCCATGAAATCCAGCGCCGTCATTCCGGACACCGCAACGACAGGGAGCGCCGGCGCACGCTCGCGCAGGGCCGCGATGACGTCGACACCGCTGATATCGCCAAGGAAAATATCGACGATCGCCGCATCAAACGGGCTTTCCGCGAAGGTTTTCAGCCCGGCCGCGCCGCTGTCGGCCTCGGCAACCTCGTAATGGTTGACCCGAAGCACGATGGCGACCATCGCGCGCACGTCCTTCTGGTCGTCGATGATGAGAACGCGAGGCATGGGAACAACTCCCGCAAATCGATCAAATGGTACGATTCAAACCTGGAACCCGGCCCAGCCGCAGGGCATTATGACACCGCCCAGTAAAGCGCATCTTACCTGATCCCTATTCCGCGTTCCCACCCAAATTAAATAAGTTGTAACCTTCGGTTGAGTCGTCGCTGCCACATTTCACGCCACGCGCCCAGAACGCGTTACCGTGGAGGGCAAGCCTACCCGGAACTTGGAATGGCGGAGATGCTCAAAACGGGTCTGCACGAGATGAACGCGCCTGCGACCGACCGAAGCACCTTTCTGTCCACGCTGCCGGCTACATCGGCCGACCGGACCGCGGCATTGTGGATCATCGGCGTCTCCTCGATCCTGTTCGCACTGGCCGTTCCGTTCGCAGGTATCCCGCTGCCGCCGGTCCCGGCCTTCGTTGCGAGCTATCAATCGGCTCTGGCGGTGAGCGACATCATCACGGCCGTGCTGCTGCTGTCACAGTTCTCGGTGTTGCGGACCCGCGCGCTGCTGTGGCTGTCGAGCGGCTACCTCTTCACCGCCGCGGCCGCGCTGGTCCATGCCCTCACCTTCCCCGGGCTGTTCACGGCGACCGGGCTGTTCGGCGCCGGCAGCCAGACCACCGTCTGGCTCTACATGATCTGGCACGGCGGCTTTCCGCTGTTCGTGCTGGGCTATGCCTGGCTGAAGGAAAAGGATGGCGGTCCCAGAATCCGGGGCGCGACAGCTAGTCCGGTCTACGCCATCGTGATCGGCGTGGTCGCGGCCATGGGGGCCTTCACCTGGATCGTCACGGCGCAGCACGATCTGCTGCCGGTCCTGCTCCGCGACGGCCGCTACACACCGACCATGATCGGGGTCGTGTCCTTCGTGTGGTCTCTGAGCTTCGCCGCGCTGGTTTCGCTGTGGTTCCGCCGCCCGCATTCGGTGATCGACGTCTGGCTCATGGTCGTGATGTGCGCATGGCTGTTCGACATCGCGCTGTCTGCGATCGTCAACGTCGCGCGCTTCGATCTCGGTTTCTACGCCGGCCGTCTGTACGGCCTCTGCGCGTCGAGCTTCGTGCTCGCGGTGCTGCTGATCGAGAATGTCCGCCTTCAGGTGCACACCGTCGGCCTCGTCGGCAGGCTGCGCCAACAATCGGCCTCGGAACGCGATTATTACGGCAAGCGCCTCGCCCTGTACGGTGCGGTGGTCGAATCCTCCAACGACGCCATCATCACGAAGACGCTCGACGGCATCATCACCGGCTGGAACAAGGCCGCCGAGCATCTGTTCGGCTATTCCGCCGTGGAGGCCGTCGGCAGGTCGATCGACATCATCGTGCCGCCCGACCGGAAGCATGAAATCCGGAGCATCCTCAACCGGGTCGCCGGCAACGAGACGATCGCCCAGCACGAGACGGTGCGGGTTCGAAAGGACGGCCGCGCGCTCGATGTGGTCCTGAACGTTTCTCCGCTGCGATCGGACGACGGAGAGATCATCGGAGCTTCCAAGATCGCCCATGACATCACCGAGGAGAAGCAGGCCCGGGAGAAGCTGCGCCGCGAGACCGAGGAGCGCCGGCGCATCTTCGAGACCTCGCAGGACCTGATCCTGGTCACCGACGGTTTCGGCAACTTCATCCAGGTCAGCCCGAGCGTGAAGGACATCCTCGGCTTCAGCCCTGAAGACCTGATCGGGCACAGCGCGACCGAGTTCATCCACCCTGACGACCTCGAGAGGACGCGGGACGAGATGCGGGCGGCGCGGCGCGGCGCGGTCAAGCGCAGCTTTGAGGCGCGCTACTATCACTACGACGGTCACGAGGTCACGCTGAACTGGATGGGCACCTGGTCCGAGCCCGTGAAGCGGCATTTCTTCATCGGCCGCGACCTCACAGAGAAGCAGGCGGCCGAAGCCCAGTTCCGGCAGGTCCAGAAGATGGACTCCATCGGCCAGTTGACCGGCGGCGTTGCTCACGACTTCAACAACGTCCTGACCGTGATCACCGGCACGATCGGCATTTTGTCCGACGCGGTCGCCGACCGCCCCGAGCTGGCCGCGATCACCAAGCTGATCGACGATGCCGCCGAGCGCGGCGCGCAGCTGACCAAGCATCTGCTCGCCTTCGCCCGCAAGCAGCCGCTGCAGCCGCGCGAGATCGACGTCAACGCGCTGGTGCTCGAAGCCGCCAAGCTGCTGCACCCGACCCTTGGCGAGCAGATCACCATCATGCCGCAGCTCACCGAGGATGCCTGGCCGACGCTGGTGGACCCCGGCCAGCTGTCTACGGCGGTCCTCAATCTCGCGCTCAACGCGCGTGACGCCATGCCCGAGGGCGGCACCCTGGTGCTGGAGACCCGCAACATCTTCCTCGACGACGGCTATGCCAGCATGAACCCCGACGTCGTCGCCGGCAATTACGTGATGATCGCGGTCAGCGACACCGGCTCCGGAATCCCCCCGGAATTGATCGACCGCGTGTTCGACCCCTTCTTCACCACCAAAGAGGTCGGCAAGGGTACCGGGCTGGGCTTGAGCATGGTGTTCGGCTTCGTCAAGCAGTCGGGCGGCCACATCAAGATCTACAGCGAGGTGGACCACGGCACGAGCGTGAAGATCTACCTGCCGCGCTCGAGCGGCATGCAGGAGACCGAGTTCGAGGCGCTGCAGAACGCGCCTATCGCCGGCGGCGACGAGAAGATCCTGATCGTCGAAGACGACGCGCTGGTGCGGCAATATGTGGTGACCCAGGTCAAGAGCCTCGGCTATACCGCGCTCGAGGCCGCCAACGGCGCCGAGGCCCTGACCATCCTCGACGGCGACAAGACCATCGACCTGCTCTTCACCGACATCATCATGCCGGGCAACATGAACGGTCGTCAGCTGGCCGACGAAGCGGTCCGCCGCCGCCCCGATCTCAAGACGCTGTTCACCTCGGGCTATACCGAGAATGCCATCGTCCATCATGGCCGGCTCGATTCCGGCGTGCTGCTGCTGGCCAAGCCCTACCGCAAGTCCGAACTCGCCAAGATGCTCAGAACGGCCCTCGCCAGTTGAGCCCGCGGCAGCCCTGCGCTATCGCAGATCGCGATCTGCACTCAACGACGAGGCCGCCTTGAAGAATCTGCTCACCGATATCGCCGGAGTCCGCGTCGGCCATGCCGAGGATGCCAAAGTCGCCTCCGGCACCACCGCGATCATCTTCGACCAGCCCGCGGTCGCGGCCATCGACGTGCGCGGCGGCGGACCGGGCACGCGTGAGGACGCGCTGCTCGATCTTGCCAACACCGTCGAGCGCGTCGATGCGATCGCGCTGTCCGGCGGTTCCGCCTTTGGCCTCGATGCCGGCGGCGGCATGCAGGCCTGGCTCGCCGAGCAGGGGCGCGGCCACCGGATTCGCGAAGCGCTGATTCCGATCGTTCCGGGCGCGATCCTGTTCGACCTCCTCAACGGCGGCGACAAGGCCTGGGGACGCTTCTCGCCCTATCGCGACCTCGGCTACGCCGCGGCTGCAGCCGCGGGCACGGACTTCGCGCTCGGCAGCGTCGGCGCCGGCTTGGGGGCCACCACCGCGACGTTCAAGGGCGGGCTCGGCTCAGCCTCAGCCATGACGCCTGATGGCGTGAAGGTCGCGGCGATCGTCGCCGTCAACGCGGTCGGCAGCGTCACCGTCGGAAACGGACCCTGGTTCTGGGCGGCCCCGTTCGAGGTGGACGGCGAGTTCGGCGGACGCGGTCTGCCTGATGGGTTCACCGACGACATGCTGCGCCTGCGCATCAAGGGCGGTCCTGCGGCGGACGCGCGCGAAAACACCACCATCGGCGCCGTCGTCACCGACGCGGTGCTGACCAAGCCTCAGGCCAAGCGGCTGGCGATGATCGCGCACACCGGCTTCGCTCGCGCGATCTATCCGGTTCATGCACCGCTGGACGGCGACGTGCTGTTTGCCGCCGCCACCTGCGAGAAGCCGATCGAGCCGCTGGTTGGCCTCACCGAGCTTGGCATGGTCGCCGCCAACGTGGTCGCGCGCGCAATCGCCCGCGCCGTGTACAATGCCACTCCGCTGCCGTTCCCCGGCGCGCAGCCGGCGTGGACGGACCGCTTCGGTTAGAAACGAAACCGCGGACCGGGCGTTACACTGGTGGTCCCCGGGTGTAACGCCATGCCGTCTTCAGTGATCCGGTTCTTCCGTTATGCGCCCGACGCGCGCGAGCTGAAGGTGACCTTCGTCAGCGGCCGCCTCTATGTCTACGAGGACGTGCCGCCCGAGGTCGCCGCCGCGTTCAGGGAAGCGCGCTCGAAGGGCGCGTTCTTCAACCGTGAGATCCGCGACCGGTATGTCTATCGCGATGTCACGCGCGAATATGCCGGCTGATTTGGACGCCGTTCACACGCTCATCGACATGGACGAGCCAGCCGTCGCCGGGGCACTTTGCCCCTGCCCGCCCTGCCGCTGCATCAACTGCGCGAACAGATCATAGGCCGAATTGCGGGGGGTGGAGGCGCCCGGCACCGTCGTCGACATCTTGAAGCCGTCGGCATAGGTAACGGTGGTGGTAGTCGAACCGTCGGCAGCGGTCGTCGTCGTCGAGGTCGACCCGCCGCCGGACTTCGAGGAGGAATCCGATCCATCGCCCGAGCCGCCCGCGCCGTGCGCGTGGCCGTGATGGCCGCTCTTGAGCGCCTTCGACATCTCGTCCAGGCTCACGCTGCCATCCGAATTCGAGTCCAGCTTGGAGAACACGTTGTCGGCCTGCGCGAGGTTGGTCCCCCCGGCGCCCAGCGCGTCCTCGAACTCGGACTTGGTGATGCTGCCGTCGCCGTCCGCGTCGATCTGCGAGAACAGATCCTTGAGTGCGGCATCCCGGCTCTTTGACGTCGAAGAGCTCGAGCTCGACGAGGCCGAACTCGTCGCGCTGCTGGTGTTATCCGCCGACTGGCTCTGCGCCGCGAACAGCGCGTTCATCGTCTCCGGCGCGATCTGCGGATATTTGCCTGAATTGACCGACGAGGTTGCGCCGCTGGTCGTGCTGCTGCTGCCGCTGTCGATCGCAAACGGATTGGTCGCGCCCTGCGCGGCTCCCGTCTTGTGCGTCGAGGAGGATGATTTCGAGTTCGTCAGCGACTGGATCGCGTCGAGGGCGCTCGACACGGCGCCAAGGGCGAACAACATTGCACAACTCCAACCGATGCGGCATGCCGCGGCCAATGTTCTGCAGGCGAGGGCAGCAAGCGTCGTGCCAGCGCAAAAAGCTCAATGAAATCCGCCGCTGCCACGCCTTGGACGGGCCGGGACCGTCGGCAATTCGTGCCGGTCGCGGCAGAAATTTCCGCCCACAGAAAGCACGCCTCCCCTGCATTGCCCGCCATGGAGGCCCATGTTAGGCGAGGCCCATCTTTCACGGCTGCTTCCGGGAAACCGCGCCATGACCCAAGCCTTCACTCCCCGCCCCCTGGCCATCGCCCCCTCGATCCTGGCCTCGGATTTCTCCAGGCTCGGCGAGGAGGTGCGCAGCGTCGATGCCGCCGGCGCCGACTGGATCCATCTCGACGTCATGGACGGTCACTTCGTCCCCAACATTTCCTACGGCCCCGACGTCATCAAGGCGATGCGCCCGCACACCAAGAAGGTGTTCGACGCGCATCTGATGATCTCGCCCTGCGACCCCTATCTCGAGGCCTTTGCGAAAGCCGGCTGCGACCACATCACCGTGCATGCGGAGGCAGGTCCGCATCTGCACCGCTCGCTGCAGGCGATCCGCGCGCTCGGCAAGAAGGCCGGCGTCTCGCTCAATCCCGGCACGCCGATCAGCGCGCTCGAATATGTCCTCGACCTCGTCGACCTCGTGCTGGTGATGTCGGTCAATCCCGGCTTCGGCGGCCAGGCCTTCATCCCCTCCGCAATCGGCAAGATCCGCGACATCCGCGCGATGACGGCAGGACGCCCGATCGACATCGAGGTCGACGGCGGCGTCGGACCGGATGTTGCGGGCGCGCTCGCCGCGGCCGGCGCCAACGCCTTCGTCGCCGGCACATCCGTATTTCGGGGCGGCACGCAGGAAGCCTACAAGACCAACATCGCGGCGATCCGCAACGCGGCGGCCGTGGCACGCGGCGAAGCGATCTGAGCCGCATCGAGGGCGCCCGCGAACGACAGCAATCGTCGCGGCATTTACGGGTGTTGCAACGCGCAATGCCTAAAATTGCAGTCTTGATCCGTACTCATCCGGACTTCACTGATTCGCGCAAATCACCACAAGTGATTCCTGCCTGCTTTTGACGGGAGGACATCATGACGGCGACCCTGCTCTGGACTGGCGTAGCGTTGTGGTTGGCGTTCAATGCGGCGATCGCGGCTCGCAGCCTCTACGTGGCGCGACCGGTGAAAGCCAAGGCTTCTGCCCGCGTCATCCAACTTCATCGTCGCCGGGGCTGAGCGCCATGCAGATCGCACTCGTGAAACGTCAGCCGAAGCGCAGGTGCCGGATCCCGCGCCGCCCGCATCCGGGCCTCGAATATTTCTTCGGCCGCCTCGAGCGTACCGATGGCACGCTGGACGACGATGCCGGGCTCGACACGACGGACCCCGATCGTTCGCTCGCCTCGCCGCGCCGACACTGAGACCTTCTTTTCCCGGACACCCCATGAAACCGCACTGCCCGAACTGCCTGAAGGAAATGACCAAGGCACCCGCGTCGCGTAACCTGTTCAATTGCGAGCCCTGCCGCGAGATCATCCAGTATTTCGGCGGCAGCGCGGATCACGGCGAGCCCGGCCCGCAATTCTCCTGGCCGATCCGCCGCAAGCGCGTCGCCCACACCGCTCACGCGGCCTGATCCGGCCTACTCGCCCTCGTCCGCGTCGCCCGCCATCCGCGGCGGCCGCACCACGGTGACGGTGCAACTCGCTTCCGCGGCGACCTTGGCCGAGACGCTGCCAAGCAGCGTGCGGCGGAACGAGCTCTGCCGCGCGCCGATGATGACATGGTCGACATGGTTGATCTCGGCGAATTCCAGCAGCGCCGCAGCCGGATCGACCGCTTCCAGCACATGAACCGATAGCCGGCTCTCGTCCAGTTTGAGCGGCGTCGCCCAATGGCGCAGCGCGACCAGGCGGTCGATATGCTTGTTGGACCCCTGCTCGTCGAGGGTGCGGTCGATCGCAAGGCGGTTCAGCTTGAGCACGTTGACGCAGGCAAGCCGCGCCGACGGCAAGGTGGCGAGGATGCGCTCGGTGGTCACGCGCAGCGCCTCGTTCAGCTCCGGCGCGCCTTCCACCGTGTCGAGCGCGACGGCGAGGATCGGGCTCGACGCGATCTGGGCGGCGACGTCCGATTTCGCGCGCGGCGCCATGACGCCCAGATTGAAGCGGCGGCGCCAGGCGACGCTGAGCGGGTCGCGTTTGACCCGCTCGGCACGCGTCGTAAGCCTGACCTGGTCCGGATGGGCGAGATCGAAGGCGAGCTGGGACGCGGTCGGATAGCGCCACACCGGCTCGATCTCGAGACACCGCAATACGATTTCCTGAAGCCAGGGCGGATAGTCGGCGCGCAATTTGCGCGGCGGATGCGGATCGCGCCACAGCCGGCGCCGCATCGCGCGCAGCGTCTCGCCCTCGCCGAACGGCCGCTCGCCGGTGGTGAAGAAGTAGAGCAGCACGCCGAGCGAAAACAGATCGCTGCGGGGATCGTCGCGCACGCCCGACAGCCGCTCGGGCGCCATGTAGGGCGCAGTGCCGTAAGGCAGGCGGAATTCCTCCTGCAATAGATCCGGCAGATGGTTGTGATGCGACAGTCCATAGTCGATCAGCACCGCCTCGCCGCTTTCACGGAACATGATGCTGCTCGGCTTGATGTCGTGATGGATCACGTTCTGCCGGTGCAGATCGGCGAGCGCGGTTGCGATCCTGGCAACGAGCTGCCGCGCCTCGTCATATGGCAACGGCAGGTCGGGCAGCCGCTTGTACAGCGTGGTGCCGGGGATCTGCTCGATCACGACATAAGCCTGGTGCGCGAAGTCACCGGTGCCGAAGCAGGTCGGGACGTGCGGCCCGGCGAGCCGCGGCAGGATCATCATCTCCATCTCGAAGGAGACGATGGCGGCGGGATCCTCACCCTCCGACACCCGCGGGATCTTCATCAGCAAGGGCACGTCGATGCCGGGATGGGTGACGGTCCACAGCGTCGCCATGCCGCCGGCGTGCACGCATTCACCGATGGTGTAACCGTCGATCTCCGCGCCGGATTTGACCAGTGATTTCGGCATCGGCCTCTAGCGCCCCTGCGACAGCCGGTCGGCGAGCCAGTGCGGCAGGCCGTTGTCGCGAATCCTGCCCGCCGCGGTCGCGATATCATATGGCGCGCGGCAATAGGTGATCTGGCACGACTCGGTGTCGAACAAGACGAAGGCTGCCGACGGATCGCCGTCGCGAGGCTGGCCGACCGAGCCGAGCACGGCGAGCCATTGCCGCCCGCGCAAGAGCTGCACCGGGACGTCGGTCTTCGGTGTGAAGCTCGTCATCTTCGCCGTCACCGACATCGAATAAAGCGCGGGACGGTGGATATGGCCGCAGAACGTGACATGGGCGGGCGTCGCGATCAGGCTCTTGGCGGCGTCCACGGTCGAGCGGACATAGTGCCAGCGCTGGGGGCTTGAGGCTTCCGAATGCACGAAGAGGCGATCGCTGTCTTCCACCAGCATCGGCAATTCCGCCAGGAACCGCCGCTGCGCGGCGTCGAGCCGGCCTCGCGTCCATTCGATCGCGATTTGCGCCTCGGCATTCATGGTCTCTGCCGAGGAATTGACCGCCTGATCGTGATTGCCCCGCACGGCGATCGCCCCCTGGGCGACGAGCCCCATCACGCTATCCACCACCCATTCGGGATCGGCGCCATAACCGACGAAGTCACCGAGCAGGACGAACTGCTCCGCGCCCTTCGCACGGGCGACCTTCAGGCAGGCCTCGAAGGCTTGCCGGTTGCCGTGAATATCTGAAAAGACAGCGAGAAGCACGCACCCTCCACCCTCCAATTCTTATTGAAGGCCGATAGGGCCAAATTGAGGGATGTCAACAAGATGCGCCAGCGCCGGGCGATTGACCAGCGCCCCCTGTCCCGATGGCGAGGAGCCTATTGCTCGTCCTTTGGCGGCATCCGGGGCGGCGGTATCGGAGTGAACACCGCGCCTTGCGCGCCGGCCGGCGGGGCGATGAATTCACCAGTCGATGAATCGCCGCCGGTGGTCTCCAAAATGGTTTTCGGCGTCACATACTCCCGGACCATGTCGATGAGACTGCCGTCGCCGCCGCCGAAATCCGCGGCGCGGCCGCCTTGCGGATGTCCTAAAGCGATCTCGTTCTCCGCGGCATGGGTCTTGTCGGCGAGCCTGTCGTCATAGGGCACGCGGAAGGCTCGCGGGATACCGCTCGGGCGGTTGTCCTCGTCCAGCGCCTCGACCCACAGATAGATCGAGCCGGGATCGCCCTCGAGCGAATGCGGCTCGACGATACGGGCCTTCAGCAGCTTGAAGGCCGTTGGCAGCCGGTCGGAGCTGGCCCAACCGAGCAGCCCGCGCATCTCGGAGAAGCTGACGACATAGAAGGCGCTGGTCACGACCACAGCGACCGCCTTCAGCGACCAGTGCAGCCGCGCATAGACCAGCACGACCAGCAGCAGCGCGCCGATCACGGCATAGGCGATCGACAGCGTGAGGATGACCGTCTGCAGGTTAGTCACGGCGAATCCTCACAGGGTTCCTGCTCACACCGGTCCTCGGGTCGAGATCGGCGCCGTTGCGCCAGCCGCTGCGGAACGTCTCCAGCAGCGATTTCGGCCGCTGGTCCACGTTGACCACCTTGCCTTCGGCATCGAGCCGGAACCGGACCGCGGTCTTCTCGTCGCCGGTGTGGTCGAGCGTGAACTTGTTGTCGAACACCACCTGCGCCGTCGGATTGAGCTTCTGCACCTTCACATTCGCCGTGACGGGCTCGCCGGTCGTGGCGACGAAATGCGAGACGTTCACCGTGTATTCGCCGGGGACGATGCCGCGCAGCGTGACGATCTCCTCGCGGATGGGCGAGGCGATCTTCTTGCCGGCGACCATGATGAAGTCGTTGGCGCCGCCGCGGTCGTCGCGGTCGAGCGTGAGGAAGCCGGCCTCGCGGTGACGGTACCAGGCGATGTTGCCGGCGGGATCCTGCACGAACAAATCGAGATCGTCGGGGTGATTGTCCGGCCAGTCCAGCGTGATCATGAACTCCGCCTTGGAGTCGATCTTGCCCTCCTTGGCATCCGGCGAGACCGCGAGCAGCGCCAGGAAGAACAGGAACGCGATCACCTGGAGCGCCTTGAACAGCATCACGCCCAGCGGATCGAACGGCTCCTCGCGCGGATAGAGACCGAAATCATCCATCATGACGAGGTTCCGGCCCCTTTGCGCTCGAGGACCGGCGTCACATAGGTCTCGGTCAGCACCACCGCATCCGAGAACACCCGCTGGGTCGCGGCGTCCAGCATGTAATATTGGATGCGGACCAGGATCGAGCCGACGAGACCGGCGAGCGTCGTGTACATCGCGACCGCCATGCCGTCGCTCATCAGCCCCATCGAGGAGCGCATCGCGACCTTGTCGGCGGCATCCAGCCCCGCGATCGGCGCCAGCATGATGATGAAGCCGACAATGGTGCCGAGCAGGCCGAGCTTCATCAGCGTGTCCGAGACGAAGGCGCCGAAGCCGTTGGAGCCACGCAGCCGGTCGGCGAGCGTGCGCAGCAGCAGCGTCTGGTCGACCGGACGATAGTCCTGCGCGGCCGCCTTGGTGACCAGGCTCTCGATGTGATCCCGCACCAGCCCGCGCGGCAGCGCCGTCGCACGCGCATCGAGCACCTTGCCGCCGTCAGGCGCCGCGAGCGCCGCCCGGCAACGCCGTGCCGCCGCCCCCTCGCGCGCGATCGCCCGGGTGCGCAGGAAGCAGTGGCCGCAGGTCAAGATGTAGAGCACCGCGATGACGCTGGAAATGTAGGTGCGGTCGGAGGTCAGCATCAGGTGGATCAGGCCGAACCGCCACAGCAGAACGACGGCGAAGATCGAAAGCCCGGTGAAGATCATCCAGAACAGCAGCGCGCTGCGCTCGGATGGGTCGTTCGTTACAGGCGCGATCGGTCCAATCGTCATCGAACTCATGCTGCACCGCTCCTTGTTCGAACGTTTGGTCTCTCAGGCTTCGACCCGATTAGATCAAAGCCTCATCGCCCGGTCCAAAGACCCATGCCCAATCCGGCTTGGGAAATTTGCCCGAGCTGCAATCTTGCCACGCCCCGCAATTGGCAAGACGCGGCGGCGTTGTTAGGCTGACCTTATCAAACGTCGAGGGTGATCGCATGCGCCTCGTGCTTCAGCTTGTCGCCCGTCTGCTGCTCATCGTGGCGCTCTGTCTTGGCGCGGCAACCATATGGGCCACATTCGACGCCTATCGCAGCGTCGACCGGGCGACGGCGGCCTCGGCGCAGCGGGTCGCGCAGGCGCTCCAGGCCTTGTACTGGCACGAGTTCTTGTTGCGCAGCAGCAGAACGCGCGAGCAGCTTTTACCGGTTCCGGAATGGCGCACGCTGGAGACGATGAAGCTGATTTCGCCAGGTGTTTGCGTCGAGTTCCAGCCGGCTATCGCATTTGAAAAGCCGCTCTGCGGCCAGAGCGAGGGGCTGGGCAAGACCCCGCCGCGCTGGTTCGCATCCATCGTGCCGATCTTCCTTGGCAGTCATGCAGAGGTGGTGCGGCCGGTCAGCCCCCGCGCCGCCTCGGCAGGCACTGTGGTCGCGACACCCGATGCCTCGGCCGCGATCTCGCTGGCCTGGGAGTACATCCTCAACGTGATTGACGTCGCGCTGTTGATGGCCGCGGCGATCGCGCTGCTGGCATCGCTGGCTATCGCGCATACGCTGGCGCCGGCGCGCACGATCGTGACCGCCCTGCAGCGCATGGCCCGCGGTCAGTATCGCACCAGGCTGCCGCGGTTCCGCTCGATGGAGCTGGCGATGATCGGCACCGCCGTCGGCGAGCTCGGCGGCCGGCTGGAGGAAGCCACCGAGCAGCGCGCCGCGCTGACGCGGCGCCTGATCGAGATCCGCGACGACGAGCGCCGCGCCCTTGCCCGCGAGCTGCACGACGAGTTCGGGCAGAATCTGTCCGCCATTCTCGCCTTCGCCAACACGATCGAAACGGCGAGTGCGAAGGAAAACACCGACAACGGCATCGCCCAGGATGCGCGCATGATCTCGCAGGCCACCCATCATTTGATGGCCTCGCTGCGCGATGCGCTGAAGCGCCTGCGCAATCCCCTGCCCGAGGAGCTCGGGCTCGAGGCGAGCCTCGTCAATCTCGTCGACAGCTGGCGCTCGCAGAGTGCGGCGCGGCCGACGATCCAGCTCGACCTCAAGGGCGACCTCGCCGACATCAGCGGCCCGGCCGCCACCACCGCCTATCGCGTCGCCCAGGAATGCCTGACCAACGCGCTGCGTCACGGCGCAGCGAGCGAGATCACCTTGCGCATCGAGCGGCGCGCGGGCGACGACGACGCGTTGCTGATCCGCGTCGAGGATGACGGCGGCGGCGATGCGGAGCGCGTCGCGCAATCGGCCGGCTTCGGTCTCACCGGCATCCGCGAGCGCGTCAAGGCGGCCGGCGGATCGCTGTCGATCCTGCCTGCCCGTGGCGGCCTCAGCGTCGCCGCCACCATCCCGCTCGCCGCGTGAGGCCGGCATGAGCGAGGTGGCGGCAACAGGCATCTCCGTGCTGCTGGTCGACGACCATCCGATCGTCCGGCAAGGCTACCGCCGCGTGCTGGAGAGCCAGGGCGACCTCCATGTCGTGGCGGAAGCCGACAATGCCGCGGACGCCTACGGCGCCTTCAAGGCGCATGATCCCGATGTCGTCGTGCTCGACATCTCGATGCCGGGCGCGAGCGGGCTGGAGGCGATCCGCAACATCCGCGCGCGCAGCCCGCGGGCAAGGATCCTGGTCTTCACCATGCACAACGAGGCCGTGCTGGTGAAGGCCGCGTTCGGCGCCGGCGCCAGCGGCTTCGTCACCAAGAGCAGCGAGCCGTCCGCCGTGGTCGGCGCCATCCGCGCCGTCGCCCGCGGCGAGCGGGCCATGAGCGACGACATCGCCCACATCCTCGCCGAAGACAGCTTGTCGGCAGGCTCAGTGCTGGATCAACTGGGCGAACGCGAGATCGAGATTTTGCGCCAGTTCGCCGGCGGCGCCACCACCGAGCAGATCGCGGCGCATCTCAATCTCAGTGTGAAGACGGTGCAGAACTATCACTATCTCATCAAGACCAAGACCGGCGCGCGCACCGATGCCCAGCTGGTGCGGCTCGCCGCGACCTGCGGGCTGACGAGGATTTAGCAGCGGGTCTGCCGCATGGCTTCGAATGACGTGAAATCTCTCAATCTGCCGAGCGGATTGGAACAGAGCCTATTCCGTTCCGGTTAGCAGCAGAGTGAAGGAGTCAAAGGTCATGAGTAAGGGTCACCACAAGGCAGTCGTCGCTCCCTCGATCATCACCGTAGGCGAGCTCATCGACGAACTCTGCCGCCTGCCGGATACCGCGATCGTCCATTTCCGCTGCCCCATGCTCGATCAGGAGCTGGCATTCGAGCGCCTTCGAAAGCGGTCAAAGGACGACGTCGAGATCGCGATCAATGTCTATCCGGAGGCTCCGCCGGTCGTGCCGTCATCCGACGGTACTTTCCGCACGCGATCGTCGTCACTGTCGCCTGGCGATGGCGCCCTTCTTCACAAGGGAAGAGGTTGATCGGTCGCGGCGTATTGGACAGCGGCGGCGGTTTAACAGGCTTTCAACCCGCGCAGCAGCAGCGCGAGCGTCGCATCGACGCGGGCAGGAAGATCGGCGTCCTTCCACTCGTCGGCATGGGCCGGATGGTGGAAGCGGCTGGTCGCATCGTAAATCGCGCGCGCAGTGGCCTTGACGTCGTCAATGGCGAAGACGCCCTGCGCCACACCGTCCGACAAAATAGCCACGACCTGGTCGGTCAGGGTGTCCTTGTGGCACCTGACGGCCGCGCAGGCCTCGCGCGCCAGGGTCAGATAAGTCTCGAACATCTCGGGGTCGTCGAGCACGCGCGACCGCTTGGCAGCGAACAGCGTCCGCAGCCAGCGATCGAGCCTGTCCGCCGCCGGGCCCTGCTCCTCGGCGATCTGGCGCAGCGGCGCATCGATGCGGTCCAGCCAGCGTTTGGCAACGGCCTCGCGCAGCGAGGCCTTGCTCGGGAAATGGCGGTAGACGCTGCCGTGGCTCACATCGAGCGCACGGGCCACGTCGACCACGGTGGCCTTGGCAAGTCCAAAGCGCCTGAGCACGTCCTCGGTGACTTCGAGGATGCGCTCCGGCGTCAAGACAACAGCTTCATTCATGCCAGCACCATGTTCCCGTTCAGGGCTCAGTTACTCCGGCAGTAGGGCTGCTTCCGAAGCGCCCTGGCCGGTCGTTTCGGAAAGCCTATGCCTTAATGCGGCAGTTTTGCAGCCTGCGCCGCGATCTGGCGCGCCACCAGCAAATTGAGCCAATGCCCAATCACGCCGGTCAAATTGAAGATTTCGGTCGTCATCGTCTTAAGTCTCCATTCGTCCGCGGGTCCCCGTTCTTCAATCCGCCCTCCGATCCGCTTTCGGATGTCAGGCTTTCCGGGGCTTGTCGCGGGACGCCCAATCGGAGCGTCCGGGAACGGATATACACGTCTCGCTGACAGATTTCAATATCTGTCAGTCAATGATCCGTGATTGACAGTTAATATTTGCGGCCGGCACTGGCCCCCTCCCTGGCAACCAGCCCGGTGGATAGCTCGGCGATCCCCCTCTGCCGCGGCCCAGACCGTTTGTTTCGCCCTGCCCGCTCTGTTAAATCACGGCGTAAAAAGCATTTTGGCCGGCGCTGTTCCCTTGCGGACCGCCCGCCCACCTTCCTGGAGCCGTCTCATGATCCCCCGCTATACCCGCCCGGAAATGGCCTCGATCTGGGAGCCGCAGACCCGGTTCAAGATCTGGTTCGAGATCGAGGCGCATGCGGCGGACGCTCTCGCCGAGCTCGGGACCATCCCCAAGGAAGCCGCCAGGACGGTCTGGGCCAAGGCCAAGGACGCCACCTTCGACGTCGCCCGCATCGACGAGATCGAGCGCGAGACCAAGCACGACGTCATCGCCTTCCTCACCCACCTCGCCGAGATCGTCGGCCCCGAAGCGCGCTTCGTGCACCAGGGCATGACCTCCTCCGACGTGCTCGACACCTGCCTCAACGTCCAGCTCACCCGCGCCGCCGATTTGCTGCTTGCCGATCTCGACAAGGTGCTGGCCGCCCTGAAGAAGCGCGCCTTCGAGCACAAGATGACGCCAACCATCGGCCGCAGCCACGGCATCCATGCCGAGCCGGTGACGTTCGGCCTCAAGCTCGCTTATGCCTATGCCGAGTTCACGCGCGCCAAGGAGCGTTTGATCGCCGCGCGGAAGGAGGTCGCGACCTGCGCCATCTCCGGCGCCGTCGGTACCTTCGCGCAGATCGATCCCCGCGTCGAAGAGCACGTCGCCAAGGCCATGGGCCTCGTGCCCGAGCCGATCTCGACCCAGGTGATCCCGCGCGACCGCCACGCGATGTACTTCTCGACCCTCGGCGTGATCGCCTCCTCGGTCGAGCGCATCGCGGTGGAGATCCGCCACATGCAGCGCACCGAGGTGCTGGAGGCTGAAGAGTTCTTCTCCGAGGGGCAGAAGGGTTCTTCCGCCATGCCGCACAAGCGCAACCCGGTGCTGTCCGAGAACCTCACCGGCCTTTCCCGCATGGTCCGCGCCTATGTGACGCCGGCGCTGGAGAACGTCGTGCTCTGGCACGAGCGTGACATCTCGCACTCCTCGGCCGAGCGCATGATGGGCCCCGACGCCACTGTGACGCTGGATTTCGCGCTGGTGCGTCTCGCCGGCCTGATCGACAAGCTGCTGATCTATCCCGCCAACATGCAGAAGAACCTCGACCGTCTCGGCGGCCTCGTGCACTCGCAGCGCGTGCTCCTGGCGCTGACGCAGAAGGGCGCGAGCCGCGAGGATTCCTATAAGCTGGTGCAGCGCAACGCCATGCCGGTCTGGCGCGGCGAAGGCGACTTCCTGCAGCTCCTGAAGAAGGACACCGAGGTGAAGAAATATCTCTCGGATTCCGAGCTCGAGGAGCTGTTCGACCTCGGCTACCACCTCAAGCACGTCGACACGATCTTCAAGCGCGTGTTCGGCGAGAGCTGAGCACACGTTCGCAGCCCGGATGGAGCGCAGCGACATCCGGGATTCCTTCCACGCGGAACGACGGGCTACAGCCGCTGCTGCAGCCATTTCACCAGAGCCGGGCTGCCGATGGTGGCGGTGCTGAAGCCGCACATGTTGCCATCGACATAGCCCGCGCGGCCGCGCCCCTGCACATAGCGCTTGCTGAAGAAGATCGTGTGCAGCTTGTTGCCGGCCTCATCGAGGAAAATGAGCTGCCAGCGCAAATCCGGCTGGTAAGGCAATTTTACGGGCGTCAGCGCCTTAACGGCTGCCGCCAGGTCGGCCGCATCGCGCGGGGTCAGGACCAGCGTCTTGCGTTCGCTCGCATAGCTCGCAAAATGCTCCGGCGAGATCGGAATGCTGGCGAGCAGGCGGTCGGAGATTCTTTGAAGATCAATCTGCTTGATCCGCCCTGACTGGACCTGCTGGCTGACCGATGCGATCACAGCCGCCGCGGAGCCGACATCGCAGGCGAAGGCCGGGCCGGCTAGGAGCGAGAGACAGGCGACCAGCACAAGACGACCGCGTCCAAACTTCATGGCTTGCCCTCGCCCCCAGACTCTCGCTGCCTCACCTTATAGCCACGAAGCGCGGCGACGAAAGCCCGGCGACCATTTGCGCACCGCCATGCCGCGGGGTACGCTTGCGCCTATCCCTCCCGCCAACACAGAAGAAACGGACCCACCCCATGCCCATCGTCAACCGCGTTGCCGCCCTCTCCGACGAAATGGCCGCCTGGCGCCATGACTTCCACGAGAATCCGGAGTTGCTCTACGAGGTCCACCGCACCGCCGGCATCGTCGCCGAGAAGTTGCGCGCGTTCGGCTGCGACGAGGTTGTGACGGGCATCGGCCGTACCGGCGTGGTCGGCGTGATCCGCGGGCGCAAATCCGCCTCCGGCAAGACCATTGGCCTCCGCGCCGACATGGACGCGCTGCCGATCATGGAAACCTCGGGCGTGCCTTACGCGTCGAAGGTCCCCGGCAAGATGCACGCCTGCGGCCATGACGGCCACACCGCGATGCTGCTGGGCGCAGCCAAATATCTCACCGAGACGCGCAATTTCGACGGCACCGCGATCATGATCTTCCAGCCGGCCGAGGAAGGCGGCGGCGGTGGCAAGGCCATGGTCGAGGACGGGCTGATGACGCGCTGGAACATCGAGGAGGTCTACGGCATGCACAACATGCCGGGCCTGCCGGAGGGTCACTTCGCCACCACGCCCGGTGCGATGCTCGCCTCCTCCGACAACATCCAGATCACGGTACACGGCAAGGGCGGCCACGCCGGCGCCGGCCCGCACAAATCCGTCGACAGCGTGCTGATCGGCTCGCAGATCGTGAACGCGCTGCAATCGATCGTGGCGCGCAACGTCGATCCGCTGAAGTCGGCGGTCATCTCGATCACGCAATTCCACTCCGGCACGGCCTTCAACATCATCCCGGAGATCGCCGAGCTCGGCGGCACCGTTCGCACCCTCGATCCTGAGGTGCGCGATCTCGTCGAGCGGCGCATCGGGGAAGTCGCCGACAGCGTCGCGCGCGCCTATGGCGGCTCGGCGGAGACGAAGTACACGCGGATGTATCCGGTGACCATGAACCATGCGCGCGAGGCCGGCCTTGCCGCCGACGTCGCCCGCGACATCGTCGGCGCCGATCGTGTCAACGACAAGTTCATCCCGATGATGGGCGCCGAGGACTTCTCCTTCATGCTGGAAGCACGGCCCGGCGCGATGGTGCTGGTCGGCATGGGCGACG
>RXJC01000346.1 GCA_003963435.1 Bradyrhizobiaceae bacterium | reverse complement strand
ATGCGGTATTCGCTCGAGCCGAGATACATCGCACGCGCGCCGAGCGGGTTGCCGGGGCCGCCGGCGACGAAGCGCGGCAGATAGGGCTGGCGCGCAATCATCTCGGCCGGCGGATGCCAATCCGGCCACTCCGCCTTGCGGCTGACGCTCTGCACGCCGGACCAGGTAAAGCCTTCACGGCCGACGCCAACGCCGTAGCGAATGGCACGGCCGTTGCCGAGCACGTAGTAAAGATAGGTGTTGTTGGTGTCGATCACGATGGTGCCGGCCGGCTCGCTGCGGTCGAAGCTGACGATCTGCTTGCGCAGGCGATCAGGCAGCTGGGCATCCTCATCGGCCGCCTGCGGCGCCTCGTTCACGTAGCCCCGCGAGTCATCCGGCGGGTACGCTTGCGACTGCATCGGCGTGTAACCGAAGGTTTGCGCGCTCGCGCCGCCAAACGGCGCCACGAGCAGAGCGGTCGCGAAAGCAAATGCGGTGACGGCGCGCGGCGAAAAGCTGCGACGGACTGCCGAGAACTTTGTCATGTGCTGCCCCGTTGGAGGTGTGCATCAGGGTGATGCGCTTCCCCATGAACTCCGCGGGGGGAGCCGAAGTTCCGGCGCAGCGCGCGGTAGGCTTGTCACAGTCAAGCGAGCACGTATTCACGAAGCCGCGATGGAACCCACGCCGGGCTCGTGCATTATCCGTTACCAATGGGCGCGCGGAGCGAGGTTTCCGTGCGGGAGAGAGATTGTGCGCGTCCTTCCGAGTGAACGTTCGACTTCCGGCAACAGCGAAGGCGCTCCGCTTCCCGACAGCCATGTTGAGCTGCCGCCGGTCATCCGCCGCACCGAGTTCGTCGCTTTCGCGCTTGCCGGCCTGCTGCTCATCGCCATCGTCACCGTGCTCTACGTCGGAAGGGCATTCTTCCTGCCGGTGGTGATGGCCTTCGTCACCGGCACCATGCTGGCGCCCGCGGCGGGCTTCCTGGAGCGGTACAAGGTGCCGCGCGCGGTCGGTGCCGTTCTGATCGTGGTTGCCGGGACGGCCGTGGTTGCCTTCGTTGTGGCGCTGATCGCCTCACCGGTGATGGAGTGGAGCACGCGCCTGCCGGAGCTCGGCGCGCAACTGAAGGACAAGTTGCACGTGTTCGACCGGCCGCTCTCGCTATGGCGCGAGACGCAAGTGATGCTCGGCGGCTCGGAAGGCTTGCCCACCTTCTCGATGCCGAAAATGGAGTGGGTGCAGCCGACCCTGGAATTCCTGTCACCGACCTTCACCGAATTCCTGCTGTTCTTCGTCACCCTGATTCTGTTCATCGCCAGCTGGCGCGAGCTGCGGCGGGCCATGATCATGAACTTCGGCGACCGTGACGCGCGGCTTCGCACGCTGCGGATTATCAACGAAATCGAGGAGCATCTTGGCAATTATCTCCTGACCGTGACCCTGATCAACGTCGGCGTCGGCGTCGGCACCGGTCTCATCTGCGCGCTCACGGGCATGCCCAATCCGGCCGGGCTCGGCGCGCTCGCAGCAACGCTCAACTTCATCCCGATCATCGGGCCCGTCGCGATGTTCGCCGTGCTGGTCCTGGTGGGATTGGTCGCTTTTCCGACCATCAGCGGCGGCCTGATGGCGGCACTCGCGTTCGGGGGACTTACCTTTCTGGAGGGGCACTTCATCACTCCGACCATTATCGGCCGGCGCCTGGCGCTGAATGCGCTTGCGGTTCTGCTGGCGCTCGCGTTCTGGACCTGGATGTGGGGCCCGATGGGCGCGTTTCTGTCCTCGCCTCTCTTGATCGTGGCCCTGATCCTCAAGGAGCACCTGTTGCCCGCCGACGCGCCGCAGCTACCGCAAGGCTGATGTGGTTTCCGTGAACGGAACTTCCCCGGTGACGAAACGTTTTCCGGCTATCTCAGCCGTCAACAGTTTGGAGCTCCCGATGTCTACGACCAACGCCGAAGCCGGGACGACAGACTGGACCGACAAAGCCACCAGAGAACGCCTCGAGAAGGATGTAGCAGCCGTGAAAAGCGATATCGCCGCCCTCACCGACCAGATCACCGACGCGCTCAACACCTTTGCCAATTCCACGAGCAAGCAGGCTCGCCGCGGCTACCGCCAGGCGCGCGAGAACGTGGATACGGCCATGGACGACATGTCCGAGCGCGGTAGCGCAATGATGGGCGCGGCTCAGGAGGCCTACGGATCGATGGAGGAGACGCTCGAAGACGCGATCACGCAGCGGCCGCTCGCGACCGTCGGACTCGCGCTCGGGATCGGCTTCCTGATCGGAGCCGCCTGGCGCCGCTAGTAGCGGAAGCGGACATTCGAAACGGCGGTGCTGCCGCGCCGCCGATGTCCGGCTTGGACATTCCGGCTTGTGGGGATTTGAGGAGCAAAGCCATGTTTCAGCGCATCATCGATGGGATCAGCGCATCCACGGGCACGACTGTGCGGCTGACCTCCCTGGCCGCAGGCGCGGCGTTCGCGCTGTTCATCACCACCTGCTTCCTGTGCGCGGCGGCGTTCATCTCCGTGCTGGACAAGTACGGTCCGGTGCAAGCCTGCCTCGCTGGCGCCGGCGTTTTCTTCCTGCTGACCTTGGCCGCAGCAGTGAGCTACTGGGCCTACAAACGAGAACTGCGTAAGCAGGCCCAGATCGCGGCCGAGCGCGCTGCGAAGTCGGCGGCCTCGAGCATGCTCGCCGACCCCATGCTGCTCGCCACCGGGCTCCAGATCGTTCGCGCCGTCGGCGTCAAGCGGCTGTTGCCGATCCTGGCGATCGGCGGTGTCGCCCTCGGCATCCTGGCGAGCCGCGCCGGCGTGTCCGACGAAGTCTCGGCCGAACCGGCCGAGTAAGAGTGGGACCACGTTAAGAAAATTTCGTCGCAAGACGGGCGCGGGCGCGCGGCGGTATCTATTCGCTGGTTTTGCACAATTTTGAGCGCTCAGCCGCCATTCACGCAAACGCTACTCGGACGGGCAGGCTGTTGCCGCTAAAAGCATCACCCTGATTCTCAAAGCTATTTTACTCAATGAAACCGTCCGTCCAGGCAAACCTTGCCGCATTCCATCACGACGCCAGACTGTATTTGACACTCGGCATCGCCAATTGGTCGGTGTTCGTCGACCACATCCCGAACAACGTCGTCAACCTGCTGACGCTGCGCAATTTCGGCTTCAGCGGCGCCGCCGACCTGTTCGTGTTCGTGGTGGGTTATGGCGTCGCGGTCATCCACGGACGGATCGCGCTGGAGCGCGGCTATCTCGTCGCCGCAACGCGCATCTTCCGCCGCGTCTGGCGGCTCTATGCCGCCTATGTCGTGCTGTTCGTGATTTACATCGACACCATCGCCTACGTCGCCTCGCAGTCGATGGCGCCGGAAATCATCCACGAATACAACATTTCGGGAATTCTCGAGCACCCGTTGCGCATCCTGGTGCGCGGCCTCGTGCTGCAGGAGGAGCCGCTCAACCTCGATCTCCTGCAATTGATGATCCCGCTAATGGCCTTTTTTCCATTCGCGCTGTGGGGCCTGTTGCGGCGGCCGAACCTGACGCTGGCGGCATCGGTCGCGCTGTATCTTGCCGCGCGCTGGTTCGAGTGGAATTTTCGGGTCTATCCGGATCAGGAATGGACCTTCAATCCGCTGTGCTGGCAGATGCTGATGGTGCTCGGGGGCTGGTTCGCTGTGACAGGCGCATCAGGGCGCACGCTGCGCGAGATCGGCTGGCTGCGGATCCTCGCCGGGAGCTATCTCATATTCGCGATGGCCGTGACCTTGCTGCGCCATTCGCCGGCTTTGTCCGCCTATCTGCCGGACTTTCTGCTCGACGGCATCGCGCCGGCCGACAAGGAAAGCCTCGCGCCCTATCGCGTGGTTCACTTCCTTGCACTCGCCTTGCTGGCGACCTATCTCATTCCGGCCGATCACCCCGGCCTGCGGCTCAAGCCGCTCCAGGCGGTCATCAAATGCGGCGAGGAATGGCTTGCCGTGTTCTGCGTCGGGGTGTTCCTGTCTTTCGCCGGCCATCTCATCCTGATCACCAGCGCCAACCTGGTGGTGATGCAGATCGTGGTGAGCCTCGCCGGATTCGCCGCAATGACCGCCGTGGCCTATTACGTCGCCTGGTCAAAGTGGCAGGATCAGCCCGCGGCCCTGCGGCAGCAGGCTTAAAGCGCGATGAGATTTGGATGAATCATCATCGCGCTTTAGGTTGTTGTTTGAGCATGATCTTTTCGGAAAACCGCTTCACACTTTTCCGGATCATGCTCTAGCCCAACCGATTTCCCTAGGCCGGCCGCCGAGGCTGCGCTATCCCGGAGCAGGAACGGGTTGCGCGAGGAGACCGGGCGTGGTGACGGCGAATGGCGGGGATGACGGGGCCGACAGCACCCCCCGACGCGGCCGGCCGCGCTCAATCGAGACCAGCAACGCCATTCTCGACAGCGCCTATGCGCTGATGGCATCCACCGGCCTTGCCGCCACCACCATCGACGCGGTCGCGCGCCACTCCGGCGTCTCCAAGATGACGATCTACAAATGGTGGCCGTCGCGCGAGGCGCTCTTGATCGACGCCTTTCTTCGACACGCTGCGCAGATGCTGCCGCTCCCCCCGGTGAGCTCCGGCAGCCCTGCGGCGCGCGCCCGCCGCCATGCGACGGCCTATGCCGAGGCGCTCCAGGGCGAGTTCGGCAAGGTGCAACTCGCCGTCATCTCCGAATGCATTTCCAAGACCGGCTCTGCCGAGCTGTTCTACGCCCGCTATCTGCAGTTCCGTCGCGATGCGCTGGTGGAGATGATTGCGGCGGGCCAGAGCGACGGCAGCATCCTGGCCGAAGGGCCGGCCGAAGATCTCTACGACGCGATCTATGGCGGCCTGTTCTACCGCTACGTCTTCGGCATCGCGCCGATCACGCCCGGCTACGCCCGCCATCTGGTCGACCTGGTGTTGCGGCCGAAGGCCTAGCCGCTCGACATTTATCGCGCAGGCCGCACCGGAGCCGAGATCTTGTCGGTGCGGTCGCGTTCGCTCATGTCGACCACCGTCTCCATCGGCGCGGTCAATTCATAGACGTAGGAAACATCGGTGAAGAAGCGCTTGGCGGTGCCACCGAGCGCCTCGGGCGCGACACGGTCGAGCAGGATCAGGCCGAAATCGGAATCGGGGCGGCGCGTCGCCTCGCTGGTGTTGAACTCCTCCCAACGGAAATGGAAGACCTCATCGGGCCCCTCGCCCGTCACCGTCCAGTTGGCGGTGATGTGCGGATGCTTTCCGACCAGCGACAGCCCCTCGTCGGAATGAGAGGCAAGCTCGAAGAACAGCAGCGAGAGGCTCTGCGCCGCGCGCGCGCTGACGGCAATGTCGGGACCGGTCACGGCGATGCGGTCGGCATGCGGGATGGCGCGTGCCTCGAACAGGCCCTTCAGCTTGACACCCTGCCATTGGCTCTCGCTGAGCAGCGAGACCACGTTGGACATGGCGTGGATGCGCCCGATCAGAAGCTCGCGGGCAACGTCGATATCCGAGCCGTGGCGCAGGGTGCGCGTCACGATCGACTGGATCACCGCAAGGATGTTCTTGACCCGGTGGTTGAGCTCGTCGATCACCGCGGTGAGCCGGCGCTCGAAACCGATTCGGACCTGGATTTCCCGGCTGAGCCGCAGATTGTTGTAGGCGACATAGCCAAACAGGCCGCACACCATCGCCGTGATCGCAAAGCCGATCGCCGCCA
>RXJC01000230.1 GCA_003963435.1 Bradyrhizobiaceae bacterium | reverse complement strand
TGTAGAGCGGCTCGCCCATGCCCATCATCACGATGTTGGTGACGCGGCGCGTGCCGTCCTCGCGATCGGCCCAGTCATTCAAGCGATCCCGCGCAACCATCACCTGCCCGACGATCTCGCCCGCAGTGAGGTTGCGCACCAGGCGTTGCGTGCCGGTGTGGCAAAACGCGCAGTTGAGCGTGCAGCCGACCTGCGAGGAGACGCAGAGCGTGCCGCGATCGGTCTCGGGAATGTAGACGCACTCGACTTCATGCGCCTTCTGAAGATTGTCGCCGCTCGGCAGACGCAGCAGCCATTTGCGGGTGCCATCGTTGGAGATCTGCTCGGCCACGACCTCGGGACGATCGACCGTGAAATGCTCAGCGAGATCGGCGCGGATGCCCTTGGAGATCGAGGTCATGTCGTCGAAGCTCTGGGCACCGCGGAAATAGAGCCAGTGCCACAGCTGCTGCACGCGCATCTTGCGCTGCGCCGGCGCGACGCCGATCTCGCCGAGCCGGTCGGCAAGCTCGGTGCGCGACAGGCCGATCAACGACGGCTTTGCCGGCGGCACATAGGTTTCGAGTGGAGTTTTCTCCACCGGGATTGCGTTGTGCGGCTCGGTCGTCGGGTGCATTGAATGGACCTGATTGCTGGGGTCGTTCCGGGGCGACGCGAAGCGACGAACCCGGAACCTCGAGATTCCGGGTCTGGTCCTTCGGACCATCCCGGAATGACGGAACAAATTCTGGAACCGGCCCTATATAGCAACCGGAACCGCCGATTGCGACCTTATCGCCCTCAGCCTTAACGACTAGGCGTTACCGCCGACAATCCTGGGCGATCTTGTCGAGCGCCTGGGCAAGGCCCTTCAGCGAGAACGTGTCGGTCGTCTCCGTGCCCTTGGTCGAGACGCCCTTGACGACGAGATCGGCGGATTTGCGCATGGCTTCGACCATCCGCTCCTCCTCGGCCGCGTTCTTGATCCAGAGGCCGTCACCTTGCGTGTACATCGCGAAGGAGGCGCCGCCGACCTCGACCGAGGATTCCGAGCCCGGCTTCAGGGCGTAGCCGATCATCACCGAGACTTCGTTGTTCACCTTCTCCGCCGGCCGGGTCGAGACGAAGGCATAGGCGGGATCGCGCGGCCGATTCGGCGGATTGGTTTTCGACGACGACGGCTTGGCCAGCGCGAAGCAGACTTTCTTGCCATTGGGCGCCGCCGAATAGGCGCCCCAGGTCCCGAACTGGCCGATCAATGTCGGCTCCGCGCCGCCCGCAACCGCCGCGGGCGGGCTCGCCGGTTTGCTCTCGTGCTTTGCGGCCGACTTCGCCGTCGTATGCGGCGCCGGCGCGGCCGATTTCGGCGCGGACGGTGCAGCCTTGGACGCCGGTTGCGCCGTCTGCGCCCGCGCAGAAACCGCGATTCCCCCGGCCGCAACGCCAGTCATCAAAGCTAAGATCAGCACCCGCCACATGCTGGAGTGGTTCCCTCAATATTGTGACTGGAAGATGGCCCGAAAGCGCTTTGTCCCCGTGCAGGGATAGCCGGGAAAGTCCAATTTGGGAAGGCAGTTAGCGGACTCAGCCTTTGGCTCGTGCGGCGCGCTGGGCGGTCCATTGCGCCTCGGTCCAGCCAAGCAAATCCTCGGCGCCGGAACTGCGCAAATGGGCGCCGCCGTCGATCACGACCATCTCGCCGTTGATGTAACCGGCGCGGTCCGAGACCAGGAAGCTGGCGAGATCGGCGAGCTCGCCGTGCTCGCCGGTCCGGCCGAGCGGATTGCGCGCGGTCCAGCCTTCGTCACGGCCCTCGGGGCGGAGCTGCCCCGATGCGCCCGCGGTCGGGAACGGACCCGGCGCGATGGCGACGGTGCGGATGCCTCTCGGCCCCCATTCCACGGCAAGACTTTTGGTCATCGCGAGCAGCGCCGATTTCGCCATCGCCGACGGCACGGTGAAGGCACGGCCGGTGATGGTCGAGGTCGAGAGGATCGAGAGCACGACGCCGCCATGCCCACCCTCGATCCAGCGCCTGCCGGCAGCGAGCGTGCAATACATCGCGCCATGCAGCGTCGGCGCCAGGATCGCATCGGCGGCGCGGAACGACAGATGCTCGCTCTGCGCGATGAAGGTCGCGGCGGCGTTGTTGACGAGGATGTCGAGTGGCGCCTCGCGCCAGATCTGATCCATCATGGTCTCGACCGCAGCACCGTCACGAACATCGCAAGCGATTGTCGTGACCTTGCCGCCGCTCTGTGCGCGCATCTCCGCGGCCGTCGCGTCCAGCCGGTCGAGCTTGCGGCCGCAGATCACGAGCTCGGCTCCGAGCGTGAGGAAGCGGCGCCCCATCGCGGCGCCCAGGCCTGAGCCGCCGCCGGTGACGAGGATGCGCTTGTTCCTGAGCAGGCCTGTTTCAAACATCGTTTGAATCCTTGTTGTTCTTGTTTCGTCATTGCGAGCGTAGCGAAGCCATCCAGAGTCCGTACCGCGGAAATAGTCTGGATTGCTTCGCTACGCTCGCAATGACGAGGATAGGCCAGTGCATGACTTCGGACAAAGAATCCGGATTGTCCGGCCGCAGTAAATCCGGCAGAAACGGCCCAACCATAATTCCACTCGAAACGCTTCAGGTGCCACCATGAAAGCCATTCTCTGTTCGCAATATTGCCAGCCCGACGATCTCGTGCTGGCCGAGGTGCCGGATCCGGTGGCCGGACCCGGCGAGGCCGTGATCGCGATCAAGGCGGCGGCGCTGAACTTCTTCGACATCCTGATGATTCAGGGCAAGTACCAGATCAAGCCGCCGTTCCCGTTCTCGCCCGCCGCGGAGGTCGCAGGCGTGATCGAGAGCATCGGTCCCGGCGTCACCGATCTGAAAGTCGGCGATCGCGTCGTCGCCTCCTGCGGCCACAACGGCGCGCGCGAGAAGATCGCGCTGCCGGCGGCATCCATCGTGAAGATCCCCGACAATCTCGACTACGACCGCGCGGCCGGCATCATCATCATCTACGGCACCGCGCTGCATGCGCTGGAGGATCGCGCCAGCCCGAAGCCGGGCGAAACGCTCGCGGTACTGGGTGCGGCCGGCGGCACCGGCCTTGCGGCCTGCGAGCTCGGCAAGCTGATGGGACTGAAGGTGATCGCCTGCGCCTCGTCGGACGAGAAGCTCGAATTCGCCAAGGCGCACGGCGCCGAGCTGACGCTGAACTACGCCAAGGAAGATTTGAAGGAGGGCTTGCGCAAGCTCACCGGCGGCAAGGGCGTCGACATCATCTTCGACCCGGTGGGCGGTGCTTACGCAGAGCAGGCGCTGCGCTCGATTGCCTGGGAAGGCCGCTTTCTCGTGATCGGCTTTGCCGCCGGCGACATCCCGAAGATGCCGCTGAATCTCGCGCTGCTGAAGGGCTGCGACATCCGCGGCGTGTTCTGGGGGGCATGGACCCGGCAGAATCCGGAGAAGAACCGCGCCAATCTCGAGAAGCTCGTGAAGTGGACCGCGGAAGGGAAGATCTCATCGCATGTCGATCGCACCTTCCCGCTGGCGCAGACCGCGGACGCGCTGAAAGTGCTGGCTGGACGACAGGCCATGGGCAAGGTGATCCTGCATCCGTGAGATGATCACCTCACGACGCTGCTTCAACATACTCAGCTGTCATCGCCCGGCTCCGACCGGGCGATCCAGTATTCCGGAGACTGCAGAAATTGAACCGAGAAGCCGCGGCGTACTGGATTCCCCGCCTTCGCGGGGAATGACAGCGCGCTTGTGGTTAGCTTAAGCCTCTGCTTCCGCCTCACTCACCCCGCGCTTCAGCGCGGCACGCGCAGCCTCGCGATGCTCGTTCGTGATGTGGCCGGAGACCATGCGGATGGAGGTGGCGAGCACGGCGGCATCGTCGGCAAAGCCGAGGACGGGCATCACGTCGGCGACGAAGTCGAACGGCAGGATGAAATAGGCGATCGCTCCTAACAACGCGGCCTGGACGTGGCGCGGCGTCTGCCGGTCGAACGCGCAGTAATAAGCCGCCAGCAGGTCTTCGGCGAACGGCAGATGCGCGGCGACACGCTTCAGCTTGCGCCAGAAGCGGCGGCGCACGCCCTCGCGATCTTCCGCGAGCCGATCGGCCGGCTCGAAACCGACACTGTGTTCGGCAGCCATGTTCGACAAACTCCTGGTTCAGCCCAAAGCGGCGCCGCATCCCGGCTGATCACAAGATGGGGATGTGGCCGAGCGCTGCAAGACGTTGGCCGGTCTCAGCCGGCGACCGCGTTCATCGTCTTGGCCAGCGCGATATCGAGCGCCGTGACGCCGCCGGCGTCGTGGGTCGACAGCACCACCTCCACCGTCTTGTAGACGTTGCGCCATTCGGGATGATGATCCATTTTCTCGGCGACCAGCGCGACGCGGCTCATGAAACCGAACGCCTCGTTGAAATCCTTGAAGATAAAGGTCTTCCCGATGGCATCCCGGCCTTGAACGTCGTTCCAGCCCGGGAGTCCGCCCAGCGCCTGCTTGCGCGCCTCCGCCGAGAGTCGTTCTGCCATGGTCGCCTCCGTCCTTCAGTGGAACTTTACCCT
Organism: Bradyrhizobiaceae bacterium; assembly: GCA_003963435.1. Taxonomy (GTDB): domain Bacteria; phylum Pseudomonadota; class Alphaproteobacteria; order Rhizobiales; family Xanthobacteraceae; genus Bradyrhizobium. Next base: position 2,070 of record RXJC01000230.1, on the reverse strand, counting down.
AACACCGTGCGTCTGGCCCGGGTTCATACGGGGATTTCCTCCATCCGCTAACCATGACGGAGATGTAACCCCGCGGGACAAGAAATTTGCTACAATTGCGGGCGTAAATCGCCGGCCAAGATGAAACTGAGCCTGAAGCGCCTGTTTGGGAGATCGATGACCGGGGGATTGAACCTGGCCGAAGCGCCCCCTCCGCCTTCGCCGCGATCCGCGGCGCGGAAGACGGCGCTGGTGTCGCTTGCCTTCGTGCTGGCAGTCGTCGGCGCGCTCGCCGGCGGCTATTACTTCGCGATGCGGCCGGTGACGCTGAAGATCGCGGTTGGTCCCGCCAACAGTGATGACGTCAAGGTCGTTCAGGCGCTGACCCAGGCCTTCACGCAGAGCAAGGGCCAGGTGCGGCTGCGGCCGGTCCAGACGGAGGGCGCCACCGCCAGCGCCAATGCGCTCGCCGAAGGCAAGGTCGATCTCGCCATCGTGCGCGGCGACCTCGACGTGCCCAAGAACGCGCAGGCGGTCGCGACCCTGCGCAAGAACGTCGTGGTGCTGTGGTCCGTCCCGGGCAAAGGCAAGAAGCGGGGCGCGAAGATCACCAAGATCTCGCAGCTCGCCGGCCACCGCGTCGGCGTGGTCGGCCGCACCCAGGCCAACGTCAACCTGCTCAAGGTGATCCTGCAGCAATACGGCGTCGATCCCGCCAAGGTCGAGATCGTGCAATTCCCGGCCAACGAAGTTGCCGAGGCGATCAAGGGCCAGAAGGCCGACGTCTATCTCGCGGCCGGCCCCGTCAACAGCAAGATCACGTCGGATGCGATCGCCGCCACCACCAAGGATTTCGGCGCGCCCAATTTCATCGCGATCGACTCGGCGGATGCGATCGCGCAGAACCATCCGATCTACGAAGCCTCCGAGATTCCCGCCGGCACCTATGGCGGCTCGCCCGCCCGTCCCGAGGACGAGGTCAAGACCATCAGCTTCTCGCACCACATCGTGGCGCGCAAAGGCGTCTCCGAAACCACCATCGCGGCGTTCACGCGCCAGCTGTTCGCCGTGCGCCAGCAATTGGTGACGGAATTCCCGCTCGCGGCGAAGATCGAAACGCCCGATACCGACAAGGATGCGGTGATCCCGGTGCATCCCGGCGCCGCCGCCTTCGTCGACGGCGAGGAGAAGACCTTCCTCGACAAGTACAGCGATTACATCTGGTGGAGCCTGATGGCGCTCTCCGCCATGGGCTCGATCGGCGCCTGGTTCGCCGGCTATCTTAAGAAGGACGAACGCGACACCAACAGCCATCTGCGCGAGCGGCTGCTGGACATGATCGCCGCCGCGCGCAAGAGCGAGACGACCGAAGAGCTCGACCAGATGCAGGCCGAGGCCGACGAGATCCTGCGCGACACCCTGCGCTGCTACGATCACGGCGCGATCGAGGAGGGCTCGCTCACCGCCTTCAACATCGCGCTGGATCAGTTCCACGCCGCCGTCGCCGACCGCAAGGCGGTGCTGTCCAGCCTGCCGCAGAACCTGCAGCGCGCGACCGCGCAATTCAGGGCCGCTGGCAACGCCTGAGCGCCGGCGCGTAATCGCTGCGTCACATTGCCTCAATATAGCTTCGGGCTTCTCCGGTGCGTCCGTCCGGCGATCGTCTCACCCGGTCTCGGAGACATCTTCATGAACATCAAATTCTCCCGCCGCCGCTTCCTCGCCACCGGCACCGCTGCGCTCGGAACCATCGCGATGCCCCATCTGTCCCGCGCGGCCGACCGGCCGGCGGTCACCCATGGCGTCCAGTCGGGCGACGTCACGATGGACGGCGGCGTGGTGTGGGCGCGCACCGACCGGCCCGCACAGATGCTGGTCGAGGTGGCGACGACTGAGACGTTCAGGGATGCACGTGTGCTGCCGCCGATCGCGGCGCTCCCCGAAAGCGACTTCACCGCAAAGATGCTGCTGGAGAATTTGCCGGGCGGCCAGGACATCTTCTACCGCGTCCGCTTCCGCGACCTCTCGCACAGCGCGATCGAGGGCGAATCCGTGGTCGGCCGTTTCCGCACCGCGCCGGCCGACCGCCGC
>RXJC01000001.1 GCA_003963435.1 Bradyrhizobiaceae bacterium | reverse complement strand
ACGTAGCGATCGTTCGGGCAGTCCATCGTGACCTCGAAGCCATCGGGGTAGCCGGCCTCGGTCAGGAGCTTCTTGGCGCCGTCAGGATCGAATTTCGGCCGGGTGAACTCCTTGGACAGCGCGAAGAGCTCCGGTGCGATCATCAACGCCGACGGCGTCGACAGCCCGCGCATCACGCGCGTCTTGATCAGCTCGATGTCGATCGCCTTGTAGAAGGCTTCGCGGACGCGGACGTCCTTGAACGGGTTCTTCCCCTTGACGTTGGAGTAGAGCAGCTCGTCGCGGGTCTGATCGAAGCCGATGAAAATGGTGCGCAGCTCCGGCCCCTTCAGCACCTGGGCATTTGGGCTGGAATCGACGCGGGAGATGTCCTGGATCGGCACCGGCTCGATGACGTCGACTTCACCGGAAAGCAGTGCGGCGACACGGGTGGCGTCAGAGGAGATCGGAGTGAAGATGATCTCCTTCAGGTTACCTTCCATCTTGCCCCAGTAATTTGGGTTGGCCTTGAAGACCGTCTTCACGCCGGGCTGATGGCTTTCGATGATGAAGGGACCTGTGCCGTTCTCGTGCAGCGAGGCATAGCTCGGCGTGGTCGCCGCCACCGGCGTCGGGTCGACGACGTTGTTCGCCTCGGCCCACTTCTTGTCCATGATGTACCAGACATCCCACGAGTTGTGCAGGATGGGATTGGGCGAGGGCAGCACGAAGTCGACAGTGTAGTCGTCGACCTTGACGACCTTGACGTCCGGCGCAAGCCGGGTCTGCATATTGGACCCCTTCTTGCGGACGCGATCGGCGGAAAACAGCACGTCATCGGCGGTGAAGGGGTCGCCGTTGTGGAATTTCACGCCCTTGCGCAAATGGAAGCGCCAGCGGGTCGGCTCCGGAGTTTCCCAGCTTTCCGCCAACCCTGGAATGATCTTGAGGTTCGCGTCGCGCGCCGTGAGGCCTTCGTAGACGTGACCGAGATGGGCGTGGGTGGTGCTCTCGTTGAGCGTATAGGGATCGAGCGACTTCAGGTCACCCTGGTTGGCGTAACGCAGCGTCTGGCTCGAGGCGGGCGAAGCCGCCAACGCAAGCACACCGGCGAGCGTCGCCGCAAACAGACTTCGACGTACTGACATTCTTGACCCTCTCCACACCGCCGTGCCGGTGGTTTTTGATTGTTCGGCCGGCTGATTAATCCATGTTGCCCAGAGTTCTCGACCGGTGCAAGCGCCATTCCAGCAAGGAACGCGCCAAGTTGCGCCGCTCTGCAGCAATGCTGCCCAGCAATTTGGGGGTGAAAGCGCGGTAGGCGATATTCGACTTTTGACCTGTGAATTCCCGGATCAGGGCGGCCGCGCCTCGGTCGTGGTCCGGCGCGAGGAGGGGATTGACCATACCTCTCGATTGCGGAGGCCGGGGCCCCGCCGTGTGCCTCAGGTCGCTTGCGTTGCCCACCGTGTCGCGGCGATACTCCCGCCACGCCGCTCGAATCTCATCTGGAGGGGACATGAAAGTAAATATCGAAATCGACTGCACCCCCCTCGAGGCCCGCCAGTTCTTCGGCCTCCCGGATGTGGCGCCGATGCAAACGGCAGTGATGGACAAGCTGCAGCAGCAGGTGCTCAGCAATATCGAGAAGGTCTCGCCGGAATCGCTGATCCAGAGCTGGTTCACCTTCGATCCGAAGATCGCCGAGCGGTTTCAGGACATGTTCGTCACCATGGCCGGCCTCGGCGGTACGCGCAGCAGCGACAAGAAGAAATAGTGTCGTCCGGACAGGACGGGACGCTGGAGTCAGGCCGGCTTCGTCCGCCGGGTCTCGGACTGCTGCTCGCCGAAGCCCGCGGCCTGTTCGAGCTCAATGCGAGCCTCTTGCTGTCGCCGATCCTGATGCGGGCGCCGAAGGGCGACGGCCATCCGGTGCTGGCGTTGCCGGGCTTTCTCGCCAGCGACCTCTCGATGGTGCCGATGCGGCGCTATCTCAGCGGGCTCGGCTATCAGGCGCATGCCTGGCGGATGGGCCGCAATCTCGGCGGCCTCGGGCGGATGCGGGACGCCTTGCGCGCCCGTCTCGCCGAGATTCACGCCGCCACGGGGCGAAAGGTCAGCCTGGTCGGATGGAGTCTCGGCGGCGTCTATGCCCGCGATCTCGCGCTGTGGGCACCCGACAAGGTCCGCTACGTCATCACGCTCGGCAGTCCCTTCGCCAATGACGTGCGGGCGACCAACGCCACGCGGCTCTACGAGGCGCTCTCCGGCGAACGGGTCGAGGATTTTGCGGAAGCGCGCGAGGCGATCGCCGGCGATCTGCCGGTGCCCGCGACCTCGATCTATTCGCGCGCGGACGGCGTCGTGAACTGGCGGACCTGTCTGCTCCGTCCGTCGGACCGGGCCGAGAATATTGAAGTGCTGCTGGCGAGCCATCTCGGTCTCGGGGTGAACCCCGCGGCGCTGTGGGCCGTGGCGGACCGCCTGGCGCAACCGGAAGGGGAGTTCTCGCCATTTGACCGGGCAGGGCCGTTTGCCGTTGCATATGCCCCGCCGGAACAGGCAGTATCGGCCTGACGAGAAGCGCCGGCCAAGGCGCCCGTCAAATCTTTGCGGGAGGGAACTATGGCTGACGGTAAGAAGCTGTCGTCGCTGGACGCGTCGTTTCTCTATCTGGAAACGCCTGAAATGCCGATGCATGTCGGCAGCATGGCGATCTTTCGCCTGCCCGACGACTACAAGGGCGACTTCTTCGAAGACTTCAAGGCGATGATCGTCTCGCGCCTGCACATCGCGCCGATCCTCAAAGCGCGGCTGGAGAAGGCGCCGCTCGACATCGACCATCCCTCCTGGGTCGAGGACGATCAGTTCGACGTCGATCGCCACATCTTCCGCGCCAGCCTGCCGCAGCCGCGCGACCGCGCCACGCTCGAGCGCATCGTCGGCTGGATGCATGCCAAGCTGCTCAACCGGGCCCGCCCGCTCTGGGAGTTTTACGTGTTCGAGGGCATGAAGGACAATGAAGTCGGGCTCTATTCCAAGATGCACCATGCCGCCATTGACGGCGGCGCCGGTGCGGCGCTGACCAACATGATCTACGATATCTCGCCGATCCCGCGGAAGGTCGAGCCGCCGACCGCCGGAAGCAAGCCCGGACAGGAGCCGCGCGACATCGCCGCGAACCTCCTGGATTCCTATCAGCAGCTGTTCAGCCAGCCGCTAGATGCTTCGGCGGCCGCGAAGAATTTGCAGTTGCCGCGCACGGGCAAGAGCGACATCGGCTCGATCCTGTTCGACAACGCGATGTACCAGATCGAGAGCGCGGTGCGCTTCGCGGGCAACATCCCGACCGTGCTCAAGAGCGTGTCCGACGTGCTCGGCAAGGTCGCCGATCCCAAGTCGCGCGAGAGTCTCGCCAGCATGGTGTCGCCGCCGACCATGCTCAACAAGACTATCTCCTCGGAGCGCAGCTTTGCCGGCGTGTCGATCCCGCTGTCGCGGGCCAAGGCGCTGGCCAAGCAGGCCGGCGGCAAGCTCAACGACGTCGTGCTGGCGCTCGCCTCCGGCGTGGTCCGGCGTTACCTGAAGGAGTACAGCACGCTGCCGGCGAAATCGCTGACCGCGGCGGTGCCGATCTCGCTGCGCGAGGAGGGCAACACCGAGGCCAACAACCAGGTGTTCGGCATGATCTGCTCGATCGCGACCAACATCGACGATCCCAAGGCGCGGCTCGAAGCGATCATCGCGCAATCGACCAAGTCCAAGGAGATGTCGCATCCGTTGCGCGCGCTGATGCCCCAGGTCTCCAACATCTCGATGCTGGGCGCGCCGATCATGGTGCAGATCCTGGCCTTGCTCTACAGCCGCTCGAACCTCTCGGACGTGCTGCCGCCGGCGGCCAACATCACGGTGTCCAACGTGCCCGGACCGCGGCAGACGCTCTACGCCGCCGGCGCCGAGCTATTGCACATCTTCCCGGTGTCGATCTCGACGCACGGGCAGGCGCTCAACATCACCGTGCAGAGCTACCGCGACCAGCTCGATTTCGGCTTCATCGTCGGCGCCAACATCATTCCACATGTGCAGGTGATGTGCGACATGCTGCCGGAGGAATTCGCCGCGCTGGAAGCGGCTTACGCGCCGCCGGCAGCGGACATCAAAGGCGCCGCCGAATAGGAATATTGCAATGATCGAAATGCCGCCGCTCAAGTTCGCGACGACGAACGGAATCCGCATGGGCTATTACGAGGCGGGCCCGGCCGACGACAAGCCGCCGGTCGTGCTCTGCCACGGCTGGCCAGAGCTCGCCTTCTCCTGGCGCCATCAGATCAAGGCGCTGAGCGCGGCCGGCATCCGGGTGATCGCCCCGGACCAGCGCGGCTACGGCGCGACCGACCGGCCCGAGCCGGTCGAGGATTACGACATGGAGCATCTGACCGGCGACCTCGTCGGTCTGCTCGATCATCTCGGGATCGACAAGGCGATCTTCGTCGGTCACGATTGGGGCGGCTTCGTCGTCTGGCAGATGCCGTTGCGGCACCCCTCGCGCGTCGCCGGCGTGGTCGGCGTCAACACCCCGCATTGGGACCGCGCGCCGATTGATCCCATCGCGCTGTTCCGCCAGCGCTTCGGCGACCAGATGTACATCGTCCAGTTCCAGGATCCTGCGCGGGAGCCGGACAGGATCTTCGGTAGTCGCGTCGAGCAGACCTTCGACGCTTTCATGCGCAAGCCGCTGGCACGGCCGGCGGCGAAGGCGGAGGAGCCTCCGATCGCAGGTGTTGGCGCGTCGTCGAAGACCAATCTGGCTTTTCCGCAGATGATCGCGGCCTATGACGCCAAGGTCGACCCGCGCACACCGATCCTGTCCGCCGACGAGAAGAAGGTGTTCGTCGACACGTTCACCAAAACCGGCTTCACCGGCGGCATCAACTGGTACCGCAACTTCACCCGCAATTGGGAGCGGTCGAAGGGGCTGGATCATCACATCCACGTCCCGTCCTTGATGATCATGGCCGAGAACGACGCGGTGCTGCCGCCCTCGGCGGCGGACGGCATGGAGAAGCTGATCGGCGACCTCGAGAAGTACCTGGTGAAGGACAGCGGCCATTGGACGCAGCAGGAGAAGCCGGAAGAGGTCAGTGCCAAGCTGATCGAATGGCGTAGAAGGCGATTTGGCTAATCGTCATTGCGAGGAGCGAAGCGACGAAGCAATCCAGACTGCCTCCGCGGATACTTTTCTGGATTGCTTCGCTTCGCTCGCAATGACGGCAGAGAATATCGAGGCAGGGGGAATCATTTTTAATGTCATCAACGAATCGTCTGGACCCGATCCCGCATCCCCCGACCAAGCCTGTGGTCGGCAACATGCTGTCGCTGGATTCGGCAGCGCCCGTGCAGCATTTGACGCGGCTTGCCAAGGAGCTCGGCCCGATCTTCTGGCTGGACATGATGGGCTCGCCGATCGTGGTCGTGTCCGGTCATGACCTCGTCGACGAGCTCTCCGACGAGAAGCGCTTCGACAAGACGGTGCGCGGCGCGCTGCGGCGCGTGCGCGCGGTCGGCGGCGACGGCCTGTTCACCGCCGATACCAAGGAGCCGAACTGGAGCAAGGCGCACAACATCCTGCTGCAGCCCTTCGGCAACCGCGCCATGCAATCCTATCACCCGAGCATGGTCGATATCGCCGAGCAGCTCGTCCAGAAGTGGGAGCGGCTCAACGCCGACGACGAGATCGACGTCGTCCACGACATGACCGCGCTGACGCTGGACACGATCGGCCTGTGCGGCTTCGACTACCGCTTCAACTCCTTCTACCGGAGCGACTATCACCCCTACGTCGAGTCGCTGGTGCGCTCGCTCGAAACCATCATGATGACGCGCGGCCTGCCGTTCGAGCAGCTCTGGATGCAGAAGCGGCGCAAGACGCTCGCCGAAGACGTCGCCTTCATGAACAAGATGGTCGACGAGATCATCGCCGAGCGGCGCAAGAGCGCGGAGGGGATCGACGACAAGAAGGACATGCTGGCGGCAATGATGACCGGCGTCGACCGCGCGACCGGCGAGCAGCTCGACGACGTCAACATCCGCTACCAGATCAACACCTTCCTGATCGCGGGACACGAGACCACCAGCGGGCTGTTGTCCTACACGCTCTATGCGCTGCTCAAGCACCCGGAGATCCTCAGGAAGGCCTATGACGAGGTCGATCGCGTCTTCGGCCCCGACGTCAACGCCAAGCCGACTTATCAGCAGGTGACGCAGCTCACCTACATCACCCAGATCCTGAAAGAGGCGCTACGGCTGTGGCCGCCGGCGCCGGCCTACGGCATCTCGCCGCTGAACGACGAGACGCTCGGTGGCGGCAAGTACAAGCTCCGCAAGGGCACCTTCACCACCATCCTGGTGACGGCGCTGCATCGCGATCCCTCGGTCTGGGGGCCGAATCCCGATGCCTTCGATCCCGAGAACTTCAGCCGCGAGGCGGAGGCGAAGCGGCCGATCAATGCCTGGAAGCCGTTCGGCAACGGCCAGCGCGCCTGCATCGGCCGCGGCTTTGCCATGCACGAGGCCGCGCTGGCGCTCGGCATGATCCTGCAGCGCTTCAAGCTGATCGACCACCAGCGCTACCAGATGCACCTGAAGGAAACCCTGACGATGAAGCCGGAGGGCTTCAAGATCAAGGTGCGCCCCCGTGCCGATCGTGAGCGCGGCGCTTATGGCGGGCCTGTCGCGGCTGCGTCCTCGGCGCCGAAGGCGCCGCGCCAGCCGACGGCCCGGCCCGGCCACAACACGCCGATGCTGGTGCTGTACGGCTCCAATCTCGGCACGGCGGAAGAGCTTGCGACGCGCATGGCGGATCTCGCCGAGATCAACGGCTTTGCCGTGCATCTCGGCCCGCTCGACGACTACGTCGGCAAGCTGCCGCAGGAGGGCGGCGTGCTGATCATCTGCGCCTCCTATAACGGCGCGCCGCCGGACAATGCGACGCAGTTCGTCAAATGGCTCGGCAGCGACTTGCCGAAGGATGCCTTTGCCGGCGTGCGTTACGCCGTGTTCGGCTGCGGCAACAGCGACTGGGCCGCGACCTATCAATCGGTGCCGCGCCTGATCGACGAGCAATTGTCGGCGCATGGGGCGCGCGCGGTCTATCCGCGCGGCGAGGGCGATGCGCGCAGCGATCTCGACGGCCAGTTCCAGAAATGGTTCCCGGCGGCTGCGCAGGTCGCGACCAAGGAATTCGGCATCGACTGGAATTTTACCCGCACCGCCGAGGACGACCCGCTCTACGCGATCGAGCCGGTCGCGGTCACCGCCGTCAACACCATCGTGGCCCAGGGCGGCGCGGTGGCGATGAAGGTGCTCGCCAATGACGAGCTTCAGAACAAGGCCGGGCCCAACCCCTCGGAGCGGTCGACGCGCCATATCGAGGTGCAGCTGCCGTCCAATGTCAGCTATCGGGTCGGCGATCACCTCAGCGTCGTCCCGCGCAACGACCCGACGCTGGTGGATTCAGTGGCCCGCCGCTTCGGCTTCCTGCCGGCCGACCAGATCAGGCTGCAGGTCGCAGAAGGCCGGCGCGCGCAATTGCCGGTGGGCGATGCTGTGTCGGTCGGCCGTCTGCTCAGCGAGTTCGTCGAGCTGCAGCAGGTCGCAACCCGCAAGCAGATCCAGATCATGGCGGAACACACCCGCTGCCCCGTGACCAAGCCGAAACTGCTGGCCTTCGTCGGCGAGGAGACGGAGCCGCTCGAGCGTTACCGCGCCGAGATCCTGGCCAGGCGCAAATCGGTGTTCGATCTGCTGCTCGAATATCCCGCCTGCGAATTGCCGTTCCATGTCTATCTGGAGATGCTCTCGCTGCTGGCGCCGCGCTATTACTCGATCTCGTCCTCGCCATCGGTGGATCCGGCACGCTGCAGCATCATGGTCGGCGTGGTCGAAGGGCCGGCCGCCTCCGGCCGTGGCGTCTACAAGGGCATCTGCTCGAACTATCTCGCCAATCGCCGCGTGGGTGATACGATCCACGCGACCGTGCGCGAGACCAAGGCCGGCTTCCGGCTTCCCGATGATCCATCCGTGCCGATCATCATGATCGGCCCGGGCACCGGCCTTGCGCCGTTCCGCGGCTTCCTCCAGGAGCGCGCCGCGCGCAAGGCGAAGGGCGCAGCACTCGGGCCATCCATGCTGTTCTTCGGCTGCCGTCATCCCGATCAGGATTTTCTCCACGCGGACGAATTGAAGGCGCTGGCGGCAAGCGGCATCACCGAGCTGTTCACGGCGTTCTCGCGGAGCGACGGGCCGAAGACCTATGTGCAGCACGTTCTCGCCGCGCAGAAGGACAGGGTCTGGCCGCTGATCGAGCAGGGCGCGGTCATCTATGTCTGCGGCGACGGCGGCAAGATGGAGCCCGACGTGAAGGCGGCGCTGGTTGCGATCCACCGCGAAAAGAGCGGCACCGATGCGGCCGCCAGCGCGCGCTGGATCGAGGAGATGGGGACGACGAACCGCTATGTGCTAGACGTCTGGGCGGGCGGGTGATTGTTCGCCCGATCGTGCTAAACGTCACCCATGATTCCCTGGGAAAAGCTCGACACCGCCAAGATCCCCGGCTCCGACGAGGAGCTCCGCCTGATGCGGCGGGGCAAGGAGTTCTCCATCAAGCTCGGCACCAATGAGCTGATGAACAACCGTCTGTCGGGTTCGGAGGCCGCGCTCGCAACGCTGGCGGCGAAGCAGATCGAGACGGTCGCAAAGCCGGTCGTCCTGATCGGCGGCCTCGGCATGGGCTTTACGCTGCGTGCGGCGCTCGCCGTGCTTGGGCCCAAGGCCAAGATCGTGGTGTCCGAACTCGTGCCTGCGGTGGTGAGTTGGGCTCGGGGACCGATGGCTGAAGTCTTTGGCGACAGCCTCGACGACGCCAGGGTGAGCATCCGGGAAATCGACGTCGGCGAAATCATCCGTGCACAGCGATCGGCCTTCGACGCCGTTCTGCTCGACGTCGACAACGGGCCGGAAGGGCTGACCCGAAAGGGCAATGACGCGCTCTACAGCGCGAGCGGGCTCTCGGCGGCGAAGACGGCGCTGCGGCCGGGCGGTGTGCTCGCGGTCTGGTCGTCGGGACCCAATCCCGCCTTCACCAAGCGACTTCGCACCGCCGGCTTCGCCGTGAATGAAGTCAATGTCCGCGCCACCGGCAGAGGCGGCGGTGCGCGCCATGTGATCTGGATCGCGAAGAAGGGTTAGGCCGCCTGCGCTGCCGCGCCGTGCGCGTGCTTGTCGATGGCGTCGATGATCCCCGGCCAGAACCGCATCGGCAGCGCGTGGCCCATGCCGTCGATCATCAACAGCTTTGCGTTCGGGATCGACGCCGCCGTGTCCTTGCCGCCTTCGGGGCGCACCAGCGGATCGACGGTGCCGTGAATGACCAGTGTCGGCGTCTGCACGGCGTGCAGCCGCTCCTTGCGGCTGCCGGACGCCAGCACGGCGCGGAGCTGGCGGCCGACGCCGGCGGGATTGAGACCGCGCGCGAACACGCGCTCGGCACGTTCGGGGTCGAGCGCTTCCTCTTCCGGAAAATGTCCGGCGCGCAGCACCTTCCAGGTCTGGCCGTAACGCAGGATGAACTCCTCCTTGCTGCGCGGCGGCGGCGCCATCAGCATCGCGGCGGCCTCGCGCGACGGGGGCGGAATGCGCGGATTGCCGGTCGTCGACATGATCGAGGTCAGCGAACGGACGCGATGCGGAAACGACAGCGTGACCTCCTGCGCGATCATGCCGCCCATGGACGCCCCGACCAGATGCGCCGACTTGATGCCGAGCGCATCCATCAGCCCGACGGTGTCTTTGGCCATGTCGATCAGTCTGTAGGTCGCGGCGACTGGAATCCTGAGGAAGCGCAGCTTCAGCAGCTCGAGCGGCGTCAGGCGCTTGCCGCCGGTGAGATGGCTGGACTTGCCGATGTCGCGGTTGTCGAAACGGATCACGCGGAAGCCGCGTGCGGCAAGCTGTTCGCAGAACGCGTCGTCCCAGTGGATCATCTGCGCCCCGAGCCCCATGATCAGCAGCAGCGGCTCGGCGTTGTCGTTGCCAAAAATCTCGTAGCAGATGTCGATGCCATTGGCGCGGACGGTCTGGGGCGGCTGATGGGTGGTCACGGGCGCGGTCCCTCCTGCTGATCGATGTTGTATCGCATGGTTTCCCGCCGCAAAGAAGCGGCGTTCCAAATGCAAATAGCAGGCGTGCTTGCCAGTTGACCGGCACCGCGCAACGGTGTGGTATGGCGAGAAAAGAAGGGCATCGCAGCTCTCGATTTCAGGAGGACGCCGATGACCGACAAGACCAACGACCCGGTTGCCATGTGGCAGAAGATGGTCGGGGAGATGGAGAAAGGGTTCAACTCCTTCGCCAACCAGGCCATGTCCTCGCCCGAGTTTTCGCAAGTCGTGAACCGCGCGGGCGGAGTTGCTGCAGGTGCTCAGAAGCAGCTCGGCGAGCTCATGGAGAAATATCTCGTCACGATGAACCTGCCGAGCCGGGAGCAGGTCACGGGCCTTGCGGAACGGCTGCAGTCGATCGAAGCCCAGATCGGCGAAATGAAGTCGATGCTGAGCCAGATGGCGGCAAATTCAGGCATCTCGCAAGGTTTCGACGGAACGCCGCGGCCACCGCGGACGAAGCGTCCGCCCTCCGAGAACGGAGAGCCGACATGAACGCGCCGGCGGGACTCGATCTCGCATCTATCCCGGAGCGCATCCAGACCGAGGTGCAGCGCGCCATCCAGCGCAGCATCAAGGGCGTCGAGTATTTCTCGACCTCGGGCCCTTCGCTCGGCTCGACGCCGAAGGACGTGCTGCATTCGCGCGGCACCATGAGCCTCTATCACTACCGGCCGATGTCGGACGAGATCTACCGCGTGCCGGTTCTGATCGTCATGGCCACCACCAACCGCGGCTACATTCTCGACCTCGTTCCCGGGCAGAGCTTCATCGAGTTCCTGCTCAAGCGCGGCTACGACGTCTACATGCTCGACTGGAGCGCGCCGCGGCCGGAGGAGAAGAGCCTGCGGATGGAGGACTACGTCCTCGACTTCATCCCGGATTGCATCCGCCGCGTGCAGGCCGATTCCGGCGAGCAGGACGTCTCCGTGATCGGCTATTGCTTCGGCGGCGTGCTGTCGCTGCTCTATGGCGCGATCCACGCGGACGGGCCGATGAAGAACCTGATCTGCTTCACCACGCCGATCGACTTTCGCGAGATGAAGCTGTTCTCGAACTTCTCCGACCGCCGCTATTTCGACG
>RXJC01000103.1 GCA_003963435.1 Bradyrhizobiaceae bacterium | reverse complement strand
TCCGCCTGCGAGGTTCTGGTGTTTCCGCGGTTGAACACCTTGCCGTTCGATCAGCTGGAGCCGTCGCACGAGCTGGCGGGGCGCAGAGCCTCCGTGCTGCGGCGCCTCGCAAAAACCAAGACGCCGCTGTTTCTCGTCTCGACGGCGGAAGCCGTGATGGAGCGCCTGCCGCCGCCGGCGAGCCTGTCGCGCCTGAGCGTCAGCCTGAAGGTAGGCGGCACGTTCTCCGAGCGCGAGCTCGAGACGCACCTCGAATCCCTCGGCTACGATCTCGACGACGAGCCGGATTATCCGGGCGGGGCGCTGTTCCACGGCCAGACCTTCGAGATCTTTCCGGCAGGCGCGCTGGGGCCGTTCCGGATCGAGCATTCGGATCGCGCGATCAAACGGATCGTGGCGTTCGATCCGAACGAGCACCGCATCATCTTCGAGACCAAGGAGCTTGTCGTCGATCCCATGTCGGAGCGGCTTGGTCTTGCCGGCAAACGCGGCAAGCGCGCGAGCCTGTTCGACTATTGCGGGCGCGCCAAATGGATTGCCGACGCAGGCGTCCCGGCGCACGCCGAGGTCTGGCTCGATACGATCGAGGAGGCGGCGCCGCGCGCCGAGCGGGAGCGCGAATATCTCGGGCGACGCGACTGGAAGCAGCTTTCCAAGGGCATGAAGGTGCTGCCGCGCGCCTCGTCCTTCCAGAGCATTCCGGAGTTTTCCAAGCTGACATCGGCCAGGAAGGCGCTGCGCGCTTTCGTCGAGGAGACCCGCCGGGCCGGATCGCGGCTGGTCCTGGTCGCGGCACATGAGGACGATCTGCGCGCAATGGAGCGGATGAGCGGCCTCAAGGCGCAGCGCTGCGAAGACTGGGACGAGGCGGCGCGCGGGCGGAACGGCGAGGCGGCGCTGCTGGCCGATCTCGATGCGGGCTTCGTCGTGCCCGGAAAGAAGCCTATCGTCGTCGTGTCGGCCTCCGACGTGCTCGGCAGCCGGGCGCATCATTCGCAGCCGATGGCGCGCGTCTGGAGCGCGGCCTTCGACCATGCCGATGTGCCCGAGCAGGGCACGGTGGTCATCCACCTGCAGCGCGGTCTCGGCGTGCTCGACGGCCTGCAGAGCGTGAACACCGGCGGCGGAGGCCTGCGGGAGATGATCCGCCTGAAGTTCGCCGGCGACAATGCGGTGCTAGTGCCACCGTCCGATCTCGCCTTGATGTGGCCCTATGCGGCTGAGCGCGGCAAGCTCTCGCTCGACAAGGCGGACGGCAGCACGTGGTGGGCGCGACGCACCGAAGCCGAGCGCGAGATTCAGGCTGCCGGCAAGGCGCTCGCCAAGCACATCAGCCAGCGCCGCAAGCGGCGTGGCGAAAAGCTGGTGCCGCCGGGATCGACCTACGAGAAGTTCGTCGCGCGCTTCCCTTACTTCACGACGATCGACCAGGCCAAGGCGATCCATGACGTGCTGGACGACCTCGCCTCCGGCCATCCGATGGACCGCGTGGTCTGCGGCGACGTCGGCTTCGGCAAGACCGAGGTGGCGCTGCGCGCCGCGGCCGCCGCGGTGCTGTCGGGCAAGCAGGTGGCGATCGCGGTGCCGACGACGGTGCTGGCGCGCCAGCACGTCGCGACCTTCCAGAAGCGCTTTGCCCCGTTCGGCATCGAGGTCGGCAATTTGTCACGGGCGACCACGGGCGCAGAGCTGCGGGAGACCAGGGAGGGACTGCGCAGCGGCCGCATCAGGGTCGTTGTCGGCACGCAGGCGCTGACGGCCAAGGACGTGAAATTCGACGATCTCGGCCTCGTCATCATCGACGAGGAGCAGCACTTTGGCGCGGCGGAGAAGGCCAGGCTGTCGAGCCTTGCCAGGAACGTCCACGTGCTGATGATGAGCGCGACGCCGATCCCGCGCACGCTTGCCGCAGGCCTTGCCGGCTTCCGCGACCTCAGCGTGATCGCTTCGCCCCCGGTGCACCGGCTGCCGGTCGCGACCCGGATCGCGCCGCTGTCGGACGCCGCCATCGCCTCCGCGCTCCTGCGCGAGCAGCGCCGCCACGGCCAGAGCTTCCTGATCTGCCCGCGCATCCAGGATCTCGATCCGATGCTGGCGCGGGTGCAAGCCGTGGCGCCCGACCTGCGGATCGTCTGCCTGCATGGCAGACTGGCGGCCGACGAGATCGACGATCGCATGATGAGCTTCGTCGAGGGCAGGGCCGACGTGCTGCTCGCGACCAATATCGTCGAGAGCGGCCTCGACATTCCCCGGGCCAACACCATCGTGGTCTGCTGGCCCGAGAAGTTCGGCCTCGCCCAGCTGCATCAGCTGCGCGGCCGGGTCGGCCGCGGCGGCATCCGTGCGTTTGCGCATTTGCTGACCGAGACCGAGTCCGGGCAATCCGAGAAGCGGCTGGCCGTGCTCGAGGAGTTCAGCCGGCCCGGCGCGGGCTTTGCCATCAGCGAGCGCGACCTGGATCTCAGAGGCGCCGGCGATTTGTTTTCGGAGCAGCAATCCGGCCACGTCAAGGTGTTCGGGCCCGTGCTCTACAGCCACCTCCTGAAGATGGCTTCGGAGAAGCTCGACGAGGGACAGGCGGTGTGGGTGCCCGACCTGAACCTGCCGGTCGCGGACATGCTGCCCGAGACCTATGTGCAGTCCGAGCCGGTGCGCCTCGAGCTCTATGCGCGCGCCGCACGTTGCACGGATGAAGACGACCTCGAAGATCTCGAGGAGGAAACCTCGCGCCGCTTCGGCCCCTTGCCGAAGGGGGCGCGCGACTTCTTTACCGCAGCCCGGCTCAGGATCGAGTGCAAGCGCAGAGGCATCGTCCGCCTCGACGTCGGCCCCGAGGCGGCGGCCGCGACGTTCCTGCCCGGACGCCTGCGCAAATCGCGGGGCAAGGCGCTGCAGCGCGACGGCGACCGCGTGGTCTATCACGCCAAGATGCAGGACGCGCCGTTCGAGCGGGTGGAGGAGCTGTTCGAGCTGCTCGACGAAGGCTAGGGCGCCTTTCAAAAACGCGAAAACAACCCCATGCACAGTAGCTAAGTGGCGATGGGACAAGGCTTTTTGAATCGGGCGGAAGGGGCCGTTTGCTCCGTCGGGCAAAACAGGGACGCTCCGCGACGCCCCGTACTCGAACGGGGACGCCGGGCCCGTCAGCGGGCCACGCCGCTAACGTGGCATTAATCCAAAATGCTCACAATTTGAGGCAGTTGTGTAAGGGTGCTGCGTACAAGGACTCGTCGCGAGGACGTTCCAGGGGCGGCTGCCTGTTGCTCGCTCATTGGGGTCAACGCAGATGACCGCGACTATCGAAACCGCAAGCTTCGCCGAAGAGCTCGACGCTGCAGCGCTTGCAGCTGCCGCAGCAGAGCATGAACCCGAAACGCTCGAAGCTCCGGAGTCGGTCAGGCGGTCCAGCCGCAAATCGATCCTGGCCTTTGCGGTGTGCGCGCTGGCCATCAACGGCGCGGCGGCGGTCTATACCTCGCCGGCTGATCTTTCGCCGCTGAACGTCAGCCGCCTGGCTGAATTGCTCCCGCGCTTCGAAGCATCCGAGCCAAAGCCGGATCCCGTTGTCGCTGCGTTGAAGGACATTCAGGCGGCCCAGCAGCAGCACACCGCGCTGCTGCAACAGAACAATCAGGCAGCGGACCAGAACTCGGTCTTGCTGCAGCAGGATTCAATGGTGCTGCTGTCGCTGCGACAGAGCATCACGGACGAGCGGGTCGATGTGAGGAAGATCTCCTCGCAGCTGTCGACGTTGATGGCGAAGATCGATGCGCTGCAGAGCACGATGACGATGTCGGACGTGACATCCTCCATTCGAAAAGCGCACGCGCGCTATGGTTTATCCGCCGCGATGCGCAAGCGGATCGTTCGGGAGTCTCAACCTTCGGGGCCCTTGGGGCCTGTCTCGGTTGGCGGCGCGCCGCTGAGCGCGCCGGCCACGACATCGGTTCCGGAAAGCTGAGGCGCAGGTCGATCTGATCCCTTCAGGCGACGTCCACGCCGCTTCGGCGCGCGCGGTCACGCAGAAACGTCACTTCAAGGCGTGATCGATCTTGTGCCCCAAGTGGCCGGTGTCGTGATCGCGACGCAACTGGCTCAGCGACGTCTCGTTCAACTGGGCCAGCACTTCGCTGAGCTGCGTTGCATCGGGATACCCGGCCGCAAAACCTTTTCCGTAGATCTTGCGCAAGGTGCCGACCAGCGTGTTGCCGTGCTTCCGGCTGATCTCGCCGTCCTTGTCGCGGTGGCGGCCGTCCAGGCCCGGTTCCTTCATGTCTCTCTCCCATGCGGCGTCTGAAGCGCCTGCGAAGAGCCTGCGCCCAAACCAGCGCACTGGCAATGGCATCACGCAACGGCTTTGGCAGGCCGGTGTAATCGCAAGAGCGCACCCGTCTCGCCTGCTTGTGAACCGGCGATCAATTGCGGCGGGCCGATCGGAGCATCAGATAAGGTGAAGGATTGCTCGATAGGAGCTTGATGCCGATGCGTGCCCTTCTTTGCGCAGGTCTCGTGGGCCTGTCGCTCGTACCCTGCAGTGCGGGAGAGGCAGCAACAGCACATCGCCCCCGCGCACGCCATGACGCGGTGGACCGGCCGCACGCGACCGCAAGCCCACCCGTGCGCTTTGCAGTCCCCGGCTGGAGCGACGAAGCAACGCAGCGCTGGCTGAACAATGCCTCGTCGAATGTCGGCCGAGGCGGATAACGGCGGGAGATCGCTCGGGGCTAGGCGGCCTGCTCCTCGAACGAGGTGTAGACCCGGCCGTTGGGATCGACGACCTGAACGTCCCAGCATCCGTCCTCAACCAGCTCCTTGGCCTTCTTGAGGGCGGCGGCGAGTGAAGCCCGCTTCAGGCTGACCACGCCCGCCGTGTCGAAACCGTTGATCTCAAACATGCCGTTCCTCCGGTTTTGGGGAATCCTACACGTTTCCGGCCCGTTGTCTTCCGGCATTTTGGGTCCCGGGCGGGCCTGGAACAGCCGCGGGTGCGACGCAATGGCAGAGCGCGGCAGTCGGGAGCACGGTGCTCCCTGGCGCGCACGGCCATTCACGGCCTCAAGCCAGCGGGATGGTGTCCACCCGCAGACAGGGACGGCACTGATAGGCATGCACTGCGGGAAGCGTGAGGATTGCGGGCAGCGTGGCCAAGAACGTCATCGGCCGTCTGCAGCTGGAGCAGATCAAAACGGGCGGACTGTCTTTCGCTACGCAAACCATCGCCAAAAGGCCCAGAGGGGGAGGGCACAATAGGCGCAGGCTGCGTGAAGTTCATCTCGGGGCGACTACTGGAGTCTATCGGAAATTGGCGCGAATTAAGAGGCGGGAGCGGTTGCAGCAGCCTCGACGCGGTAGGCGCTGTGAACGGCGCGTAGAATGAGTTGAACCCTTGGCACACGCATGGCCAGAAACTCGATCGGTCACACCGCGCCTTTGACGGATCGAATGGGAAGACGAGACAACCAGAAGCGTAATAGGTGCTTTTGCTTGGCTCTTTCGAACGTCCTCGCTCGAAATATCCAGCCGGTCAGCCGCGGCTTAAGCTGATGCGCAGGGTGCGGCAAGCGAGCTCGGTCGCGGCAACGAGCGTCCCGTGCTCTTACTGCGGGGCACGCTGCGGGGCGCCTATGGTCTGTCCGTGCCGTGATCATGCTTTCCATCCTAGGTGTTGCAGCGGCACTCTGGATGGCCGTGACAACGCGATCACGTACGATCGCTGCAATGGCGATAGCGATGGGAAGTCTCCAGCACGATGGTCGCGAGGCTCAAGCGCGATCCTCGCGCGCCGATCGTGCAGGCGTTCATGCGGCTTGAAGGGCCTGAACCCAAAGAGGAGGGCGGTCGTGTTCCAGTCTCTAGCGAGATTTGGTCGAGTCGCTGTCAGACGCAGTGGAGCTTTGATTTGCGAAAGAGCCGCTTTTGGTGACACGCGACGCAAACTCCTGCTTCGAAGCGGACCAACTCGATACCTTCGTCGCCGCGCTCGCCGCCGCTTTCATAATCCGTGATTCCGACGAGCTTCCTTGATCTTTCATATTACTTCTCCCGAGTAATTGATATTCAGCTGAGACCAGTCCGCCGTGTTGATTGTGGCGACGTAGCTCGCCTCAAGCTCAGCAGCTAAAGAACCCGCCTCGACGCCTTTTGGTCCATGCTCTCCGTGAACGTCGACCGGCAACGCATAACCTTGCTTATCTTTTCGGTCGACGATCTGGAACAAATCGAAAAAGCGCGCTGGTGATACACCAACAAATGCCTCGAATTTGACAGCATCAGTATCGAACTCATCGTCGTGATCTACTCGAATCGCGCGCTTGTAGAGCTGTTTTGCACGACTTTTTGCGTACGGTTCAATATAGACGACTCGTGTGATACCGCTGGCGATGATCAGACGGGCGCATAAGTGGCATGGGAAGGTGGTGCAATAAAGGGTGCTCTCCCGAATCGTTACGCCCCTTGCAGCCGCATCGCAGATAGCAGCCATTTCCGCATGCACTATGCGGCCAAACTCAAGCAGATTGGCCACGGCAGTTTTCGCCAGGGGTTTTGTTTCGAGAAATAGGGCGCTTTGCGCGCGAGCATCCTTCTCCTGATTCTTTCGCGCTTCAACCAGCCAACCATCGTCCGCCAAGGCCTGCAGAACTTCCGCAACGATGTCTTTGCGCGTCCCCGCCGCAGGGTCTTGGCCCATCTTGTAGTCGCGATAATCAAGTTCCGTGCCTGCAACGTCGTCCCAAAGCACGCCGCCGCCGGCGCGGGGGACCTCGTTACAACCGGTCGCAAGGATTTCTCCTTTCGGGGTGGCGATTACCGCGCCAACCTGTCTAGACAAATCCGCTGATCGATGTGCGGCAGATCTTGCCTGGACCATCAAAGACTCATCGACCGTCGGAGTTATGTAGGGTGCTCTAAAGAGCAATTGAACGAAGCGGCGCACATCCTCTCTAAGAGATTTGCCTGCAGCCAAGAACACATCGGCGCTCTGAAAAACGTCTTCGAGTCGCTGGCCAAAGCGATTCGAGTGTTCCTTCTGATCTGTGGCGATGAGTTCTTCGGCGACGCTGCAGAATGCCTCTGGATTGGGCGAGCTGCGGCTTCGAGCAATGCTTCGGCATAAGTTGTCGATACGAGCCACCTTCGGCTCGTAGACAGAAGCCAAAAGAACGCGCTGACCGAAAAGACGGCGTAAGGTTTCAAGCTCCTCGGCACGTTTCAGTGATGAGACGATGAAGCAGTGCCCTTCAGCAGGTACGCTCTCGTCGCTGTCCTTGTTCAACGTCTTTCTGATGCTTTGGATTTCAGATAGAGCAATGCGGGCCATTGCGTCAGCATGTCCGATCACCCGGCGAATTTCATTGCCAGCGCTCATGCTTCGGCGAATTCGCGTATCTTCCTCTCGAACATCTGCCAGGAATTCAAGGCCGGGAATTTGACTCATCAGCTGACTCAATCGCAGCGGTAGCGGCTTATAATTTACCGCCAAGAGGGCCTCCGAGAAGGCATCCGTCACAAGCCGAGTATCTGTTCCAGCAGCTACGCAAAGGCAAAGAACCAACTCCGGGCGCGCGCCTCGCTCCTCATCAGCTGCAACAGTCATTTGTCGACCCCCGACGACAACTTTACGCATGATACCGATTCGTCGTCGAGCACGGGTTAACGCTTTCCAACGACATTCAACTTGGTTGGCAGCGCGGCGGCTACAGCAAACAAATTTGGCGACACGGCGATTTCCACGGCGTCGGAATTTTCGCGGTAAGTACTTGATTTTCTTGGTGAGCGCGCTGGGGCTCGAACCCAGGACCCCGTGATTAAAAGTTATATGCTCGTTGCCTCGCCGTGTTTCGTTATGCCTTTCGGCCCTCCGATAGTAGCCGAAAAAGCCTGCAAATAAAACTGTTTATGCCCGGCTATTGTTTCGTTGTGTTTCCCTGTCTTGACGCATAATCTGCTTACCGGACGCTTACCGGAGGGTTTTGCGATGGCTGCGGATCGGCAATTTACTTGGGACCCTGATTTTCCCGGCTTTGGAATTCAGACCACTTCCACGGGGCATAGATCGTTTGTCTACCAGTATCGAGCTGGCGGCACGTCGCGCCGTATGAAGCTGGACGGCGGATGGTTTCGTTATGAGGCCGGCAGGTCCGGTAAGCAGGCGACCGCTCAAAAGGGGACGGGGCGAGCCATTGCCAAGCGGGAAGCGGAAGCCGTTCGGGGCGCGGTCGCGCAGGGGCGGGACCCGTTGGCCGAAATGCGAAAGGCGAACGAAGCTGGCACCAATACCTTCAAGGCCATTGCAGAGAAGTACCTAGCACAAGACGGTAGCCGCTTGCGGTCAAGGGACCACATTAAAGCGGTGCTCGAACGCCACGTTTTTCCCAAGATTGGGGCAAAGCCGATTGATGAAATCAAGCGCAGTGAAATCGTCCGGATGCTCGACAAGGTGGAGGAGGAGGCCGGCCCCGTTGCGGCAGACCGGACCCTGGCCCACGTCCGCAAAATCTGCAATTGGCACGCCGCACGGGCCGATGACTTCAATTCGCCCATTGTCAGGGGCATGGCTCGAACCAAACCGAAAGATCGGCGCCGGCAGCGCACCTTGACCGACGACGAGTTACGAGCGGTTTGGAAGGCCGCGGAAGGCCAGCGGACGCCGTTCGCTTGGCTGGTGCGATATATCCTCCTGACCATGACCCGCCGCAATGAGGCCGCGCGGATGAACCGGGCAGAGGTCATAGAAGCCGATTGGAAGATTCCAGCCAAGCGCCACAAGTCCAAGCGGGACTTCCTATTGCCTCTCTCTAAGGCCGCTCTGGCGCTTTTGGAGGAGATCCCCACGGTAGGCCGGAAGGGGTATGTTTTCACGACGGACGGCCAAACGCCCGTTTCGGGTTTCTCCAAGTTCAAGGCGGAGTTTGACAAGGTTTGCGGCGTGACCGGATGGACGCTGCACGACCTTCGGAGGACCGGCAGAACGCTTTGCTCCCGAGCTGGCGCCGATCCCGATCACACCGAAATGGCCTATGGGCACGCGGTTCAAGGTATCCGCGCGGTCTATGACGTCCACTCGTATCGGGACGAAAAGCTTCGCGTGATGGAGCTGCTAGCGGCACAGATCGATCGTATCGTGAACCCGATTGACAACGTGGTGGCGATCAGGGGCGGAGCATGACGGCCGACCCGAAGGACATGCTCCGTATCCTGGCAGATGACATTCGCGCGATTGTAGAGCACGAACGGGGCGCGGCTGTGCCAACGATATCCCCGGAGGTTGGCGCATGGTTTGCGATAGCCGTGGATCGCTTCCTGGCCGGCAGTGACGATTTAGAGAAGGCATTAGGCTTGGTTCGTGGACGAGGCCGCCCCCGGCCGGTCCCGAGTGGTGCAGGCTTTGAGCGGGCCAAATTGACCTATCAAATGCGCCTGCAAAAAAAGTCGTGGATGCAAATCGGTAACGCACTCAATGCCGACCCGAGAGACCTGCAACGCGATTTGGTGCGATACGAACAGGATATTTCAGCGGAAATTGTGCAAGGGATTGGCGAGAAAATCGCGGCTCGATTGGCTGCAAAACCCAAACCTCGCCCCCGTGGGATGAATTAGCCGAATTAGTACCCGAAGGCAGCGCGCCCAAAGTCTGTTTCCTTTCCCTCAGTTTCAGCAAGCCGACGCTATCGGTTCAGCGTCGGGACAGAGGGAAAGAGAGAATGACCAACTCGACAGACCGTCTATTGTCTCGGCGCGAAGGCGTCGCCCGCATTCGCGAAGTGTTGGGGATTCCCATCGGGCTTTCGGCCTTTGAGAAGGCTGGCGCAAACGGGACAGGCCCCAGGCCATCCGAAAAATACGGAAAAACGTTACTCTACCGGGAAAGCGAAATCCTGGCATGGGCTCGCACGCTGACGCGCAGTGTGGATGCAGCCTGATGGCCCGGAAGCGTCCGCCCAATCGGCGCAACAGCCGAACCCGAGAATTCGTGCACGATGGCGTCACGATCATCCTGGACGAGGGATTTTATCCAGACGGCACGCGGTGCGAGATTTTCGCAAACGCGATGCCCGCCAATAGCATGATCGATGCTCTGCTATCGGATGCGGCAATCATTCTGTCATTCGCGCTGCAATACGGCGCCTCGATTGAAGAGATCGCTCCGGCCTTGAAGCGGGACCGTTTCGGCTTGGCGTCGTCGCATATCGGCGCTGCGGTCGATCGCCTCACGGAGGCCAAGCCGTGAAACACTTTGCGCTGGGGCGCCTCAAAGCGGGCGCCATGAACAAGACAGAGCAGGCATATTCCGACTATCTCCAAGCGCTGCAAAACGTTGGCGAGATCCTTTGGTTCAAGTTTGAGGGGATCAAGCTTCGCCTGGCTGACAACACGTTTTTGACGGCTGATTTTTTCGTTCTCACAAAGGAATCGTTTCTTGAAGTCCACGAGGTGAAGGGCTTTTGGCACGATGACGCGCGGGCAAAGACAAAAATTGCCGCGGCAATGTATCCGTTCCGATTTATCTCGGTGAAGGCCCGCGCCAAGAAGCACGGCGGCGGCTGGGAAGTGGAGGAATTTTAGCAATGGCTTCTCCGCTCGCTGTGACCGATCCCAAAATCCGCAAGCTATTGCAAATGTCGGGCTTGCGCTTCGTTTGCAGCCGCGCCCGCTGGCTCAATAGCGAGTGCGAGCGCTTAGGCGTGAGCCTCGCGCAAGGTTCTCTGACGCCTGACGAAGTGGACGCAGAATTGGAGCGGATGGGGGCGCTTGATCTTGTCTACCCCGAGCTGATGAACGATTTGGAGCCGGCCGAATGACACCGGCAGAGCAGACGCTGATTGAGCGCCGCGCGCGGAAGCTGGCGGACGTAAAGGAACGATTTGTTGCAGCTCTCAGGGAAGCGGCGGTTGACTGCGGTGCGCGTTGCGTTGTTGCCGCTGACGAGACTTTTTGTAGCGAGAAGCTGAAAGACGCAACGAAGCTTTCTCGCCTTGGAATGCGCCTGCACAGCGATTTGGTGGAACTTACGATTGCGGAGGGATTGCAAGAGGGCAAGGCCCTGGCTGACAAGACAATAGCCGATCGCTGGCGGGACCCTTGGGAAACCAAACTTGCGGAGATCCCCGCACGCCTGATCCATCGCGCTCCGAGCGGGCGCGACCTCGTATCGAGCGCGGACATCTTGCAACACTTTTTGGAAGTGCCTTGTTCGGCCGCGGCGGGCAAGCGCCTTTCGCCGGCCATGACGCTCAACGGCTGGCGCCGGCATCGGAACCATATCGTGAGAATTGGGGGCGTAAACTGCAAGGGCTTTTGGCGCTATCGCGAGGGCCAATCATGACGAACCTTATCGCGATCAACGATCAGACGCCCAATGCGACCCTTGACCGAATCCTGGAAACCAAAGAGCGGCAGCATGGCTTGCGCTTCAAGTTCACATTGTTGGAGAACTTAAGCGCAGACGTGCTTCCGAAAGACTGGATTGTCAAAAAAGCGGTGGCTATGGGCGAGACAAGCGCGTGGATTGGCCCTCCTGGCTCGCTCAAATCTGCCTTGCTCGGTGATCTGTCATTTGCGGTTGCCTCCGGGCAGGACTGGCACGGCTATAGGATGAAGCGCGGCGGACTTGTCGTGTACTTCGCCCTGGAGCGCCGCGATCTTGTGGAGCGGCGCCTGATCGCTTACCGGGCTCGCTATGGTGCCCCCGAGGACACGTTGGGACCCATCGCAATTCTTGGCGGCGCCTTCGATCTGATGGACGCCCGAACAGTCAAGGACGTTGTGGCGACAATCCGCGCGGCAGAACAAGCGACCGGGCAACCCTGCGTTCTCACGGTTTGGGATACCTTCGCGAAGATGATTGCGGCCGGTGGCGGTGACGAGAACACGGCCAAAGACATGGGCCGCGTGTTCGTCAATCTCGACAGGATCAAGGACAAAATCGGTTGCCACATGGCCTTGATCGGCCATACCGGCAAAGACGAAAGCAAGGGCGCCAGAGGATCGAACGCCTTTGATGGGCACGTTGACGTGGTGGTGAAGATCAGCGGCGAGGAGATCAAAACCGCGACCGTGACCAAAGCCAATGACATGCCGGAAGGACCGCTCTTTTCCTTCAAGTCCGAGGTTCACGAATCCGGCCAAGATGAAGACGGCGACCCGGTTACCGTCAATGTCGTTAGTAACGAGAATTTGGGACCTGCAAAGCCCGCTCAATCCGGCCTTCCTAAACTGACCCCCAATCAGCGCACCATGTTCATGATCCTGGCAGACGCCGGCAGCGCCGGCCTTTTGACCGAGGACTGGAACGCCAAGGGCAAAGCCGCCGGCATCGGCGAGCGCCGCAGAGCCGACCTCACAGACGCCCGAACCGGCCTCAAGGCCAAAAACCTAGTCAGGGAATACCAAGACCGATGGCACGTGCAAGAACGCTGAAAGCCAAACCGACGAAGCAGCCCGACGACATCACGGCCGGCATGTTCGCCATGCCATCGCCAAAACCGCCCCGGCTGGACTTCCAACCGATCGCAACCATGCCCGAGATCGAAACCGAGGCTTGGCAGGCTCGCCGCGGCGCTTTCATCTACACGATTGCCGCCCTTGCCGCGCCCCGTGAGGGCTTTGACATCTCGATAAGCTTCCGACCCGACTACCTGCCCAAAGGCCCCTTTGAGAGCCTGGACGCCGCTGTGGCCGCCTGCATATCGGCGGACCTCGCCGTAAACAACTGAAACCCCCGTTCCGGATGATGTTCGCATGTTCGGGTTTCGGGGTTCTTATAGAACCCCCGAACCGAACGAACATCCGAACACGAACACGAACCGAACACGTCCGAACAATCCGAACATTTGGGGAGGGGTAGGGTGGATGTACCTTCCCCGCACAGAGCAGCCCCCAGGGCGCCCGGTTCCTTCCGGTTAGCGGCTAGGTCATTCGGAAAAGCAGTAGTGGCTTTCAGGAGGTATCGGAGGCCGAAAGCAACGGAGCACGTGATTTTTTATCGCGTGGCATGGTCGATTTTCAGCCGTTTTGAGCCTTTTGTTGTTTCGGGAAAGCGAGGGGTAAGCAAAGCGGTGGATAAGTCAGCCTCAGAGAGCGCGAAGCAGTCTAGGTTATCCGGAACGCAATTCGGGAGAACCGGGACTATGAAAACGCATTTCGTGCCCATCGGCTTCAAGGCGCCGGCAGACCTGGCAGAGCGGCTTGACGCGGCGGCAAGGGCGGAAGGCATTTCGCGATCGGCGGTCGCGCGGCGTGCGGTCATGCGGGATCTGGAACGGCAGGCGAAGCAGGAGACCACGGAGAAGGCCGTATGACCGAGCTGGCGGATCAGGGCGGGAACGGCCTCGATACCGGCATTCGGGACGCTGTAGAGGCGTCCTATGCCAGTCACAGCGTAAGCCCCGACATTGGCAGCGCGGTCTCTCAGGCTGTTGAGCACCGCGACCGGGAGAAGCGCGAAGCCGGCCGCGGCACAGATCGGTTTGCGTCGGAAGCCAAGACTTCCGACAGCATCCGGGAAGCCGCCCGGCAGGCGATCAACGAAACCAAGCAGAAAGCCGCCAGCGGGCCTACGGAAGCCGTCCAGGGCGCCGCGATCGATCCGGGCGCTCCGAAGGATTGGGACGCCGCTGCACGCGCGGAATGGGCTTCCCTGCCCCAGGCAGCCCGCCTTGCAATCCAGCGGGCCGAAACCACCCGGCAACAGGCTTATGCGCCCTATGCCGAGATCGACAACGCTCTGGCCCCATATCGGGAGGTTTACCGGCAGCACGGAATCCAATCCGACGCTCAGGCGGTCAAGCAGCTATTCGATTGGGAAAGCCGCTTTCGGAATCCCCAAACCCGAGCACAAGCCTTCCACGAGCTGGCGCAGGCATATCAGACCGACTTGCGGGATCTAGTCGGCTCCCCTGCATCCTCGCCGCATGTCGAGATCGCATCTCGGCAGGTTAGCGAGTTCGCCACGGCTGATCGGCCGCATTTCGAGCGTGTCCGGTTCAAGATGGGCGCTTTGATGAGCGAGAACGCGGGGCGCTATTCCAACCCGGACGGCACAGTCAGCCAATCGCACCTTGACCGCGCGTATCAGGATGCTTGCCGGGCCGAAGGGCTGAGCGTCGCGAGTGCTTCGCAACCGTCCCCACGATCGGGGCAGACTGAGCGGCGTGGCAAAGGCTTGTCGGTCCGCGAAACCATCTTGGCGCAGGTCAAGCAACTGCGGAGCGCCTAAGCCATGCCGTTCAATGGGTCGGGCGTCTTCACCACCGTCAATACGTTTATTCCGAATACAGTCATTCTGAGTTCGGCGGTTAATCAGAATTTCACGGACATCGCGACGGGATTGTCCGACTGTCTCACGCGGGACGGTCAGGCGGGCATGACCGCGGCCTTTAAGGCCATCGCCGGTTCTCTTGGTGCTCCCGGTATTTCATTTACGAATGATGCGACATCGGGACTGTATCTCAACGCGGTGGGCGTGCTTGGGCTGGTCGCGAAGTCTCTCGGCATTGCAGTCAACTCGGCGGTCTATTGCCCGACTGCGGCAACGGTCGCAGCGGGCGGCAGCGGATACGCAGTAGGCGACACAATCACATTGACCGGCGGCACAGCTATTTCTCAAGCCGTTTTGACTGTGGCCACGTTATCTGGCTCTGCTGTTGCGACCGTGACAGTTACATATCCTGGTTTTTATACGGTGAAGCCAAGCGACCCGGTCGCGCAAGGTTCTACGTCCGGATCTGGCTCTGGCGCTACGTTCAACATGACGTGGGATGCTCAATATGCGAATTCGGTAGTGACAAGCGAGGCGGGAGCCGTGCCCTGGCAGCGGCTTGGCGCATCTAGCTACGTCTCCTCGCTGATGGCAAAGCCCAACGCATACGACTTTGCCAAAACGGTTGTGACCTATGGCAGCGGCCTTTCTCTGAGCAATTCGACAAGCCCTCCGACGCTGACGACCACGCTCAATCCGACGCTTGTTCCGAACTACATTTCGGGCCTGACGATGTCGACCGCGGGAAGCTCCGCGACGATGACCATTGCGGCCGGCGTAGCGAATGACAGCACGAACACGACGCTGATGCGGCTTGCTTCGTCTATCGGGAAAACGACAGCCTCATGGGCCGTTGGCACGGGCAATGGCGGTCTCGATACCGGATCGATCGCGATTAACACCTGGTATCATTTTTACCAGATTTACCGTCCCGACACTCAAGTCGTGGACGTGACATTCTCAACGTCTGCAAGCGCGCCGACATTGCCGACGAATTACACGCTCTACCGAAGGATTGGAGCGGGAAGAACAAACGGTTCATCTCAGTGGACTGCGTTTACTCAAACGGGCAATGAGTTTTTTTGGTCCGCTCCCGTTACAGATCAAAACGTCGCAGGCGGCACGCCATCCGGAAGCTACACGGTATCGGTCCCTTCGGGCGTTCCAATCACGGCTCGCATGCTGATGAACTACCGTTCAACGAACGTTGGTTCTACCGTTCTTTGGTATGCTGCATCCGTGACAGGTTCTCAGAGCGTCAACTCGCCAACGGGCAACATAACGTCTGCAACGGTAGTTTCCGGCGTTGATAGCTTCTTCTCGTCGTCAATCCTGACACTGAACGGCCAAATCACGGCATCCAGTAACGGATCGGGATCGATCGTTTGGAGCATTGTGACCATTGGCTGGATCGACAGCCGCGGCATGTAAGGAGAAGAAGTCATGTTCGAGATCGAACAGGTTAAGCCGTTGCCGATTGTGGAAGACGTGCCTACTTCATATCGCGCGGCAGCAACGGCTTTGGTCGAAAGCTTCACGGGCCTTCCACCGGCCGCACACTCTGTTTTCGTGCATACCGCTGCGGACCCGGAAACCCGCGAATTTGTGCATACGGTACGCATCGCAGTGAATCCCGATTGGTCGGCGAAGGTCAAAGTACCTGCCGAGATCGACGGAAAGCCAATCGTGCAAGTTGATTGGGAAACGCTAGAGCCGATTTGATCGGCGCCGGAGATCCTATGGCAGACTATTTCCAGTCAGGTCCAAACTTCGTCAATCCGCAATACGCCACGCCCGAGCAAATCGCAGCGCAGCGGGCCTACGCGGCTGAGCTGATGAAGCGCAGCGGGCGGGAGGTAAACCGTCCCCTCGGTGCGCTCGCGAATGGCCTCGACGCAATTACGGCGGTGCTCACGCGCAACCAGGCGGACAAACTGCAATCGGACGCCGCGGCGCGAAATACCGAATCCCTCGCAAGCATGATCCGGCAGCAGCAATCCGGCCAACGTCCCGACGCTGACACGGTGGCGCGCAATCTGGCGGACCCGATGGCCTCGCCCGAGCAGCGCCGCATGATGATTGAAATGCTGATGGGCAAGCCGGTTGAAGATGTGAACGGGCGCCCCGGCTACGCAAGCCCGATCACGGGTGTTTCTGCCGCTCCCGTGCAAGGCAATTTCCAGCCCGGCTATCGTGCTCCGGTGCAAGCGGAAGGCGTTGGCACCACGGCGCCTATTCCCGCTCCCGGCCCTGTCAACCGCGCTCCCGTCCCGTCCTCCGCTCGCGTGTGGGGCGATCGGGAGGCGGAAGCGGCCGGCCTCTATCCGCCGCGCTCGCCTACCCCGAGCGCAAGCGGGCCGCAGGCGGCGGCGTCTCCTGGCGCCCCGCCTGCAACCTATCTCCCGCCCCAGGTTGGCGGCACCGTCCGCGAGCTCGCGGGCCTCGGTCGCGAAGTCGCGGCAAACAAGACGTTCACGCAAGGCGGGGCGGAAGCGATCAGCGCAACGCAAAAGCAGGACGTTGCAACTGCGATGCAGGCGCCGGAGATTAAGAGGATCGCGGGTGTAATGCTCGACGACCTCCGGACCCACGGCGACAAGATGACCTTCGGCCCGACCGCGGCATGGAGCAACGAAGTCAAGCGCGCGGCGGCAAACTATCTGCCCGGTCCGATGCGTTCGCAAATGGAAGCCCTGGCATCGGCAGATTCGTTTGAGAAGATGTCGGCACAGTTGACCAGCTTGCTTGCGCGCGGAAGCGGCGGCACCGATGCGCAGCTATTCAACAGCATGAAAAGCGTGCCGGGCGCGCACAATTCCAAAGAAGGCGCGCAGGCTCTGTTGCTCATGATCAATCAGGTTGCCGATCAGCACCAGGCTATGCGGGAATATGTGTCGCACGCGCGCACGCCGCAGGAATATGAAGCGCTGCGGTCGCAGTTCTTCCGCGACAACCCCGTAATCAACCCGATCACGGGCAACCCGATTGCGCAGGATCTGACGCGGGAACGTAACGGCGGCGGTGGGGGCGGTGCGCGGATTATCTCCGTGCGGCCGGCTCAGTAAATGGCAAACGTCTACACGATCGAAAAGGACGGGCATCATCTCGACATCGAGGCGAACAGCCCGGACGAGGCTTTGGCGGCTGCGAACAATTGGACGGCGCCCAATCCTTCCGGGAAAGATATCGCCTATGACGTGGCGGCTTCCGGAGCGTCGGGCCTCGGTCAAGGCACAGCGCAGCTATTGGGCGGCCTCGGTGATCTTGGCGCCTATGCCAAGTCGGGCGCGGACTACCTGGCAGACAAAGCCGGCATAAGCCCGCAAGCCTATGAACGCATCAAGGGCATAGGCGGCTTTGCTGCATCCATTAATCCGCTGACTGCCCCGCTTGCACTGGCAGCGCGGAACGCCCCGACATCGCAAGACGTGCAGCGCGGGATTGAGAGCTACACGGGCGAGTTTCATCAGCCGACGACTACGCCCGGCAGATACGCGCACGCCGCGGCAGCCGCATTGCCTTCCGCGATGCTTGGTCCGGAAGGTATGGCGGTCAAACTCACGACCGGGATTGGCTCCGGCGTTGGCGGCCAAGCACTGGCGGACGTGTTTTCGGGAACGGCCTATGAGCCATGGGCGCGAATGCTCGGTGGTGTGATTGGGGGCGCCGGGGCAGCCGGAGCCGGTCAAGGGGTGGCAGCGGCGCGCAACTACGGCGCCGCTCGAGATACCGGGCGAGAGATCGGCCGGGCTCTTGGCACGGCTCCGGTTGGCGCTGGCGCGGTGCGGCGCTTGTCCCAGAGTGCGGCCGACGACGCATTGACGCCCCAAGGTGTGGCAGCAACGCAAGCCCGGCTAGGCCCGGAAGCTATGATGCTCGACATGGGGCGGCAGATGGGTGGCCGCGCGGAAGCCGTCGCGCTCCCCCTTGGCAGGGCTCAAAATCAAATCTTGGATGCGGTCGAATCTCGCACGGGCGAGTTTGGCGCCGGCGCACGGCAGCGCATTGGCGCGACGCTCGACCAGGAGCTAGGCCCCTCTCGCAACGTAGTTGAGTTGCGCGACGAGGTGCACGACATCGTGGACCGCTTTGCAAGCCCGCAATATCGGCGCGTCATGGAAGCCCACCCGGTTGTTTGGGATCAGCAGCTAGAGCAGCTTGCGCAGCGTCCGGCAATCGCAGAAGGAATGCAGCGCGCGCGCGGCGTTGCCGCCAACTACGGCGAGATTCTTGAAGATGCGCAGCCGTCTTTGCGTTTCTGGGATTACGTCAAGAAGTCGATGGATCAGCGCATCAACGGCATGATGCGAACCGGCTATGATGATTTGTCGAGTGCTCAGAAAGCCGACCTTGGCGGCCTTCTCAACGCCAAGCAAGCCTTGGTGCAGCATCTCGATCGCGTCACGGGCGGGCAGTACCAGGCCGCGCGGCGGATGGCAGCAAGCAAGCCCGAGCTGGACGAGGCCCTAGACTTTGGACAATCCATCTTTGGCGCGAAGCAACTGCCCGAACAGGTAGCGGCACAGATCAACGATTTGAGCGTGCCGGCTAGAGCGATGGCCCAGGTTGGCGCACGGCGCGAATTGGAACGTGTGCTTGACAGCACGCGGAACGATGGCGCCAAGGCGCGGGCTTTTCTCGACACGAATAACAACGTTGAGAAGATCCGTCTCCTATTCGGCGACCAAGCGGCGCAAGCGATCGTTAACCGGGTTGGTGCGGAAAACACGTTCCAGAACGCGACGCAGACCATTGCGCGCAACTCGCGGACGGCAACGCGGCAACAGATGATTGCCGACACTGAGACCCCATCGCCCGGCCGCGTCGATACCACGCTAACCGGGCTTGCCGTGAAAGGCGCGAAAGCAGGCGCAAGCTACGTCCTCGCCAACGGGATGGAGCGCACGCGCGGCGACATTGCAAACGTGCTCACAGCGCGCGGTGATCAGATCAATCCCATCGTGCAAGCTCTGTTGAACTACAACACGACCAAGGCCGCAAATGCAGCGCGGCCGAACCGGGAATACACGGCGGCAATGATCCGCGCGCTCATTGGTGGCACGCCTAGGAATCCTCAACAGGACTACGACACGTTGCGCCCGCAAGAAGCGCGGTTAGCAGCGAAGATCAACGCGAACCTCAACAGCCGGAGACAGTGACGATGGACGACAAAAAGCGCATTCTCGACCTGGAAAACAAGGTAGCGGCGTTGACGCGGGCGCTTAGCACGATCGACAGGGAACGGCAGAACGAAGGCCGGGCGCCGCTGTTCGATGCTCAGATCCTCGCAATCAATGCCCGCGTTACCCCGGACCTTTCCGGCAATAGCACGCCGCGCGTTCGCCGCGATGCTTTCCCGCCGGCTGTGCCGAAAGGTGCAGCGTGACTGATCTTGCGAAATTGCGGGAGCGCATCGATAGCGCGATTGCTTCGCTTGAAGGCGAGTTTCCGGCCGAACCTTTGTCACGCGCGCTGTTGGTCAAGTCCTGCGAAATCTCGCTTGCAAACCTCGGTCCCCTTCCAACCGTATGGATGACCGAAGGCGCTACCAACCTCCTGGCGGGGCATTGGTCCCCGTCCGGAATCGAAATGTTCATTGAAACCAGAAAGGGAAATTGACATGGCCAAGGGCAATTCAGGACGCCGCGCAGGATCAGCCAAGCCGCCGCAGCGATCGATTTACGGCAAGACGCCAAGCGCTCGCGTTGGGGGCAACTCCTCGCAGCTCCTCGGCAAGAAGCTTCCGGGCTGCACGCCCCAGGCTCACGTTATCGGTGCGCCGCGCGACAAGAAATGACGAAGGCGAGAACCACAAAGAAAGCGGCCGGGAGGCGCCTCAACAAAGAGGGGCGCCTATCGCCTGTTGACGTGCTTCAAGCGCAAATGGAGTATTGGTCCGGGCTGATGAATGAACAGATCGCCTTAGGCACTAAGGGCGACCCTGAGCTGATTGACGACTACAGCGCGAAGGCTCAGAAGGCCGCGGAATCTCTTGCTCCCTATCGTCACGCGCGCATTTCCCCGACCGATGAAGTAGGAACGGAAGTCAGACCGAAGGTTATTCGCGTCGGTCCCATCCAACAGTTTAAGCCGGGCGAGGAGGCACAATGGCTTGCCGTCTACGGCGACAAGAACGAAGTAGAGCGCGCAATCAGCGAAGCCGAAGCTTCCGACAAAGCCGACGCGATAATCCAGCGCGCAAAGGGCGGCGTGCCCGTTGAAGTGCCCGACCTTCCACGCGAGAAGCTTAATTAGTGCATCGATCGGAGATAAGACAGGGCAACGGCAGCCGCGAAGCATACCGCCAGCCCAATGACGGATTCCCGGTGGCGATCGAAAAAGCCTAAGGCGAAGCAGCCGGCCACGAAAACCACGATGGCGCCGACGACAATCAAGGCAAGCGTAAGCATGGGGGGTGCTCCCTATCCCAGTACGGGTAAATTGCCATTCTTTCCCCGGTGAGGGGAATTTTAATTGATCGGAAACCGCAAATCGGAAAGAGTGTCCGTGGGCCTAAGAACCCGGACCTGAGAAGCTTCCGACCGTTTGGCGACGGTGGGGAGCTAAGGCGCCTAACAGCCCTTGGCGGGGCTTGCGGCGCGTCGATACGCCTTGGCGGGCGTGTCAACCTGGCTGTGTGCATAGCACGGCCGGGGTGGCACAGCAACGCCTATAGGCCGCCAAGCCTTGGGCAATGTCCAGGGCGAAAGCCTAAAGGCTGTGCCGCGTGTCTCTCAGGCACGTTCTTAGACCCCGGCTTGCTCGCCGTTCCGAGCTGCACCGGCCCTAAGAAGCCAAAACCTGAGAACCCAACCCATGACAAAGCCATCGCGAAAGCTGAGCGCCCTTGCTCGAACCCGCCGCCGCAATGCGGCCCGCAGAGCCAAGCAGCGCAGGAAAACGCCCAACGGACGCCTGTTCCTGGCTGGCGCTACCCATCCCGATCAAATCAAGCGGCGCCTCGATTGGCTGGCGCTGGAATGGAATTTACCTGCCCCGCCGAAGGTCTACGCCACGCCAACGACGGCGCTGATAAGCTACATTGAAAAGCACGGCATCCTGTTTGATTGGATGGTCTACGGCCGCGTTCGCGATCTTGTCGCGATGAAGCAGGCGCGGCGGATGGCTCCCCAGCCTAGCCTAGCAGAGAGGTGCGCGCGACTACCGCCCCAGGCACGCGAGACTATCCGCAAAGTAATCGACGGGCTTCTGATGGCGAACGGTGAGCCATGCGCCTGATCCGAGCACTTGCGGCACTCGCCCGGTTGAGAGCCTACCGCTACTCGGTGCAAGCCGGGCTGTGGTTGGTCGAACTTACGAAGTGCCTCGACCCCGATGCACCACGTAAGCCGCGCTGAGCTGAGAGAGGCCATCGGCAAGCCATGCCTCTACTGCGGCGAGCCGATGGCCTTCCCGACGCGGGATCATATCCACCCGCGGACCCACGGCGGCACGCTGGACGGCCCAAACAAGGCCCTGGCGTGCCTTCGCTGCAATCAGGACAAGGGATGCTCTACGCTCCGCAGATGGCGTAGGAGGCTCTGCAGGGCCAATGATCCGCGCGCCGCGATCGTTGGTCGCCTGATCGATTCAAGGAGTGTACAGGCCCGCTGGCTTCTTAGGCTGGCGGGCCTTTGCGTCGCTGCCACCACGCGGCAACGCCGAGCGCGACAAGAGCGCAGAGCAGAACGATCAGGCCGGTTAGATCGCTGCCGAATGATCCACCGTCAATGTCGAGACCAACCGATTTCATCCGTCACAACCATTTGCGGGCGACGAACGAGCAAAGCTTACCGAGTGCTTACCGGACCAAGAAAACGGCAACTCAGAGGCTCTTATAAAAAGCCAAATTGTCTAGGTTTTTCAAGGTGGTGAGCGCGCTGGGGCTCGAACCCAGGACCCCGTGATTAAAAGTCACGTGCTCTACCGGCTGAGCTACGCGCTCCCATGGCCGCTGATGGCTTGAAAGAGATCGCCATCGTGTTCGGACATTCGAGGAGCATGTCTTGCCGCTACGCTCGACTTGCGTCGCGGGGAAAAACCGGCTGTTTCCGGATCATGCTCTCGGCCTGCGCTGTGTAGGGGCAGTGGCTGCGCAGGTCAATAGTGCGGGGCGCTGCCGAAACTCCCGGCAGGAGCGGGGATTTGCTTGCCCCGTCCGCGGTTTAGGCCGGAATTCTCAACCCGAATTGCGGGCCGCCATCCCCATCGAAGGGGCACGTGACTTTTCATCACGAGGTCCCGGCTGGCTGGGAGCCGGTCAGTTCGTCTCGCGCCGCACCTCGGTCGGCACGGCCTGCGGCGCGCCCACCGGGGGCAGCGCCACGGGGCGCAGGCCGATCAGCTCGGCGGTGCGGATGGCGCTGTCGTGCCAGAACTGGAACGAGTTGATGCGGCTGAGCTCGAGGATGGCGATGGCGACGGCGGCCAGGAACGGCAGGCTCTGCAGCACCAGCACGCCGGCGAAGATGTAGATCTCGGTGATCTGGCGGTAGCTGTTGGTGGCGACCAGCACGGCGGCGCCGAGCACGAGCAGGGAGCCGATCACGGCCTCCCAGAACGCCTGGAACTCGATCGACATCCGGCTGAGGCCGCCCTTGGAGGTGCGGGCGAAGGCGATGTGCTCGGTGATGAGGCCCTGCGCCACCGCGCGCGACACCGTCCATTGCACGCTCATTGCCGCGATCATGGCCCCCAGCATCTGGCCGGGCTTGATGGCGACGCGGGCGCGGTACATCGACAGGAAGTGCGCCAGCGAGACGACGAAGGCGCCGATGATGGGCAGCGTCAAGATCTTGTCGGGGATGGCGATGTCGGCGAAGGCGACGATCGGCACCCAGACGAGGTTGAGCAGCGCCACCACCACGCCGAGGCTTTCGGCGCCCAGCCAGTTCAGCCAGCCGAGGCCGTATTCGCGCTTCTGGTCGGGCGTCAGCCGGCTCGCGCCGGGCAGGAAGCGGCGCCAGTGCTTCTTGACGATCTGCAGGCCGCCATAGGCCCAGCGATGCCGCTGCTTCTTGAAGGCCTCGTAGGTGTCGGGCAGGAGGCCCGCGCCGTAGCGGGTGTTGGTGTAATGCGTGGTCCAGCCGAGCTCCTGGATCGCAAGGCCGAGATCGGAATCCTCGCAGATCGTGTCGGACGACCAGCCGCCGGCCATGTCCATCGCGGCGCGGCGGATCAGGCACATCGTGCCGTGCACGATGATGGCGTTGGCCTCGTTGCGCTGGACCATGCCGATGTCGAAGAAGCCGGCATATTCGCCGTTCATGATGTAGTGCATGATCGACAGATCGCCGTCGCGGTGCTCCTGCGGCGCCTGCACCAGGCCGACGCGCGGATCGGCGAAGGCCGGAACGAGATCCTTCAGCCAGTCGGGCTCGACGACATAGTCGGCATCGAGGATGCCGATGATCTCCGCATCCGCCGCGGTGCGGTCCATCGCAATGCGCAGTGCGCCGGCCTTGAAGCCCTGCACCTTCTCGGCGTTGATGAACTTGAAGCGTTCACCGAGCGCGCGGCAATGGTCCTGGATCGGCTGCCAGAACGCAGGGTCGGGCGTGTTGTTGATGATGACGACGCATTCGTAGTTCGGATAGTTCAGCCGCGACAGCGCATCCAGCGTCTGCTTGAGCATGTCGACCGGCTCGAAATAAGCGGGGATGTGGATCGAGACCTTGGGGCAGTAACCCTCGGGCACGTTCTCGACCGGCTTGCCCTTGGTGAGCAGCCGCTGCGGCGGCCGGCCGAAGGCGACCGCCGCGATCTCGTCGATGCGCGCCATTGCGATCAGGACGAGCGGGACCAGCAGGATCATGCCGAGCGTCAGCGCGAAGGCCGAGCCGAAGATGAAGTAATGGCCGTTCCAGAACGCGAACACGGTCGCGGCCCAGGCGCCGACGCCGTTGGCGGTCGCCGACAGCAGGAAGGCCTGCCTGGCGGTCGGCTTCTCGATCCGCAGGATCGGCAGCGACAGCAGGATGCCGACCAGAAGCGCGATGCCCATCAGCTTCCAATAATCGGGATTCTCGACCGGACCGGTCCAGGCGAATTTCGGCTCGCGGCTGGCGTTCAGGATCCCCCAATAGGGACCGACGCCGCCCTCGAAATACTTCCAGGGCTGATCGATCGCCTCGACGATATTGTATTCCATGCCGAGCGCTTCGGCGCGGCTGACGAAGTTGCGAAGCGTCAGGGCCTGCTGGAACGGACCGGGGTCGGCGTTGCGTAGATTATAGCCCGCACTCGGCCAGCCGAATTCGGCGATGACGATGCGCTTGCCCGGGAACTGATTGCGCAACAGGTTGTAGCGGTCCACGGCCTGGTCGACCGCCTGATCCGAGCGGAAATTTTCCCAATAGGGCAACACGTGCGCGGCGATGAAATCGACGCTGGAGCCGAGCTCGGGGTTGTCGCGCCAGATGTTCCAGATCTCGCCGGTGGTGACGGGCACGCGGACCGCGCTCTTCACCTTCTTGATCATGTCGATGAGGTCTTCGACCTTCTGCTCGCCGCGGTAGATGACCTCGTTGCCGACGACGACGCCGACGACGTTGCTGTTCTTGCGGGCGAGCTCGATCGCCGCCTTGATCTCGCGGGCGTTGCGATCCTTGTCCTTGTCGATCCAGGCGCCGACGGTGACCTTGAGGCCGAACTCGGCTGCGATCGGCGGCACCAGCTCCACGCCGCCCGTCGACGAATAGAGGCGGATCGCGCGCGTCATGGTCGACAGCGTCTTCAGGTCGGCGCGGATTTTCTCGACGCTCGGGATGTTGTCGATGTCCGGGTGCGCCGAGCCCTCGAACGGCGCGTAGGACACGCTCGGCAACAGGCCCTTGAAATCAGGCGCGGGTTCCTTGTCGCGCAGGACTCCCCAGAGGCCGGCGTGAAGCGCGGACACGAGCAACAGAACGGCGGCGACAACGCGCATCGCGGCTAAACCAATAGGGGCTGAGGTGGCAGGGAAGCGGATCCGACCCCGAGATCCGACCAAGTCCGCGGCAAGGGAAACATACCTCTGCCGCGCGGTTTCACAACTGTCATGAGCTCATGTCCTTCTAAGGGCATGGCCTTTTCGAGCGACGCGTGGCAGTGCCAACTGCGTCTATGGCCGATCGTTCCTGAACGACAGCTGAAACGACCAAGGCTATTTGAGACCTCGGGCTATTTGAGGCCTCAGGCTATTTCGGGGGCGCAGGCGCCGGGCTGGCCGCCGGCGAGGGGCTCGCAGCCGGCTGCGGTGCCGGCGGATTGCCCGAGGCCGGTGCGGCGGGCGGGGCGGCGCTCGCGGCCGCCTGCTGCGGCTGAGCCGCCGGGTTGATCCAGCAAGCCTGTGTCAGGTTATTCAGGCTGTTCGGAACCTTGTCGTCGATCTGAGGCAGGAAGCGGGTCAGGCAGCGGAACGCGGCCTGGATGTGGCCGCCGGGGCAGCCGAAGCGGTCGTACAGATCGAGGTGACGGAAAGCGGTATCGAGGTCGTCCCTGTACATCAACTGAACCGCGCGACGGCCCAGCCAGACGCATTCGGGGTTGCCGCCCGGACCATTGATGGCACGGGCAGCTTCGGCGAACTCGTCGGTCCGCTTCTGGTTCTGGTTCTGGCTCTGGTTAGCGTCCTTGGCGGCGTCGGTGGCCTGGGCCGCCGGCTGCTTGCCCTGGTCGGGGGCAGGCGTGCCGCTCTGGGCGGACGCGCCGCCGAAGCTGGCTATAAGGACAAGGCAGGAGACGGCCAAGGTGGCGGCGAACTGCCGCAGGACCGCATTTCGTGACTCGAACACCCGTTGCCGCATGAATTCCCCAATGTATCCGCTGCCCGTCCGCGTCAGGATCCCGCGGACGCGTCGGTGATGGCGTCCAAATGGGTCTCCAATGCGGCGGAAAAGTCTTTCGGAGTCCATGGCCTGTATTTGGAATTTTGTCCAGCAAAGTCACGACGCTAGGTCACGGTCGAACCGCCGCAGCCCCATTCCCTCAAGACAGGAACGGATCCGCGGGAACGGATCGGCATCGGGACACCCGCTTTGACACCCCCTTGGCAGATGGCGTGCAAGCAGGTAATCGACGGACCCTTCGCGGAGGACGGAACCGATTTCTCTTCGTACGCCACTGGCGCTTCTGCTCGTTTCACTGGGTGCGATTGCTGCCGTGTGGTGGTGGTTGGCGACGCCGATCACGCTCGCGCGCGCCCCGATCGATCCGGCCGACAAGGTCCAATGCGTCTCCTACGCGCCGTTCCGCGGCGAGCAGACGCCGCTGGAATCGTGGACCCATATCGAGGCCGAGCAGATCGAGCAGGACCTGCGCCAGCTCAAAGAGATCACCGGTTGCGTCCGCACCTATTCGATGGAGAACGGGCTCGACCAGGTGCCGGCGATCGCCGCCAAGGTCGGCGGGCTGAAAGTGCTGCAGGGCATCTGGCTCTCCAGCAACCGCGCCAAGAACTACGAGCAGGCCGGGCTCGCCATCCGCCTCACCAAGGAATTCCCCGACGTCATCACCACGCTCATCGTCGGCAACGAAGTGCTGCTGCGCGGCGAGATGACGACGGCCGACCTCGTCTCCATCATCCGTCTGGTGAAGACGCAGGTCAGCGTGCCCGTGACCTATGCCGACGTCTGGGAGTACTGGCTGAAGAACCGCGAGGTCTCCGACGCCGTCGACTTCGTCACCAT
This sequence comes from Bradyrhizobiaceae bacterium, assembly GCA_003963435.1. Lineage (GTDB taxonomy): Bacteria > Pseudomonadota > Alphaproteobacteria > Rhizobiales > Xanthobacteraceae > Bradyrhizobium. The sequence continues at coordinate 2,473 of RXJC01000103.1, read as the reverse complement.
CCACATCCTGCCTTATTGGGAGGATTTCCCGGTCAAGGCGAAGTTCGCCTCCGCCCATGTCGAGCAGATCCGCGAGCGCATGGCGGTGGCATTCCCGGGCAAGGAGATCCTGATCGGCGAGACCGGCTGGCCGAGCGAGGGCCGCATGCGCGACGGCGCGCTGCCGTCGCGCACCAACCAGGCACGGGTGGTCTCGGAAATCCTCGGCCTTGCGAAGTCGAACAAGTTTCGCGTCAATCTGATCGAGTCTTATGACCAGCCCTGGAAGCGCAGGCTGGAAGGCACCGTCGGCGGCTATTGGGGCCTGTACGATTCGGTGCGCCGGAGCCTGAAATATCCGCCGGGCCAGCCGATCAGCAACTTCCCGTACTGGAAATGGTACATGGGCGCCGGCATGGGCCTGTCCGTGCTGGTGTTCGCGGTTGCCATCATCACGCTGCGGCGGCGGCCGTGGACGCCGCGCTTCTCGGCCTGGCTCGGCGTTGCGATTTCGGCGACGACGGCGGGGAGCCTGCTCGGAATCGGCGCCGACAAGATGTACTATGAGAGCTACGGCATCGGCGGCTGGCTGCTCTGGGGCGCGCTGCTGCTCGCCGGCATCCTGTCGCCGATCTTCTGCGCCCAGGCGATGGTGATCGGCCGCAGCCTTCCGACCTTCCTCGATCTGCTCGGTCCGCGCGAAGGGCGCAAATGGTCGAAGCTCACCGCCGTGCTCGGCTTGACGCTGGCGGTGACGGCCGTGATCGCGGCGGCGACCGCGCTCGGCTTCGTGTTCGACCCGCGCTACAAGGATTTCCCCTACGCCGCGCTGACCATGGCGGTGGTGCCGTTCGCGCTTCTGATGCTGAACCGGCCCCAGATCGGCCAGCGTCCGATCGCGGAATCGGTGTTCGCGGGCGTGCTGGCGCTGTCGGCCGTGTTCGTGCTCTTCAACGAAGGCCGCGACAATTGGCAGTCGCTGTGGACCTGCACGATCTATCTGCTGTTCGCGCTCACGCTGTGGCGGGCGCGGGCCGAGCAAACCCAAGAATGAACAGGCCGATCGCAAGGCCCGACAGCACGACATTGTAGAGCACGATGCCAAGGCCCGCCGCGACGATGCCGACGGTGAGCAGCACGATCGACGGCCGCATCAGGTTCAGCGTCGCAACCACCAGCGCGACGATGCCGAACACCGAATTCTTGAACAGCACGGTCGAGACCGCCCGCGACTTGCAGAGCAGCGTCTGCAGCCCCGCATCGCAGGCGAGGGCGACCTGCGAGAACTCGATGGCGAGATAGCGCACGTAGAGCGCAGAGCCGACGGTGAGGAAACCGACGACGAGCAGGAACTGCACCTGGTAGGGCGAGAGGCGGAAGGGCTTCTTTGTCATGGCGGCAATATGGTCGGGATGGCGCGGGCAGGCAACAGGGGAGGTGATGTTTCTGCCGATCCGCTGGCTCAAAGCTGCGCGAGAACCATCAGGGTCGACCTGGTCAGGGTCGACTTGGCATCTTCCGGTTCTGTTCAGCCAGCTGGCGCTCGTATCGTTCGGCCAAGGCGAGCAGTCGTTTCCTGATGTAGGGATCGGCCTGGTCCGCCAGTTCGCGGATCAACGCGAGTTGCTCCCGCAGAAAATTCGCGTCCGTCATCTCCGCTCCGAATCAAATCGAGAGCGGATACTGCCGTCTTAAGCGGGTTTCTTCCGTATCATTTGGTATGTCCGGCTGCGAGCTCGCTATTTCAATCCCAGCCGGCGCTCGACCCAGCCGAGCACGAACAGCACGAGCAGCGTGACCGTGATCGCAGCACCGACGAGCAGCCAGGCGCCGAGCGCGCAGGCAATTCCAAGGCCCGCCGCAATCCAGACGGTTGCCGCCGTCGTGAGGCCATGCACCGTCTTCGACTTGCCGTCGTGCAGGATGACGCCAGCGCCAATGAAGCCGACGCCGGTCAGCACGCCGGCGACGACGCCCTGAATGACGCGGGAGATCGCATCAGGATGATCACGCATGTTCTGGAACTCGATCACGGAGATCGACACCAGCGCGGAGCCGAGGGCGACCAGCGCGAGGGTCCGCATTCCCACCGGCTTGTCGTTCATGTCGCGGTCGATGCCGATCAGCAGGCCCGTACCCGCTGCGACGAGCAGCCTCAAGACATCATCAAGTTCGTTCATCGGATTCCGCGAGCTTCGGACAGGGGCGACGCCTGGAGCGTGCCGTCAAAGAACGCAAAGCTGCCGCAAAAGGGCAGCGCAGGTCGCAGCGTCCGATCGCCGCATGCAAGCGGCTTCTGTCGAGGCTGGCGCGTTCTACCGCCTGAAGAATGACGTCAGGGTCGATGCCGCCGAGGCCGTCTCCGGTTTCGCCGGTGCCGCCTGTGCGGCGGGTGCCGGCGCGGGCTCTTCGCGCTTCGACGAGCGCTTCGAGGAGTAGCTGCGGCGGCGTTTTTCGGGCTTTTCGGGCTTTGCGACGGGCGCGGTTTCGGCTT